>NZ_OY734020.1:3825756-4144569 GCF_963455295.1 Candidatus Thiodiazotropha sp. CDECU1
TTCGGCGCCTTCCTGGAGAAGAGTGGCGCACAGCGCTTTTTCATCGATTTCCCCCTGGCCGCCGTCGGCCACAAGATCGGCGGCCCAGCCAAGGTCTCTGTCATCGCTTCAGGGCTGTTCGGCTCCATCTCCGGCAGCGCCATCGCGAATACCGTCTCCACTGGCGCCTTTACCATTCCGATGATGAAAAAGGCCGGGTTCAGACCCCATGTGGCGGGCGGCATCGAACCGGCCGCCTCCATCGGCGGCATGTTCATGCCACCGATCATGGGAGCCGGTGGTTTTATCATGGCGGAACTCACCGGCGTACCCTATTCCACCATCATGCTGGTGGCGATCTTCCCGGCCCTGATGTACTTCTTCAGTGTCTTCGTCATGGTCCACTATGAAGCCAAACGCTTCAATATCGTAGGTGAGAAGTCGAAAGAGAGCGCCAAGGAGATTCTCAAGAAGGAGTGGTTCTACGTCCTGCCGTTGGTGATTATCACCATCTTCATGCTGCTCGGTTACTCACCCGGCTACTCGGCCATCCTGGGCGTCGTTTCCTGCATCGTCGTCAGCTGGTTCCGCAAGGATACCCGCATCGACCTGAAAGGCTTCCTGGTTGCCTCACGCGCCGGCGCGGAATCGAGTCTGAAGATCGGCGCCACGGTCGGCGTGATCGGTATTATCATTGGCGTACTGACCTACAGCGGCCTGGTGCTGACCTTTGCCGATATCGTCATCGAACTCGCCGATGGCAAACTCTGGCTGACCATCCTGTTGATCGCCCTCGCCTCGCTGATTCTCGGCATGGGCGTCCCGGTCACCGCCGCCTACCTTATCACTGCGGTGGTGGCGGTACCCGCACTCACAGAATTGGGGGTCAATCCCATCGCCGCCCATATGATCGTCTACTGGCTGTCACAGGACTCCAACATCACGCCGCCAGTCTGTATCGCCGCCTTTGCCGGTGCCACCATTGCCAAGGCAAACATGTGGAAGACCGCTTTCACATCGTTTAAATTCGCCAAGTTTCTCTACCTTGGCCCCTTCCTGTTCGGCTATGTGCCCGGTTTTTCGTTGGACGGCTCAGTCAGGGATATCGCAGTCACCTTCATACTGATCCTCATCGGCACCTACGGCTACGCCTGGTTGCTCAGTGGTATCTGGCTGGACTGGTTCAAAAAATCACCGGTAAAGACCTGAAATAAAGAGATCCGAATATGCCACACAGAAAACTCCCCCGGATCGGCTACAACAAGATCCTCTATGTCACCGATCTATCCGAAGAGGGTCGCCTGGCCTTTCCCCATGCCGCCAGCCTGGCCAATATCTACGCCGCAGAACTGACCGTGTTTCATGTGGTGGAATCCCGCGAGTTCGAAAAGTTTCTCGAAGGCTACTTTAATGAGGAGCTGTGGAACGAGATCAGGAACCGCAATGTGGAAGAGGCGAGAGAGATCCTGGTCAAGCGCAAACGGGGTGATGCCTCCATCAAGGACGATGTCCAGCAGTTCTGCGAAGACACCATGGAGAACGACGAAAATGAATCCTACGTCACCTACGATGTGATCGTGGATATAGGCGAGCCAGGCGACAGAATCGTGGAGAAGGCACACTCCGGCGGCTACGACCTGGTGGTTATCGGCAAGCGCGGCCGTGGCATATTACGCGGCGGCCTGATGGGGGACACCGCGCGCCGAGTAATTCGCCACTCCAAGGTGCCGGTGATGGTGATACCTATTGAGGAATGAACTGGATCAGCCATCAGACGTCTACTTGTCAGCGCGAATCACTCAATTCACGACTCACCGCAACATCGATGTAGTTGGAAGTAGTATGGGGGCAATCGATCGGCTAGAATTGCTTGTTTCAACCCCATCCTAGTCACGAGGAATCCCAACGTGTTTCGCGAACAACTGAAAGTCCTTGACTGCACCATTCGAGACGGCGGTCTTATCAACAACTACCATTTTACCGATAATTTCGTAAAGGCGGTCTATCGCGCAGCCTGTGATTCCGGTGTGGATATTATCGAACTGGGTAAGAAACTCGCCGTCAGCGAGGAGTACAGTCACGATAAATTCGGCAAGTGGAACTTCTGTGACGACGATGACCTGAAAATGATCATCGACTCCCATGAATGTGAAAATCCCCCCCTGGTGGCTGTGATGTTCGATATCGGCCGGGTCGATTTCAGTAGCTTGAAACCCAGGGACCAAAGCCCCTTCGACATGGCACGCGTGGCCTGCTATGTACCCGACATCGACAAGGGGCTGGATCTGGTCAAGCGCTCAAAGGATATGGGGTATGAGACCACCGTCAATATCATGGCCTGCTCTGCCGCCATTCGTAGCGAATTGATCGAAGCCCTCAACCAGGTTGAAGAGACACCGGAACTCGACTACCTCTACCTGGTCGACAGCTACGGTGCCTTCTATTCGGAACAGGTGACCGACTACCTCAATCTGTATAAAAAATATGCCCCGAGCAAGGAGCTGGGCTTTCACGCCCACAACAATCAGCAACTCGCTTTTTCCAACACCCAACAGGCCATTATCGACGGTGTCAATCTTCTCGATGCGACCATCAATGGCATCGGCCGCGGGGCCGGCAATTGCAACCTGGAGTTGCTGCTCAATTTCCTGAAGAATCCCAAGTTCGATGTGGAACCGATCTACAAGGCGATCCAGGAGGAGTTCGTACCTCTGCGCAACGAGATCGAATGGGGATTCAACGATATCTATGGCATCAGCGGCCATCTCAATCAACACCCCCGCGCCGCCATGAGACGACGCGCCGACAAGGAAAACTGCGATCGCTGCTACGATTTTCTGATCGAGCAGAGCCGCTTGGACGAAGGCATCATATCCTGATTGTCGTCGCCATCCACACAAACATCCCCGATATCTGTCGGGGAGTGCATAACACCTCGACCAACTTGGCGCAAACCTACGCGTACCTCTGATCGATAATCCAACTCATAAAATCCTTTCGCGCTTCATGATCTGCCTTGATCCACCGATAGCGTAACTTCTCAGCCGCACCATCGACTGACTGGGCGTGACCAACTGCATCCCTTTTCTTTCCAATAGTGCTGTATATATGCGCAGGCTATCGAGCAGGTTGGCGGCAAATCATTTGACTGCCGCCAACCGCAATTTCCAGATATAACCGGTCCCGCATGATGCTCAGGGTTAAAATGAGTATTTGGCGTCACCACCGAAGATATCACTCAGGTCGTATGCCGATGCACTTAACGGCAGCATAAGAAAAACGATAAAAAAACCGGTTCCCGGCAGTTTTTCACTCATATCAGACATGACTTGATCCTCCTCTTTACGTGGATAAGAGCTATCTAAATATGCGTGTTGTATTACGGCTAAAAAGAGAGACGATTTTCTTATCGGTTATGATGTTCAGAGATGCGCTGACTCTACCCCTATCTACGCCTGTCCAGGCACTTTAGATTCAGCCAGGCATTCACTTATCCATATGGTCGGGGTGCAATCAAGATCAACGACTATTTCCATGAACAATCTGAGGTTAAACAGGGCTTGATCACATGTCATTGCCATGCCATTACATTTATGCTGAGATAGAAATCTTTAATAATAGGCGGACCATGATCTGCACCCTCGCGCTGAACGGCATGCACCGGTCAACATCAGTTTCTCAGGCGTACTGGTAACTATCGCTGCACTCGAGCATTGCGGGTCTAGTGATCCTGCACAGATAACAAATAAACAACCATAAAGAGGAGACAAGCGATGGGACGTGTAGCATTAGTGACTGGAGGTACCCGCGGCATTGGCGAAGCCATCTGTGTAGCACTCAAGGATGCGGGTTACACGGTTTGCGCTAACTATGGCGGCAATGAAGAGGCAGCAAAGGCGTTCACGGAACGCACCGGCATAGCGGCCTACAAGTTCGACGTCAGTGATTTTGATTCGGTTGAGGCAGGCATTGCAAAGATCGAAACAGAGATCGGTCCCGTTGATATCTTGGTCAACAATGCCGGCATCACCCGCGACGGCACCATGCATAAGATGAACTTTGATAAGTGGGACAAGGTCATCCAGACCAACCTGGCCTCCTGTTTCAATACCTGCCATGCGGTGATCAACGGCATGCGTGAGCGGGGCTTCGGACGCATCGTCAATGTTGGCTCAGTGAATGGCCAGGCGGGGCAATACGGTCAGGTCAACTATGCCGCGGCGAAATCGGGCATCCATGGTTTCACCAAGGCCCTGGCCCTTGAGGGCGCCACCAAAGGCATTACCGTGAATGCCGTGGCACCGGGTTATGTGGCGACCGACATGGTGCGCGCCGTACCGGAGGATATCCTGGCGAAAATCATCAAGACGATTCCTGTTGGCCGCCTGGGAGAGCCGGAGGATATTGCCCGTTCCGTACTCTTCCTGGTTGCAGACGACGCAAGCTTCATCACCGGTTCGACCCTATCGGTCAACGGCGGGCAACATATGTACTGAGTAGTTTCTGCGAATGGACGTCAATCACCACAGATGAAACGCAAATTAGTTTAAAGATACTGAACAGTCGGTAAGCGTGTTGCCATTTAAGTGTGTAGGGTGCGGCTTGCCGCACCATTCTTCCGCAACGCTACTGCTCAGAGAGTTCCTTCTCCAATTGCTGGCCGAGCTGCTTGGGGGATCCAGTGTGCTTGGCCAGTATATGGTAGGCGACAGGCACGATATAGAGGGTAAACAGGGTGGCGGCAATGACACCTGAGAGAATCACCGTACCTATGACAGTGCGTGTCTCCGAGCCCGCACCGGAGGAGAGCAGCAGGGGAAGCGAACCGGCGGCCGTGGTGATGCCGGTCATTACAATGGGACGAAAACGCACATGGGCCGCTTCCAGCAAGGCATCGCCGAACGCCTTACCCGCATCCCTCAACTGATTGGCGAATTCAACGATAAGGATACCGTTTTTGGCGGCCAAGCCTACCAGCATGATCAATCCGATCTGGCTGTAGATGTTGAGGGTCTGGTCGGTCATATAGAGACCCAGCAAGGCCCCCGCCATGGCCAATGGCACGGTCAACATGATAACCAGGGGGTGCAGCCAACTCTCGAACTGTGCCGCCAATACGAGATAGACCACCACTACGCCGAGGATCAGCACAAACACAACGGAGCTGCCCGCGGTCTTGTAGTCCCGGGACTGGCCCTTGTAGTCGATGACGGCATGCGCCGGAAGGTGTTCACGGACCAATCCCTCGAGATATTTCAGGGCCGCTCCCAGGGCCAGACCCTGTTCCAGGTTGGCCTCGATAGTCAGAGAGCGCACCCGATTATAGCGGTTCAGGCTGATCGAATCGGCGACCTCCCGCAGGGTCACCAGATTTGACAGCTGCACCAGATGCCCACTGGTTGTGGAGCGAACATAGAGATGATTCAGATCTGTGGGTGTGCGTTGATCGCTGCGCTCACCTTCAAGAATGACATCGTACTCCTCACCCTGTTCGATATAGGTCGTTACCTTGCGTGAACCGAACATGGTCTCGAGGGTACGACCGATCGTTTCCACGGTGACGCCCAGTTCGGCCGCTCGATCATAGTCGATCTCCACCTTCAGCTGCGGCTTGGTCTCCTTGTAGTCCCAGTTGATCCCCAGCAAACCGGGATTGTCGCTCTCTATCTCCTGCAGCAACCTGTCCCGCCACTGTGCCAACTCGTCGTAGGTACCACCACCGATGACGAATTGGATCGGTTTCTGAATGCGTCGGCCAAATCCCTGGCGCATTACCGGAAACGCCTTCACACCGGGAAGGTCGGATAGGTTCTTACGCAGCTCTTTCATGATCGTCCAGGCGCTACGGCGGGAGTTCCAATCGTTCAAGACATTGATGACGATACCGCCGTTGAAGATAGCAAAGTTACTGAAGCGCCGGGGTGCCCGAACCAACAGGCGGGTGATTTCACCGGACTCCACGTAGGGCATCATGCGGCGCTCGATCTCATCCATGTAATCCTTCATATATTCATAGGAGGCGCCCTCTGGACCGTTGACGATCAGGTAGAAGGCACCCCGGTCCTCTTTCGGGGCATACTCATCCGGTATCTGCTGCAAAAGCCAGTAAGCCATGGCGACGATGCCGGCAAACAGTAACAGCATCAGCCAGGCATGGCGCATTGCCACATGCAGGGTCTTGATATAGAGATCCCGGATGCGCCCAAACAGCCTGTCTACCCAGCGACTCAGACTCACCCTGCCAACCTTGCCCGAAGGCAGGATCTGGGAAGCCAGCATCGGAGAGAGGGTCAGGGCCACCAGACTGGAGAAGCCAACCGCGGCGGCCATGGTCAAGGCAAATTCGGCGAAGAGCCTGCCGATATCTCCACCTAGAAAGGCGATGGGAGTGAATACCGAGACCAACACCACGGTGGTGGAGATCACTGCAAATGCAACCTGCCTGGCACCACGGAAGGCCGCCACCAGGCGCGTCTCACCATACTCCTCCATGCGTCGATGGATATTCTCCAGCATCACGATGGCATCATCCACCACCAGGCCAATCGCCAACACCAGGGCCAGCAGGGTCAATATATTGATGGTGAAACCGAGTATCAACAACACTAGAAATGTGGCGATAAGGGAGACCGGCACCGCCACCGCCGGCACGATCATGGCACGCACGCTGCCGAGAAAGAGGAAGATCACCGTCACCACCAGGAGGATGGCGATAAACAGGGTTTTGTAGACCTCGCTGATGGCATTCTCGATGAATACTGAGCTGTCGAAGCTCTGCTTTATCTCCATGCCTTGCGGCAGGGTGGCATTGATCCGCAGCCTCTCCTCTTTTGCCGCCTGGGCCACAGCCAGGGTATTGGCGGTCGACTGCTTGACAATGCCAATACCGACCATGGGCACGCCATTGCCGCGAAAGAAGGTACGCGTCTCATTGGCCCCTTTTTCCACCCTGGCCACCTCACCCAGCCGCACCAGGTAGCCATCATCGCCCCGGGCGATAACCAGCCTGGCAAAGTCGTCCGCGGTGTGGAAGGTACGGTCGACACGCACCGTGAAGGCCCGGTCCACCGAATCGATGCTGCCTGCGGGCAGTTCCAGGTTACCCGCACGCAGGGCCTGCTCCACATCGGTGACGGTCAAACCCCGTGCCGCGAGGGTCTGTCGGTCGATCCAGATTCGCATGGCAAAGGTCTGGCCGCCTCCCACCCGCACCCGGGCCACCCCATCCAGTACCGAGAAGCGATCCACCAGATAACGCCGCGCATAGTCGGACAGCTCTGGCACAGTCATCCGGTCGCTGACCAGATTCAGCCACATGATGACGTCCTCATTGCTGTCCACCTTTTGGATCTCCGGTGGTTCAGCCTCCAGCGGCAGGTTATCCAATATGGCGGAAACACGATCACGCACATCATTGGCGGCACCATCGATATCCCGCTTCACATCAAACTCGATGGTCACCACCGAGCGTCCATCCTCGCTCACCGATGAGATAAAACGTATCCCTTCGACACCGGAAACACGATCCTCGATCAGTTGGGTGATACGAGTCTCCACCACATTCGCTGCTGCACCTGGATAGAGGGTCTCAACGGAGACGATCGGTGAATCGATATTGGGGTATTCGCGCAACGGCAACTGATCAAAGGCGACCAAACCGAAGGCAATCAGTAACAGGGAGAGGACCGAGGCGAAGACCGGCCGTCTGACAGAGATGTCAGATAGGATCATGGCCCACCCTTGGTGGCCTTGACCAGGGGCTTGAGCAAGGCATCGATGGCGATCTTGCCTTTCTGAACGCCTTTGATACGCACCTTGCCATCGTGCTTCGCCTTATCCGTTCCATGGGTGATGACCCGCTCCCCCATCTGCAGCCCATCCACCACCTCCACCTCGCCAGGCCGACGCGATCCGATGGTGATTTTCCGTTTCGCCACCCGATTCTCACCACCCTCAACCACGAACACAAACTGATCATTGCCCTTAGGCATCAGCGCTGCCTCCGGTATAACCAGGGTTCGTCGGGGATTGTGCAACAACTCGACGGTCATCAGCATACCCGGCTTCAACAACCGCTCCGGATTGGCAATCATGGCACGCACCAGGACTGAACGATTGACCGGATCGACACGACTGTCCACGACCTTCACTTCACCATTGAAGATTCGATCCTGGTAGGAACGGCTGCGGGCGCGAATCAGCAGACCCGGTTGCAGATCGGCAAGATAGACGGAGGGCACCGCAAATTCCAGCTTCATGCTCGCGTCATCGTCCAATGTAGTGATCGTGTCACCGGTCTCCACCAAGGCACCGACACTGATGTTGCGCAGTCCTACGACACCTGAAAAGGGTGCGTTAATGAGCCGATCCGCAAGCCTAGACTGGATAGCCGCCAGGCGGGCACGCGCGGTATCCACTTCACGTCGCCTCAGGTCGAGCAGAGACTGAGCCTCTATGCCCTTGGACTCGAGTCGACTGACCCGATTAAATTGACGCTTGGCCTCATTCAGGTTGGCTTGGGCCTCCTGCAACAGGGCATGCTCCTCGCGATTGGTCATCTCCACCAGCACCTGACCTGCTTTGACCCGTTGGCCGTCATCAAAATGGATCGCGGTTACCGTTTCCGTGACATTCACGGTCAATTCAACCGACTCATTCGCTTTAAGCGTACCCAAGGCCTCGATACGTTCAACAAACTCATCCTCGATGACTTCTGCAACAATAACCAGGGGCCCAGGCTTCTCCGCAGACCAACCGAGCGTGGAGATGGACAATAACAGCAGCATACATAGCCAGGCGTATTTCGGATTCGGTTTCAGTTTGCGGTTTGCCGGCGCGACAGGTCGGTGTCTATTCACTATATCCCTCGGCGGGAGCGGGTTATGGGTAATGAGATCACAAGCATTTTGAATCTGATGTTGCTGATCGAGTTCCATGACACTACACATTAATCGGATTGTTCCGGTGAATTGGATTCCTTGATTAGGATATAGTGATAGTCGTCCATGGAGTAGCATAATATGCGTTTCGCAACATCACTGCTTTCAGAATCAATATAACCCGCTCCCTGTTGGGTATCGAACCCAGGCCAAATGTTCCATTGAAACCCATCGTTTATTGAGCAAAAAAGCCGCCAGCCCTCACTCCATACGAGGATTTGCATACCGGATTTGAGCAATAGACGATTCTTCAGTCAATTGCCCCAGATCATTCAGATATACAATTCTCAGGGTATGCTAATGCCCATAGTTTATGTGCGGGCTTTATATGGCACAATCTGATTTTATTACTCTGATGACATAGAATTCGAACGATGACGACCGGATGGCTAGTATTCACAGACCTTGATGGCACGCTGCTGGATCACAATAGTTACGATCATCGAGATGCAGTTCCCGCACTGCGTAAGTTGAGAGAGCGACAAATTCCAGTCATCCTCGTTTCCAGCAAAACCCAGGCTGAACTTGCTGTTTTGATACAAAAACTTGGACTCGAAGGGCCGATGATCGGCGAGAATGGGTCTGTCATCATCTATCCCGGCGAACCCCCGCAGATCGCTCCTCCGGGCTATCTGCAAATCCGGGACTATCTAGTCGACTCTCGCACAAATCCCAACTACGGAACCCTGGGATTTGGCGACATGACCGTGGAAGAGGTCATGGAAGCTACCGGTCTGGAACACGATATGGCAAAGCTTGCCATGCACAGACTCGGCTCGGAGGCATTTTTCTGGCAAGGTAGCGAGGCCGATCTGAAGCAGTTCCGGCAGGACATCGCCCACATAGGTTTACGACTCCTAAAAGGCGGCCGCTTCTACCACCTGCTGGGTGACACCGACAAAGGCAAGGCAGTAAAATATGTGACCAGACATCTGAAGAAAAAAGGACAGGCAGTCACCAAAACCATCGGCCTTGGTGATAGTGACAACGATCGGGAGATGCTGCTCGCAGTCGATATTCCGATCATTGTCCGCAAGCATGATGGTACTCATATCATTCTTGAACAACGACCTGATGCCATAATCACCGATCTGCCCGGCCCTGCGGGTTGGAATCAGGCCATTCAAAATCTATTACAACAATCTGAGACCTGAGCATGGCTGATTTCTTTCAAAACGGCGGCATCACCACCCTGCATCGACTGACTGACCGCCCGCTCGAAGAGATGGAGCAGGAACTCGCCGAATATGTACAGAAACGCCCCATCGGCCTGATCCTGCCCAGTCTCTACTCCGAACTCTCAGGCCCTGCACTCTCCATGATTCTGGATGAGCTGCAGCATGCGGAATATATCTCGCACATCATCATCGGGTTGGACCGGGCGGATGAAGCGGAATTTCGCCATGCCCAGGACTTTTTTTCCAGATTACCGCAACGGACCCATCTGCTATGGCAGGATGGACCACGCCTGCGCGGCCTTGACGATGAACTGCGTGAGCGGGACCTCTCTCCACCGGAACCGGGCAAGGGTCGCAATGTCTGGTTTTGCCTGGGTTACGCCCTGGCCATAGAGGAACTTACCGCGGTCGGTCTGCACGACTGCGACATTGTCACCTACCAGCGGGATCTGCCCGCCAGACTCTTCTACCCTTTGGTCCATCCCAACTCCAGTTTCGAATATGCCAAGGGCTACTATGCGCGGGTCAACCTGAACAAGCTCGGCGGCAGGGTCACGCGACTGTTCGTCACCCCGCTGATCCGGGCGTTGCGCATGATGGTGGGTCCCCTGGAGTACCTGGACTTCATGGACAGCTTCCGCTATCCATTGTCGGGGGAATTCGCCATGAGCATGGACCTGGCATCCCAGGTGCGCATTCCGAGCGATTGGGGGCTCGAGGTGGGTCTGCTGTCCGAAGTCTATCGCAACATATCCAGACATCAGATCTGCCAGGTAGACATCGCGGACCAGTATGATCACAAACACCAGGATCTATCAGCGGAGGACCGTGATGGAGGCCTGGCGAAGATGAGCCGTGATATCGCCAAATCCTTCTATCGCAAAATGGCGACAGAGGGCATCCAGATGAACCAGGCCTTCTTTCGCAGCCTAAAGGCGGCCTATCTGCGCAAGGCCCTGGACATGGTGGAGATGTATTATCACGACGCAACCATCAACAACCTCAAATTTAATCGCCATGCCGAAGAGGAGGCGATTGAGGTATTTCAACAGAGCATTGTCGAAGCCGGCCAGGCCTTTCTCGACAATCCCCTGGAGGCCCCGTTTATCGCCAATTGGAAACGCATCCTCTCCGCAATGCCCGATTTCAACGATCGACTCTACCAGGCCGTGGAGGCGGATAGCCAGAACTGATCCGGAACCGCCACCTGCTTGGATAGCGGGGTGCCTAATCAAACTCAGCCGCTATTTACCGGCTTCCTGGAGTTTTGAGTGAATGAGTTCGCTTCGCTCACAACTATTTATGAAACAGACATCTAAATATGGCGCGGTCAATCGCAAAGCACCCGCCTTTACAACTCAAAACTCAAAACTAATAACTAAAAACTCTTCAGCTGTAGCAGCCACACCACCTGGTAGGGTCTTAGCCGCAACCCATCCTCATCCAAATCCGGGACATTCTGCTGTAAGGCGTCATGCCATCTGGTTGTTCGATCATCCAGCCGGGGCAAAGTGATAACAACAGTATCGGCAGTCAAGTTGTGGATAGCCAGCACTCGCTCACGGCCATCCAGACTGCACCGCTCCAAGCCGAATACACCGTCCCGCAGATCCAATACCTGTTGCGAGGCATCCGGGTGGAAGGATTTAATCCCCCTGCGCAAGCGCAAACGCCGGATATACTCGGGAAACACCCGCCCGGTATCCGTAAGCGGATTGTCGGCGAGTCTTTCAAGCTCAGCACCGTCCCACTTGCGACGATTGATGGCTCGGGTCATACCCGTTCTTTCGACCCCCACTGGGTCGTTTGCCGTGGCGGCCAGTGCATTGATATAGACTGCCGGTATCCCTCGCATAGCGAGCGGGATGGTCTGGGAGAGCATAAAACGCGCTATGTGCCAGGGATCATCAGGTCTATCGGCGCAACGAAAGGCATCGAAATAGCTGATATTCAATTCATAGGGCCGATCAGCACCCTCGGTAGTGGCGCGCATCGACACATAACCACCCAGTTTTCGCATATCATCCAACAGTTGATTGACCTCCTCATCAGGCACCAAACCCTCCAACGGGCGTAGACCGACACCGTCATGCGATGCGGTAAAATTGAGATAGGTACAGGCATCGGGCAGGGCCTCATTCTCCAGTGACCGGGCCCACGGCGTCAGGTATTGCGTTGTCTGTTGATGGATGGCGTGCAGAATCAATGGTGGAAGACTGAACTGATAGACCATATTGGCCTCGTCACCCTTGCCGAAATAGCTGATATTCTCCGCGTGCGGCACATTGGTCTCAGTCAACAGGATCGTGCCAGGCTCGAGCAATTCCACCAAGCTACGAAACAGCTTTACCACCTCATGGGTCTGCGGCAGATGGATACAGCTGGTGCCTATCTGCTTCCAGACAAAGGCCACCGCATCCAAGCGAATTGCCCTGGCGCCACGCCGAATGTAGTCAAGCATAATATCGATGATCTCGAACAACACATCGGGATTGGCGAAATTCAGATCGATCTGGTCATTACTGAAGGTTGCCCAGACATGTTTGATACCCTCCGGGGTGCGTACCAGACTCAGCAGTGGGGAGCTGCGGGGACGCACCACCATTGAGAGATTCTCGTTGGGATCGACCTCCATGACATAATCACGGCCCGGCTCTTCGTTGTGGATGAAATTGACAAACCACAAGTGCTCGCGGGATATGTGGTTCAGAACCAGATCGAACAACAATGAAGCCCCATCCGCAAGCGCCTCGATATCGTCCCAATCACCCAATTGAGGATTGACTGACCTGAAGTCGGAAACCGCAAATCCGTCATCTGAGCTGTAAGGGAAAAACGGCAGTATATGGAGCAGATTGAAGACCCCGTCCAGGCGCCGATCAAGAAATGATTTCAAGGCGGCAAGAGGCGTCATGCCAGGGTATTGCACACTATCCCCATAGGTTATAAGGACACAGTCATTTTCGTCCCAGCGTGGCTGACCCCGGCGTTGTCCCTGGCGAAGCTCGATATGCCGCTTGAACAGGTGATGCAGTCTGGGCAGAAGCTGACCAGCCCTCTCTTCACCATACAGCGATTGAAGATGGCCAAGCATGCGTTTATCGAATTGGTCGATGACACTATCCTCTAGTTGCGAACCAACGGATGGTTGAGATGTATTGATCTGCACAGTTTCGGTGCAATACTGATAGGGCAGTTTAAGTGATCACTAACAAAAAAAACTTTTATGGCCTTTAGGTCATAGAGACCGACTATATTCAATATCTCTTAAGTATAAAAGTGTTGATGTATATCAACACATCTCTATAAAACCATCCCTTTATCCTGCTACTTTTAAAGAATAACAATTAAAAAAATCACCCATTGCACACCAAGGAGACCAACATGAGGCTTGAACACACCGACACAGCCAACCGCCCAGATGCGGTCCAGGCTAACAGGACCATAGAAGTAGAGGGTCGACTGATCGCCATCGATGATGAAGGATATCTCCTCGACTTCGACGACTGGAGTCCGGCGGTGACAGAAGCCCTGGCAGAGGCCGATGGTGTAAAACTGACCGATGAACATTGGTTGTTAATCGATTTTCTGCATCGCTTTTACGAAGAGTACGAGATCGCACCGGAGATCCCCATCCTGGCACGCAACCTGTGCAAGGACCAAAACGACTGCCGCTGGACCAAACGCTATATAGAAACCCTGTTTCCCGGCGGCGCAAAGATGGCATGCCGTTTTGCAGGTCTTACGAGACCTGTGGGTCGCAGTTGCCTGTAACTGGATAGCTTTTAGATCGCCGCAGTCTGACGATATCCTACAAACCAAGCAGTACACCATGGGGCGCCTGGCTCAGGTGGCCCCTTACCCTTTCTTCAGCCAACCAATCAGGGTATAAAAGCCTTGAACCGGAAAGTCTCATCTGCCAGTTGTTTTACAGCCCATGTACATGACAGTTAGAAAAAGCTCTTGCATCACACCTGCCACGCTGCTTTTTTTATGCCTGTTTTCGTCTCAGCCGCAGGGGGAGGAGTCAGGACAGGTGAGCACCAAGTTCGGGATCGTCGGCCCTAACGACAGGATCATCATCGGGGCATTCGATGATCCGGCTGTGCCCGGGAAATAGACGACTCCCTATGGCTGCATCGCCTCTTCACACCGGTCGCCTGGTTTTAACCCCGCAAGATCCCCACCTGACACCCGAACGACCTGCTGACCTCATTCAACATCTGCAGGCGATTGGATTTGCCGCACAGCAGATCGGTAACGGATCCAGGGCATATATGCTTGGCGATCGGTTTATAAAACTGCTCACCTTCATGGGCTGCTCACCCGCCATACAACTCCAGCCCGGCACATCTGGGGAGCCTTTTTGTCACCTGGTGGAATCCGGCCCCTATAAAGAACCCCAATTTCTGAGCGGACGCAATACCACCCCTCCGCGCTGCGGACAGTGCAGAAAACGACTGCCGGAATGGTATGAAATCATGCGCGATTGGAAACAAAACCCACTGCATTTCCAGGCTACCTGCCCACACTGCCAACATCAACAGAACCCTGTCAGTTATAACTGGAGACAGAGCGCGGGTTGTGGATGCTACATGTTACTGGTGGAGAATATCTTTCCTCAAGAGGCCATTCCCTCCGCGGAGTTACTGCGGGAACTGCAAACAACCACAGCAAAACAACCCTGGCACTACTTCTACATCCAGGATTGAAATCGATGCATACTCCACATCACCCTGGCCTAACCTATTGAACGATAGGCTCAATTGATGGCGTCAACCCAACTCACAGCGGTTTTTACCCGCCTTCTTCGCTTCATACAGGGCCTTGTCAGCCCGGGAAAAAACGCTGTCGATGGATTCGTTTTCTCCAAAAGGAGCAATCCCGCAGGAGATGGTTACCGGAACCGGCTTGCCCGCGGAATGGAAACCATTGGTCTCTACCGATTTGCGCATCTGATCCGCCACCTTCAGGGCCTCGTTCCCCTCGGTGCCACACAACAGGCAGACAAACTCCTCACCGCCGTAACGGGCAATGAAATCGGTCACCCTGAGGCGTGATTGTAGACTCTGGGCAATGCCCCGCAGGGCCTTGTCTCCGGCCTGATGACCAAAGCGGTCATTGATCGATTTAAAATCATCGATGTCCCACACCAGCATGCACAGGGGCTCATTAAATCGCTTCCAGCGGGCATACTCCTGCTCCACCCGCTCTTCGTATGCCAGGCGGTTCGGCAGCCCCGTCACCGCATCAATCAGTGCCAGGTGGTGGGCCTCAACCATCCGGGAGCGTAGTTCGCTGGACTCCTTCTCCAGTTTTTCCAGCCGATGCTTCAACTCCTTTTCACTCGCTTCGGTCTTGTTATGCCACGCCTTCTCTTCCTCGAGATATTCGTCGATATTGCTCTGGATCAGACTCAATCTTTCACGCACCGAGGTTTTCAATTGCTGCAGATCGGTGGCTGCTTGGACGCTGGCACCCAAATCTCCCACATGACCGGTCACCTTTTCACTCAAGCTCCTGCCGTGCTCGACAATTTGATTTCGTCCATCGTGGGCAGTTTGCAGGTGCACCCCCAGGTCCTGCAGACGCTGAGTCAGCTCTTCCAGAAAATCCTCTGCCTCTTTGATCTCCATCTGGACCTGGCCGTAGGATTTCGAGGAGAGCTCAAGCAGATCCCGCAGCACCTCTGTCCAGGCGTCCAGCGAAGCCTTTTTATCCAGACGCTGTTTCAATTTACTGACTTCATCCCCCCAATGCCCCGGCCAGGAGGCCTGCTCAAGCAGATTTAGCAGGATATCATTGGGTTTGGGTCCACTCTCATGGTCCTCCTGGGTACCACCCAACAGGCGCTCGAACAATCCCGCTTTCTTACCCTTTGCCGGCTGCTCACCGGTCAACAATTTAACCAACCGGGAAAACTGGTCTGCCTCCATCTGTGCCGGATCGTCGGCCAGTTGGTGCATCAACCCTGCAGCCTCCTGGGTCTCTTTTTTACTTAATCGAAGGGATTCGAGAAGATTGAGGTAGTCACCTGTGGTGTCGCCATCACCCTCACCGGTATCTTCCGAGAAGTGGAGCAATCCATCCGACAGGGCATTCAGCTTACCCTGCAGCTTATCATTGATACCGCCACGCACGGCATCGCGTACACCTTTCAAATGGGGATCAAGACGGGGGTCCAGGCCGTTGGCGGCAAGGGTCAACCGGATGATGGTGCGAGTCAGCAACTCCTGCAGTTCGCGATTGGCTCCATCCTCGCTTTCATGTTGACGCAGCAGATCTTCGTATTGCTGTTTCCAATCTTTCTCATTCATCGCTTATCGCCATATTCACGAGTGTATTTTACGCTTTGCTGCCAGGCCGTTCGCACCCAATTCATGGCAAATCCATTACACTCTGTTGAGGGCTTGTTCAAGCGACCATAGGCAGCACAACATCCTTCGGTAATTCTATCTCCAGACTGACCGGCAAGTGATCAGAGTGGGCATAGTTGAGCACTTCAGACTTGGACACTTTCAGGCTTGGGGATGCCAGAATATGGTCAAGCTTGCGGCTCGGGCGCCAGCTTGGAAAGGTCAGCATGTCACAGGGACTACCCTGCAGGTTGGTCCGTTCGATCAAATAGCGAAACTCCTGGGAACTGCAGCCACAGTTGAAATCGCCCATTAAAACCAGATGCGAGTAGTGAGATACCAGATCGCTGACATAGGAGAGTTGGCGCAAGCGTGCCCGGCGTCCCAACGCCAGGTGCATCATGCAGATGCCCAGGGGCTTTTCATTGGTCTCGAACTCCATCAGTACCGCGCCCCGTCCAGGCAATCCGGGCAACCGGTACTCTGAGATGTTGCTTGGCTCAACCCGGCTGAGCACCCCATTGCTATGTTGCGCCAACTTGCCCAGCTTTCGATTCACCTGTCGGTACCAGAAGGGGAATCCCGCATGCTCAGCGAGATAGGCCGTCTGATCGATGAAACCGCTGCGCAGGCTGCCTGAGTCGACCTCCTGCAATCCGACCACATCGAAATCCTTCAACAGGTGAGCAATCCGGTTCAGGTTATCCTGCTGCTGTTTGTGGGGCAGCATCTGTTTCCAGCCATTGGTCACATACTCACGATAGCGTCTGGTATCGGCCCCGGCCTGGATGTTATAGCTCAGCAGGCGGAGTCGGTCTGTACCATCCAGGGCGACCTGATTCTGAATAATTTGATTCGGCATGGTTTCTGTGGCGCGGCTTTTGATTATATTACTCCGGTTACTTTAAATTTTACGGCAACCCAGGTTAAAAACTTGAGCGCGGTTGCGCAAGTTTTTAAAACAATAGCACGCAAATGCAAAAAGGCGGCCCGGAGCCGCCTTTTTATATCGATTATACATACAGAAAAGGCAGGTTATCTGCTAAGTCCTTGTATATATTGAGCCACAGCCGCCATCTCCTCGTCACTCATTCGAGTCACTACACCCTGCATCATGTTGCTCGCATCATTGGTGCGCTTGCCATCACGAAAGTCCTTCAGTGACTTCTCCACATAGGCGGCATGCTGGCCGGCAATGGCGGGGAAGTTGGCTTGCGGGTTACCCGACCCGGCTGGGCCATGGCATGCCATGCAGGCAACCACGCCGGTTTCTGAATTTCCGGCCCTGTAGAGTGCCTCACCGGCGCTGACCTGGTCAGCGGCAGCTTTACCAATCTGCCTGGGCTGGCTGGAAAAATAGGCTGCCAGGTCAGCCATTTGCTGATCATTTAGCGGCAATGCCATCGGCGCCATGGTGGGATCGGTACGGGCACCTGATTTAAAATCCTTGAGTTGTTTCTCGATATATCTGGGATGTTGCCCTGCTATCTTGGGCCAGAGGGGGTTGATCGGGCTGTTCCCATCAGCACCATGACAGCCTGCACAGATTGCGGACTGATTTTTTCCTTCGTCTGCGTTCCCGGCGGCATGGGCCAGGTTGAATCCGATGCTAAGGGCAATAGTTGCGGTTATGAGCCATTTGTTCATGATCAATCCTGCTCTGAAGTCTGCTGGATAGGTTGAAATCACGAGCTTACAGTCCCCACCGTCCCATGGGCGGAAACCCTGAAAGCCCTCGAAAAAAGCTGCGAAACTATAGCAGAATTTTCTAATAAAGGTCAAAATCAGACACTCTATGCAAGCGCCGGTTCAATCTATGCAAACAGATCCCGATCAATCCATCGTGCAACGTTGCTACGCGGTGATCTACACTCCGAGCCAACGACGCAAGCGTTTCCCGGAAAACTGCGTGCACCCGGTGGCCAATGCTGAAGAGGCATTGGCGACCGCCGCCGAGCAGATAGACTGCCATGCAGCGGAGGTAATGGGGCCCTCCCGTTCATCTGAGGGATTTCGCCTCTACTATCTGCTGAGATGGCTTTAGCGACTGCTCCAACCCCAACCTAAGCCGATCATACCTGAAGCTTATCCATCTCCTGCTCGATGGCCACCCCATCCAGGGTTTCGAAATCGGATCGACTGAAGGTGGTAATGCCACCGGCGAGCTCATACCAGGCAAACCCGCTCGTCCAAGGTGCATGCTGATAGCTGCCTTGGCGTTTGCGTGCCAGGCAGTAGAGCCGTCCTGGCTGATAGATCAGATTGTAACTGGTTTCACGCTCATGCAGTGCCTCTATATGGGCCCAGGCTGTAGCGGCCGAGGTAAATACCTCGCACCACAATGGATAGTCAATTTTCCCGCCATTGTGACGCCAGCACCCCTGCTCTATGGGTAGAGGAGATGAACGCACATAGAGCTGGAAATGGAGATGATTGACAGAGGCGTAGGCGCCATAACTGTTGTAGGCGATTCCCAGGCCCGGTAAGCCTGCCCCCAAACGCTCTGCCAGGGACCAGACATAGTCATGGTAGCGGGCAGTCAAGCGTTGCGGTAGTCGCGCACGCCGGTCAGGGACCAGCAGCCCGTGCAGAGGAGCGAAAGGGAATTTGTTATACAGCAGTTCAACCTCAATCCCCAGTAACGCACCCGCCCAGAAGACCTCTTTGCGAAGATAGGGCTTGTTGAAATTGAATCCTTCAGGATCGAAGGGACGGCTGATACCCTGCACGGGCTGTCTGCTCATGCGTGAGGGCCGAAAGGCCCTGACATGGTTGAATTGCAGTTCCCACCCCCCCGATTGCCGAAACTCCGTGGCCTGTATACCCTCGAAACCGATTGCCATCAGCTTCAGAAAGACCAGCTGATCATCTTCGGCACCCGCCAGTTCACGACCTTCGCTCAAGGCCTCGCGGCAGTAGGCAGCCAATTGGTCGAAGCGGTGCGCCAGGTCCTGCTTGAGTATCCGATAGATCTCGGTGTCAAAACAGGCATTGGCGTGTACCAGGATATAGCTGCCCAGGCCGGGGTTGCTCAGTAACCGCTGCAACCCCGCAGTAAATGCCTGCCTCAGTGCCCCGCAGGAATCGAAGGGAGGTGCTGATTTCAACTGTCAGTGCATATGACCCTGGTGGTCACCCTGTTTCATCTTCATCTGCAATTTGCGCACCGGGGCATCCACTTGCAGGCTCGATCCATCCGCGAATGTCAGGGTCAAGGACAGCTTCTCATCAGGCACCAGTTTCTGCTTCAGACCGATAAGCATCACATGTAAACCGCCAGGCTGCAGCTTGACAACCTCTCCGGCAGGCAGGTCGATCTTCTCCACCTTGCGCATGCGCATCATTCCCTCTTCCATGGTGTGAGTATGCAGCTCCACCACGTCAGCGGCAGGCGTGCTGGCTGACATCAAGGCACTGCCCTTATCTCCCTTGTTGTGCAACACCATGAAAGATGCCGAATTCGGCTGTCCAGGCGGTACAGCCCTGACATAGGGATCCTCCACCATGATGCCATCGGCGACAGAACCGGCGACAGCTGTCTGGCCAATAGCGATAAGAAACAGTCCGATGAGTGAAAAACGATTGAAATAGGTCATACTCAAAAACTCCTGATACTAAACACAACTTCTCTGTCCATCTCCATAATAATCAACCCGGAAATGGCTGGATCGACGGCTGACGAGAATGACATTAATGCCCCATTCAAAGCAAACCCGAGGGTGAGGATCGGGACGATTTATAGGTCATTTGCCACACATCGCGCCATTTACCCCAGCCAAACACCTGGTTCGCCCGATTTTTATAAAAAAAAACGCCTGACTCAATGGCAGGCGTTTTTTCTATCTTGTGATGAGGATGAGCAGCTTTAGAGCGTCATCACCCACTCAACGATGACCTTGATGTCTTCATCGCTGACATGAGCATTCGGTGGCATGGGTACAGGACCCCAAACGCCGGATCCGCCTGCCTTAACCTTTGCCGACAGCATCTCTACGGCACCTTCCTGGCCCTTGTACTTAGCGGCAACCTCTTTATAAGCAGGACCGACAACCTTGGTTTCAACCTGGTGGCAGGCCATGCAGCCACGTTGAGTGGCGAGTGCCACAGGATCAGCGCTAGCAGTCGCCACTGCACCCAGGGACACAACTGTCGTACTGGCAGCCAGTAGCATAATTTTCATTTTATTCATCAGGTAATTACCTCTAAAATCAAACAGTTAACACTTATACACCTGCAGGGACAAGAAACACCCTTCCCTAAAACTCGGCGGATTATAAAGTAAATAGACCACTAATAGCTATCAAAGACAATTATCAATCGCTTTAGTTTACATCAAATCACAACGGATCTTATGCCCTTGACGACGACTCTTCAGGGTCCACTTAGACACCGGAAACAGCTAACATCCGATGCAACACCAGTATACCAAGAAAGCCCTGAACGGCAGCTTAATGAGCCCCATCCTTGTCTGCCAAATGGGCCAGGTAGAGGGCTAATCCAAGGAGCGCAATACCGCCGGCGAACTGCAGCAGATCCATGGGCGTGGTGAAATCCATACCCAGGGCAAACTCAAAATAGCGCACCACCAGTATCATCATCACAACCTTGGCGAGTCGGCTTTTCAGATCGTCCAGACTGGTGATCATCAAGACATTTGAGGCACTCTCAGAGTGCTCCGCATGATCTATTTTGCTGATAAAGAGCTCATACAGTCCCAGGGAGAAGATCAGCAGCACTGTCGCCAGCAGATAACCGTCCACGATCTCCACCACATGGGTAATGGTGGTGGAGCGTAGATCGACCCTCTGCTCGGGACTGAGGGATGGCGAGGCATAATCTCCAAGGTGGGAGATCATGTAGAAAGCATCCACCGAAGCCATATAGAACATTGCAATGGCTGCTGCCATGCTCGCGACCACGGCAGCCAGGACGACAAGTCGACTGCCCCAAAGAATTTGTTCAAACTTATTTTCCACAATCCACCACGCTCAGTTTACCGTCGGGATATTATTCCCTGCTGTCGCCCAGACTCAAGTCTTTTCCCGCAAAAAGCCATCCGCAGGCCAGATCGTCCCGCAACCCTAGACTGGACCGATATCAGTGAAGTGATATTATCTGCCTCTTTTTCCAGGACCATACCCTATGCCACTCTTCTTACCCGGCCAACGCTGGATCAGTGATAGCGAATCCGAGCTGGGTCTGGGCAGCATCGTGAAGTGTGAAGGGCGCACGGTCACCATCCATTTTCCCGCGGTCGGAGAAAACAGGGTGTATGCCCAACAGGGGGCTCCGCTGACACGGGTTGCCTTCACAGCGGGTGACAGGGTCGAAAGCCGTGATGGCGGCACTCTGCTGGTGAAACGCGTGGTCGAGGAGAACGGCTGCCTGACCTACCTGGGAGAAGACCGGGCTGGGGAGCAGCGCGCGCTCAAGGAAACGGATCTCAGCGACTCGTTACGCATCGACCAACCCCAGCAACGGCTCTCTGGGGGACAGGTCGACCCGCCTCACTGGTTCAATCTGCGCTATCACACCCTGCGCCAGCTCGGGCGACATCTGCAATCACCCATACTCGGCCTGGGTGGACCCAGGATCGATCTGATCCCCCATCAGCTCTACATCGCCCACGAAGTGGCAAACCGGCCCAATCCCCGGGTACTGCTGGCCGATGAGGTGGGACTCGGCAAGACCATCGAGGCCTGCCTGATACTGCATCATCAGATTATGACAGGACGCACCAGCCGAGCCCTGATCCTGGTTCCGGATCCACTCGTCCATCAGTGGCTGGTGGAACTGATGCGGCGTTTCAATCTCAGGTTCCGAATCTTCGACGAGGAGACCTGCCAGGCCATCCAGGATTCGGGGCAGGGTGACAACCCCTTCCATGCCGAACAGCTGGTACTCTGCAGCCTCGATCTCTTCCATCACAATGCTCAACGCCTCAGCCAGGCACTGGATGGGGGTTGGGATATGTTGATTGTGGATGAGGCACATCATCTGACCTGGTCCGCCGAGGATCCCAGTGCGGAGTATCTGCTGGTCGAGGCCCTGGCCCTGAAAACCCCGGGGGTGCTGCTGTTGACGGCCACCCCGGAGCAGTTGGGGCAAGCGGGGCACTTTGCCCGTCTGCGCTTACTCGACCCGGATCGTTACTATGACCTGCAGGCCTTTCAGGAGGAGGAGCGACACTACCAGCCAGTCGCGGATGCAGTGGAGCAACTACTCCACCACAACCGGGTGTCCCCGGAGGGGGCACAACAGTTGCGGGATATCCTGGACGAGAGCGAACAACAACTCCTGCAGCCCCTGCTCGAAGCAAGTGACGCCGATGCAGCACAACGGGATGCGGCCAGAGAGACCCTGATCGGGACCTTACTCGATCGACACGGTACCGGCCGGGTGTTGTTTCGAAATACCCGTGCCGGTGTCAGCGGCTTTCCCGCGCGGGAGTTGCACAGCTATCCGCTGCCGCTGCCCAGGGGATACGAGGACATGCTCGGAAGGCAGAGCGATGCACCAGCTGAATTGAGCCTCACACCCGAACGTCTATATGCCTACCGAGGACATCCCAGCTGGTGGCGGGAAGACCCGAGGGTTGGATGGGTGATTGAGCAGCTGCGGCAACAGGTCTCCAGGAAATATCTGCTGATCTGCGCCCACGCGGAGACTGCCATCGAGCTGCAGGAGGCTATCCGGGTGCAGACCGGTATCGGTGCAGCCCTGTTCCACGAACGCATGAGCATCATCGAACGGGATCGATCAGCCGCCTGGTTCGCCGATCCCCAGGGGGCCAGACTGATGATCTGCTCCGAGATCGGCAGCGAGGGCCGTAATTTTCAGTTCGCCCACCACCTGATCCTCTTCGACCTGCCCCTGGATCCTGACCTGCTGGAGCAGCGCATCGGCAGACTCGACCGGATCGGTCAGAAAGAGACGGTGCAGATCCATCTCCCCTACCTGGACCCCGGTCCACAATCGATACTGCTGCATTGGTACCGGGATGGCCTGGATGCCTTCAGCCACCCGGTGCCCGGTGCTCACCAGCTCTTCAGACAGCTCAGCCCACGACTCTGGGAGACCCTGGAGAGTGGGGATGGGGAAAGGGACCTGGATCAACTCCTGGAAGAGACCCGTCAACTCAGGACAGCCACCCAGCAACGTCTGCAGCAGGGTCGCGACCATCTGTTAGAGCTGGGCGCCTGCCGTGAACCCAGTGCCAGCTGGCTGGTGGGCGAGCTGCAGGCGCAGGATCGATCCCAGCATCTGCGTCACTATCTCGAACAGCTGTTCAACAGTTACAACATCGACACCGAGGAGCTGGGGGAGGCCGGCATTATTCTGCACCCGGGGGAGCAGGTTATTGCAGGTCAGCTCCCCGGCCTGCCAGCAGAGGGGATGACAGCCACCTATAGCCGTAGCGATGCCCTGGCCCATGAGGAGCGCCAACTGCTGACCTGGGAGCATCCATTGGTCAGCAATGCCATGGAACAGATCATCGGCCAGCAGACCGGCAACAGCTCCGCGATTGCCTGCAGGCATGCAAAGCTGAAGTCGGGACAACTGCTGCTGGAGTCCCTGTTCGTGGTCGAATGTCTTGCCCCAGGCAAACTGCATGTGGGCCGTTTCCTGCCGCCGACACTGATTCGCATCCTGCTGGATGCCAATGGCAAGCGATGGGACCATATGATCGAATGTGATGAACTGCTTGAGAATGCCCAGACCCTGGATACACCAACCCTGATGCCGGTTATCGAGACCTACCGTGGACAGGTAAGAGATTTGCTGAAACAGGCTGAAACCGCGGCACATCACAACGTGGAGCCGCTAAAAACAAGCGCCGTCAACAACATGATGCAGCACTATACAGAAGAGATTCAGCGCATGACGGCACTGAAAAAACACAATCCAGGGATACGCGAAGAGGAGATCCGCCTGATGCAGGACCAGGGCATGGCCCTGCACCAACATCTACACTCTGCCAGGGTGCGTCTGGATGCGGTGCGTCTGATAGTATCCCTTTAGGGCCTGTTAACAGGCCCTAGTTAACCGATGCAGAGAGTGTGATCCGAGCTGCCTTGCTACTCAAACAGTTGTTCGATGGGGTATGGGCGGCAAATACCGTAGCCCTGGGCATAATCGATGCCGATGTCTTCCAGGCGATGCAAGACCCTTTTGTTTTCCACAAACTCCGCAATCGTCTCCAGGCCCATGATATGCCCGATCCGGTTTATTGCATCCACCATCGAATCATCGATCAGGTTGTCAAGCATCTCTTTGACGAATGCACCGTCAATCTTCAGGTACTCCACTGGCAGGTGCTTGAGATAGCCGAAGGATGAGAGACCACTACCGAAATCATCCAGGGCGAATTCACAACCAAAACGTTGCAGTGTCCGCATGAAGTGTTCCGCAGAGGTGAGGTTCGATATGGCTGCGGTTTCAGTGACTTCGAAGCAGAGCATCCCCTTCGGAATAGCATAACGTTTGATGCAGTCCAAAATCATATTCAGCACATCTTCGTCACACAGTGATTGACCCGACAAGTTGACGAAGTAACGTCGCTCCGCGGCGAGACAAACCTCTCGGTGATCCTCTATATAACGCATCAGGCGATCAATTACCCAGCGGTCCACTCTCGGCATCAGGTCGAATCTTTCCGCAGCCGGGATAAAGGCCCCGGGCAGGATCAATTCTCCTGACTCGTCCAGCATCCGGATCAATACCTCCACATGCTCTGCTGCATTTTCCCTGTTAATCGACTTTATCGGTTGCACATAGAGGGTGAAGCGATCCTCATCCAGGGCACTGCGAATCTGGGTAACCCATTTCGCTTCGCCATGTCGTTTGGCGGCAGAGCTCCCGAGAGGATCGTAGATATGAATCTTGTTCCTGCCCTCCTCCTTGGCGGAGAAACAGGCCGAATCGGCAAAGCTCAGGATCTGTTGCAGATCCTTACTCTGGTCATCGATGGCGACCATTCCGACACTGACGCTCTGGGAGAAGCTCTTATCACCATACACAAAACGAAACCCTTGGATCGAGCGGCGAATACTGTCAGCGATCCGTTCCGCCGCAGCGACTGAACACTGAGTCAAGAGAATGCCGAACTCATCCCCACCCATCCTGGCCAGCAGATCGCTGTTGCGGATGGATCGTTTGATCAGACTGGCAAGTTGACGCAGCAGCTCATCCCCGGCGGCATGGCCACAGTTGTCATTGACGATCTTGAAGCGATCTATATCAAGATAGAGCAGACAGTGTCCGCTACCCTTAACTACGGGTTGTTCCAATAAGGTTGCTAATTGCCTATCGAATTCGGTTCGATTGTAGAGCCTTGTGACCGGATCGTGACTTGACTGCCAACTCAACTGTGCCGCCAACTTCCTTGATTGGCTGGTGTCTTTGAACACCAACACCATGCTTTCCAGATTTCCCGCTTCATCCTTAAGGCTGGTAATCGTTTGCTGCACCGGCAGACTCAGTCCTTCCCTATGTTTCAATACCAGTTGTTTTCCTTCGCTATCGATAATCTGTTCCAACCCAAGCGGGTTCTTATCTGAACTCGACTCATCGAAAAGCCGATACACCTCGGTCAGTCGGCGCCCAACCATCTGCCGGTTGTGATAGCCCGTCATCCCTTCAGCGGCCAGATTGGAAAACTCCACCCTGCCATTCGCATCGATCAGAATAACCGCATCTTCCACCGATGACAGCATCGCCCGAGTCCGCTGCTCCGCCACGCTGCTGGCAGTCAACTGCTCCTGCTGAGCGCGCATGGTGTCGATTTCACTGATCTGCACCAGACAATAGCCTGGATGCATCATCAGCGGCTTGACACTGACCCGAATAAAACGCTCCTCATCGATGTTGAACAGGTGACGGGAACAGGAGAGTGAGAAATAGGCCTGCAGAGAACCATCGGATTGGGGCGCCTTCACGGCAGTGAGCACCATCTTTGAGAAGCGGGGTCCTGCCAGTTGCGGGATAAGTTCATCAAGGGGCCTGGTTATCGCCTCTTGATCCATCATTCCGGTTATGTCCGCCAGATGCCGATTCCAGGCGACCACTCGCCGCTCAGTGTTGATAAGGCAGAGACCAACATCACACGCTTCGATCACTTCCTGCAGTTGCACCAGATCACTCTGGGAGAAAACACCTACCTGAAGCGCCTCTATTGAACCCTTCCCCTGCACGACCATACCTCTTGAACCAGACTCTATATCGTAGTGGCGAACTAAATTCTTATAATCTAGATATGCAGTGGCTGAATCTTTCAGCGCCTGATCATCTTTAGCTTTTGTTTTCCGCCGGCTGTGGGCGGTAATCACGACAAGAAGTATCAGGTCATCGTCCTTATTTATGCATGCGGACCCCTGCCCGAAAGCAGGTTGACTTAATATAGGAGCGGCAGGTCTACACTGGAACTTTAATGGAAGTTAACAGGCCCTAGAACAGGCCGACCTCTCGCGGCGTCAATGGGCGATACTCTCCCGGCAACAGGGATTGATCCAACAACAATCCGCCAATCGACAACCGATGCAGACCCTCCACATGATTTCCCAGCGCCGCGAACATACGCTTCACCTGGTGATATCTGCCTTCGGTAATGGTCAAGCGTAGCTCGAGCGCCGATAGCTGTTCAACGGTTGCCGGTTTTGTCGGTTTAGTCTCCCCCTTAAGCAGCAGGCCGGTTTCCAGTTTCGATATCTGTCCAGCCGTCAGGGGCTCGGCGAGAGTGACGGCATAGCTCTTGGGACAGTGATTCGAGGGTGCGGTGATACGATGGGACCACTGACCGTCATCGGTCACCAGCACCAATCCCGAGCTATCGATATCGAGCCGTCCGGCGATGTGCAGCCCGGTCCGCTTAGGGACATCGAACAGATCCAGGACTGTTCTTTGGCTGGGATCATGGGCGGCACTGACCACACCAATGGGTTTGTTTAACATGAAATAGCGCGGCAGGGGGGGCGCCACCATTGACTCATCAAGGTACACTTCGGCATCGAGGCGAACAGGCAAGGACGCCTTTTTGATCTGAACCCCGTCAACCCTGACCCTTCCGGCGCGAATCACCCGCTGCACCTGGGATCGGCTCAGTGAGGTGGCGTTGCTGATGAAGCGATCGATCCGGATCACCGCCTTGAGCGCGGTCATGTCTCATCACCCCGAAGAGCAGTCCTTATCAGGCAGTTGATTATGCATAAAAAATCTTTTCTGCTTCGGCTGTGCCGACTATCCGGATGCTGCGTACTTCTCATTTTCTGTAAGCCGCCTGGATTTGAATTTTGAATTATAGGGTTCGCTTTGCTCACATCCTGTTATGACCCCCCTCTCCCTGGCCCTCTCCCGCAAGGGGAGAGGGAATGTACTGATCAGGGCTGATCGTAAACAGATAGCTTGTGTCCACCACCCGGCATGAAGCTTTCGATGCACTCGATAAGAACGTCCCCTCTCCCCTTGCGGGAGAGGGCCAGGGAGAGGGGGACTACAACAAACTGTGAGCGAAGCGAACCCGATTAATTCATATTTCAACATTCATAATTCACAATTCCTTGTAAATCTCCGCCCCCTGGCGTTTGAACTCCACCGCCTTCTCTTCCATCCCCTGCTTCAGCGCCTCCTCCTCGGCCATCCCCTGGGCGCGGGCGTAGTCGCGTACGTCCTGGGTGATCTTCATGGAGCAGAAGTGGGGACCGCACATGGAGCAGAAATGGGCCACCTTGTGGGCCTGGTGGGGGAGTGTCTCGTCATGAAAGGCCATCGCCTTTTCCGGATCGAGGCTGAGGGCGAACTGATCATTCCAGCGGAACTCGAAGCGCGCCTTGGACATAGCGTTGTCCTGCAGCTGGGCACCGGGAAAGCCCTTGGCCAGATCTGCTGCGTGGGCGGCTATCTTGTAGGTGATGATCCCTTCCCGCACATCCTCCTTGTTGGGCAGCCCCAGGTGCTCCTTGGGTGTCACATAGCAGAGCATGGCGGTACCGTACCAGCCGATCTGGGCGGCACCGATGCCGGAGCTGAAGTGGTCATAGCCTGGTGAGATATCGGTGACCAGGGGACCGAGGGTATAGAAAGGCGCCTCGAAACAGTCCTCCAGCTCCTTGTCCATGTTCTCCTTGATCATCTGCATCGGCACATGACCCGGGCCCTCGATCATCACCTGCACGTCGTGCTCCCAGGCGATCCTGGTCAGCTCCCCCAGGGTCTCCAGTTCACCGAACTGGGCCGCATCGTTGGCGTCGGCCAGGCAGCCGGGGCGCAGGCCATCACCCAGGGAGAAGGCCACGTCGTAGGCCTTCATGATCTCGCAGATCTCCTCGAAGTGGGTATACAGAAAACTTTCCCGATGGTGGGCCAGACACCACTTGGCCATTATCGAACCGCCACGGGAGACGATACCGGTAACCCGCTCGGCGGTGAGGGGCACATAGCGCAGCAGCACCCCGGCATGGATGGTGAAGTAATCGACCCCCTGCTCCGCCTGCTCGATCAGGGTGTCGCGCATGATCTCCCAGGTGAGCTCTTCCGCCTTGCCGTTGACCTTCTCCAGGGCCTGGTAGATGGGCACGGTGCCGATGGGCATGGGAGAGTTGCGCAGGATCCACTCCCGGGTCTCGTGGATGTTGTCCCCGGTGGAGAGGTCCATCAGGGTATCGCCGCCCCAGCGGGCCGACCAGGCCATCTTTTCCACCTCTTCGGCGATGGAGGAGGTGATGGCGCTATTGCCTATGTTGGTATTGATCTTGACCCTGAAGTTGCGGCCGATGATCATCGGCTCCAGCTCGGGATGGTTGATATTGGCCGGGATGATGGCACGGCCGGCGGCCAGTTCCGAGCGCACGAACTCAGGGGTGATCTCCTCGGGTATGCGTGCGCCGAAGGGTTGGCCCTGATGCTGACGCAGCAATTTTGCATACCGCGGATCCTCGCGTAACTCCTGCAGGCGGCAGTTCTCGCGAATCGCCACGAACTCCATCTCAGGGGTGATGATCCCACGGCGGGCATAGTGCATCTGGGTCACGTTGTGTCCCGCTTTGGCTCGACGCGGGGCATGAATATGCTCGAAGCGGAGATGGGCAAGCGCCGGATCCTCCTGCCTGGTGCGACCATATTCCGAGCTGGGGCCATCCAGATGCTCGCAGTCGCCACGCTCCTGGATCCAGCCTGAGCGAAGGTCGGGCATACCCTCCAGCAGGTCGATCTTATGCGCCGGATCGGTAAACGGACCGGATGTGTCGTAGACCGGGATCGGTGGATTCTCCTCCGCGCCAAAACTGGCGGAAGTCGCCTCCTGGCTGATCTCACGCATGGGCACACGGATATCCGGGCGGCTGCCATTGACATAGATTTTGCGGGAGTTGTAGAAGGGGCCGGTCACCGCCTCGGAAAGGGTGACGGTCTTCTCGATAAAATCTTCAGGGATAACACTCATGCATGAAACCTCGCTGTGGCAAAGGCGAAGATGAGCCCAGTAAGGTTTCAGCTTCCCTCCGCCGGTATTAACCGGATCAGGTAGTAAGGGTCTTTCTCAGCCCGCGACGGCAACCTGCCACGAACACCCCCAGCCTGCGAATTCTGGCAGTATAACCGGTTTTCATCTACAGCGAATCAATACTCGATAGGACCAGGTTGACCAATGACCGGGGTATAATGACAGGCAAAACTGCATGCTCATTCATATAATGAGCAATAATCGCTTTATATTCATGGTGTTACAATTCACCCATATGCCATGCCATTAATCCTGACAGGTTAATCTCCAGGGTCAAATACCTCAGAAGACAGACGGAATCCAGCATGCTGCATAAGTAAAATCCGTGAGGAGAATCTTGCCCGGAGGAGACAAAATACGTAGTCTTAATCCTCTGCCGGACAAAAACCATATGAACGACCAGGAAATTTACATGATGGCAAGCAGCTTCGACAAAGCACGATTCAACATGGTGGAGCAACAGATCCGCCCATGGGAGGTACTCGACCCGCGGGTACTCGAATTGATGGAAACCCTGCCCCGAGAGCAGTTCGTTCCGGAATCCTACCGGGATCTGGCCTATGCCGATATCGAGGTCCCCATCGGCCAGGGACAGCAGATGATGTTTCCCCGCATCGAAGCCAAATTGCTGCAGGCCCTGGCTATCCGGCCGACCGACAAAGTGCTCGAGGTGGGCACTGGCAGCGGATACCTCACCGCTTGTCTGGCAAACCTGGCGAAACTGGTTGTCAGCATCGATCTCCACGACGAGTTCAGTCAACAAGTCGAACAAAAACTCGAACAACAGGAGATACGAAACGTCACTTTGAGAAGTGGAGATGCCCTTGCCGCTCCACTCGAGGAGGGGCCGTTCGACGCCATCGCTGTCACCGGTTCTCTACCCACCAGTCAACAGGCTGAAATCTTCCGCCAGCAGCTTAAAGTCGGTGGACGGCTGTTTGTTGTCATCGGCACTACGCCGGTGATGGAGTGCATGCTGATCACCCGGCATGCGGATAAGATCTTTGAAGAAGAGAGTATCTTGGAAACGGAGCTGGCGCCGTTGATCAATGCCCCGGCGCCCGTGGAGTTCGAATTTTAATAAAACAGACTGTTGCTGCTCCCTGTTGTAATTTCGCAGCACAGCGAAGAACTACAATTGTAAGGGAGATCACCATGCCTTCTAGCAAGTGTGCACTACCGCTGACCCATGCTAAAACCAGTCAGTTATTGATCATCAATACCCAGGAAAGACTCGCCAAGGCTATGCCCAAGACGGACCTGGATCAGATGGTTAAAAATATCGTCAAACTCAGCCAGGCCGCAAGTACACTGGAAGTCCCCATCATACTCTCAGAACACTATGGTAAAGGGCTTGGAAACACCCTGCCGGAAATTGCCCAACACCTCCCTCCGCATACCAAGGCAAAGGATAAATTGACCTTCTCCTGCTGTACCGCCCCAGGGTTCGAAGAGGAATTGGCGGAAAACGGCGAGCGTAGACAGATTGTCATTGTGGGTCTTGAGGCGCATATCTGTGTCCTGCAGACTGCATCCGGACTACAGCAGTGGGGCTATCAGGTTTTCGTGGTGGGAGATGCCATCTCCTCGCGGGACCCATATCACCGCAAAAACTCACTGCAACGCATGCGTTCAGGCGGCGTGCATATCACCAACAGTGAATCGGTTGCGTTTGAATGGATGGGAGACGCCAACAATCCCAAGTTTAAAGAAGTTTCTCAGCTGTTTCGCTGATGGATACCGACTCCGCAATCATGCAAGGAAGGTTGCAAACAGGATTCGACAGTACTAGATATTTGACTTTTCCCTAAGCCACTGTTGAAGCCTGTTTGCAATTAAGTCGTAACCCCGAAAACGTAACTCAGCAATCTCACCGCTACGCTCATAAATTCGATTGAGACGATTTAAAGCCGGTGTCGCATCCGGGGCCAGTTCTTTACTTAACAAGGCCTCAGCCAGTCCTATATGGATCCTGTAGGCGTCGATGTAGGCGATGTTCTCGCTGTCACCCAGATTGTTCAACTTATGCTCGAACAAGAGATACTTTTCGAGTTGACGTATATGGCTTGCCCGATGGTAATAGAGGTCGGCCACTTCAGACACTTTGCAGCTTCGTGCTATCGAGTGGAGCGTATCCGCATCATAGTCTGCATAGGCATTTGGATGTTGACAGGCCACATGCTCGTCGACTGCCAGCAGCGTGCCTGAATAGAGGATAAGCAGTGCGCCAATAATCCTTGTATGCATGATTGTGTGACCCCATTACTACAATACGATGACAATATTATTAACATCTATAGACCATAATGGAGTTAGCGCAAGTGGTAAAATTGCCCATCAAGCACAATGAATAGAGCAAGTTGGAATAAAAACCGCCATTCAATACTAGAACCAGAAATTTTTTTACGTATATATTTTATGTGATAAGCGAAAGTCATCATGTAACTTCCCATTCCTCAACACTCCCTTTGTGGAGTATGAACAATGGATGCGGTTTTATGACAGATGTTTTTCTTATTTTCGCGTATGCAGCGGGGTCTCGTTGTTTTAACTTTAGCGACAAATGATTGAACTCGTAGTTAATTTGACCTTCGGTAACATACAGTTGTTTTCGTGCGCCCTTAATGGATATTTTTCCCTTATCGAATTTGTAACCCCGTTTATCCGCTTCGGCGACAACATGCCGTAGATAAGTTGCAATGGCACCAAGAGGATCACTGGCTTCCTTGAACCTGGTTAGTTGGGGGTGGTTTGTATAACCCTTTGTCTGACCTTGGAGCACCTTTTGCGCCAGCAACGCCTCTCTCCACAATGCCACCAACCCTTTGGCATCGAGATAATCAGGATGTATAGACCAGAGCCTCATGGTTCGTTGAGCGGTAGAATTGGTTATTCAGTACATGCTGTTACCATGTTTGGATTCACTCGGTATCTGCTGAATTGAATCCCAGTGTTCGACTATTTTCCCCGCCTCATCGAAGCGAAAGAAATCCATGGTCACATACTCTTCATCCCCTGGCCATATTTGATGGGTATGGAGAGCTACCAAATCGCCCTCTGCAACCACCCGAACAAACTCGATCTCTTTCTTGGGATAGGATTTCGCCATCTGGTCGAAGTATTCGATGAACGCAGCCTTGCCATTGCCTACTGAAGGATTGTGCTGAATGTACTCAGCCCCTACATACAATTCGACGGCCTTCTCAGGATTACCCAAGTAAGCAGTGCGATAAAACGCGATTGCGTTTTGTTTATTCGCCTCGAGTTCCTGTTGCATATCCACCCCGCACATGTATCAGTCATATCCATCACTACCGGCTTGAATTCTGATGAGAATAACCTTTCGATAAAGGTATAACTTCCCTGGATCCAACAGCATAGACGCAAACTCAATTGACTTACTTAGCATTTATAATTCGAATTCTTCGACAATGAACGCTGAAGACTTTGAGTGATCGACAAAATTCCCCTCATCTTCCAGCAATGCTGCAGCTAATTTCTGACCTTCAGGAGAACTCATACCCTGCATAAGTGCTTCTTCTGATTCAAACCATACCTCAGCGACCCCATCATATTCAGGCAACATGCCTCGCGAAGTTCTTAAACCTTCGTTCAACGGGGTATCTATCGTGTGGGATTGCACATACCTTTTCGCACCCATCGCATCCGCATTGCTCATGAAGAATGGACCATGCTTATTCATCCAATAGTCCTTGAATTCAGCGCGGGTCATATTTGGGTGTCGAGTTAAGCACATAACAAATTTGATCATAGTTATTTATTCCTTTCGGGTTAAGCAACAGCCACCAGATAGATTGCAAACAATCCTTCGTCATCGACCCAATGACGTACCTCTTTAAATCCATTATCTGTAACCATGTTGATAAACTCCGTTGGTGAGTATTTGTAGGAGTTTTCGGTGTGCAAGGTCTCACCTTTTTCGAATTCAAACCGGTGACCATTGAGGCGGAGCGTTTGTTGTTGCGTACTTACCAGATGCATTTCGATACGCCCCTCTTCGCCGTTGTAGAAGGCAAGATGTTCGAATACACCGGGATCGATATCGGCATTCAACTCCTGCTGCATGCGTTGCAGCAGGTTCAGATTGAAGTCCGCAGTCAAACCCGCCGCATCATTGTAGGCGGCATGTAGTACCTGCTCGCTCTTTTTGGTATCGACACCGATCAGCATCATGCCATCTTCACCCACGGTATCGTGGACCAGGCGCAAGAATTCACCTGCCTCGCCGGGATTGAAATTGCCCAGGCTGGAGCCGGGGAAAAAGAGCAGCCGCGGGCCGTTGGGTACTTCCTTGGGAATCGGTAAGGAGTGGGTGAAGTCGACACAGGCGGCATGAATGGGCAACCAGGGATATTCCATTGCCAGCGCCCTGGCACTCGACTTCAGATAGTCAAAGGAGATATCCATGGGCACAAAGGCACTCGGCCTCAATGCATCCAGCAACAGGCGCACTTTACTGGCACTGCCCGCACCCGGTTCGATCAGCGCCCGCCCTTTTCCAGTCAGCTTGGCTATCTCATCGGCCAGATCTGACAACATGCGGCACTCCACACTAGGCAGATAGTATTCCGGTTGGTCACAGATCCTGTCGAACAGCTCCGACCCCCGTTGATCATAGAAGAATTTCGGCGGAATCGATTTATCCGACTTGGAAAGGCCCGTGACAACGGCATCATAGAGACTCAGTGCCTGGGGTTTATGGTCGTGAAAGGTGACATTCTCCATCACGCATCCTCCGCAAGCCGCAGGCCGGTGAAGGCCCAGCGTTCATCGGGATAGAAAAAATTACGGTAGCTGGCGCGGGTATGGCCGGCGGGTGTGGCACAACAACCACCCTTCAACACCATCTGGTTGGACATGAATTTACCGTTGTATTCCCCCATTGAGCCGGCCAGGGGCTTAAACCCCGGATAGGCGGCATAGGGTGAAGCCGTCCAGGTCCAGAGATCGCCATACCACTGTCCCGTCTCCCCAGCCGGCAGCGGGTGGAGGTAATCGGCATCGGCGAAGTTGCCGTTCACGGGCTGTTGCGCCAAAACGATCTCCAACTCGCTCTCCAGCGGCAGACGCTTGCCTGCCCAGCGGGCATAGGCATCCGCTTCATAGTGGCTGAGATGGCAGACAGGTTCGTGGGAATTCAACCGCTCAAGACCGCCCAGGGTATACTGCATCCACTCCCCATCCCGCTGCTCCCAATAGAGGGGATGTTGCCAACCCTCGCGCTGCAGCAGGGCCCAGCCGTCGGAGAGCCACAGCGCCGGCTCCCTGTAACCGCCGTCATCCATAAAGGCCCGGTACTCGCCATTGGTCACAAACCGGTCGGCGATGCGGTAGTCAGAAAGCAGCACCTTGTGTTGAGGCGTTTCATTGTCATAGGCGAAACCACCCTCGAGACCATGACCGATGCTATGCACGCCACCCGGTTGCTCCACCCAACGCGTCTCCCGTGTGCCAGCGGGTATCGATTTCAGATCGTCCCGATAGCTGGGTTTCAGCGGGTTGCTCCAGAAATTATGCTTCACATCTATCAGCAGCAACTCCTGATGCTGCTCCTCATGGTTGAGCCCGAGGATGATGCGAAACGCGAGCTCCTCCCACTCCTCCTCAACAACACTCTCCATCAATTGATGCATCTGTTGATTGACATGGGCGCGATATCGATAGACCTCTCCCACTGTCGGTCGTGACAGCAGGCCACGCTTCGGCCGGGGATGCATCATGCCATGGGTGTAGTAATAACTATTGAAGATGTAATCGAATTGGGGATGAAAGGGTTTGTATGCGGGGTTGAAATGGTCGAGCACGAAGGCCTCGAAAAACCAGCTGACATGGGCGATATGCCACTTGGGCGGACTGGTCTGGACAATGGATTGGATCTGATAGTCGTCATGCTGCAGTGGCAGACAGAGGGACTCGGTAAATTGACGGACCCGGTGAAACTCCGCGATCATCTGATCACGACTGCTGTTTACTGTGATAGTGCTTTCCATATCAACATCTCATGCTGCTTTTTTTGTCTGCGATTTGAGATCCGGAGCAAGCCTATGCCATTGATGTATCAAGCCATCAGGTCCGCACCATGTAAACGTAATTGTTGAAGATAAACAAGCAACAAACTATAGGGTTGATCCGACCCTATCGATTCGGCATAAGGCAGAATTGCGCCGACCCATCCATCCCTATGCCAATAGGCACCATTTTTCAGCTCAAGTTTCGTCCAATCGGCAGGTTCCGGATAGGCGGTCACGTTAAAACCGTCGCTAGTGGCGATGGCCGGCGTGATCGATACATCGTTTTGCATCCTGTGGCAAAGCTATCTGCAAAGCACGCGAGGGTAGGGATGTTTCAGTCCCTTGCGATCCCCGCATAGGCGACCCCCGAGAGATGGGCCATTTCGCGATCGAAGGTAGTGAGATCATCGACGCAGAATCCGTTGAGATGGTCGTGACCGCAGGCCCGGGCCATCACCTGCATCAGCTCGGTGGATGCGCGAAAGAAGTTGTTCAGTTGTTGCGCGCCCTTCTCTATCTTGAGGCGGCTGCGCAGATCCGCTCTCTGGGTGGCGATCCCCACCGGGCAGTTGTTGGTGTGACAGGCGCGCATACCGAGACAGCCGATGGCCTGCAGTGCCGAGTTTGAAACCGCAATGGCATCGGCGCCCAGGGCCATCGCCTTGATGAAATCCGCCGGCAGCCTGAGGCCACCGGTAATCACCAGCGAGACATCACTGCGTCCCCGCTTGTCCAGATAGCGTCGGGCGCGGGCCAGGGCCGGTATGGTGGGAACCGAAATATTGTCACGGAAGATCAGCGGCGCCGCCCCGGTGCCACCGCCCCGCCCGTCCAGAATGATGTAGTCCACCCCGATCTGCAGGGCGGCCTCCATATCCCTTTCGATATGCTGGGCGGAGAGCTTGACGCCTATGGGGATGCCATCGGTCGCCTCCCGCACCACATCGGCGAATCGACGGTAGTCATCCACATGTTCCCAGTCGGGGAAGCGGGAAGGCGATATGGCCGACTCGCCCTCGTCGAGCCCGCGCACCTCGGCGATGCGGCCCTTGACCTTGTTCCCCGGCAAGTGGCCGCCGGTGCCTGTCTTGGCCCCCTGACCGCATTTGAAGTGAAAGGCCTGGCACTGCCGCACCTTCTGCATGGAATAGCCGAAGCGGGCCGATGCCAGCTCGTAGAGATAGCGGCGGTTGGCGGTCTGTTCGTCCGGCAGCATGCCGCCCTCGCCGGAGCAGATCCCGGTGCCCGCCAGTTCCGCACCCCTGGCCAGGGCCACCTTCGCCTCCTTCGAGAGGGCGCCGAAGCTCATATCGGAGACGAACAGGGGGCGTTCCAATTGTAATGGCTTGTTGGCATTGGGACCGATCACCACTTCAGTGCCGACCGGGTGGTCGTCAAGCAGGGGCACCCGATGCAGCTGGGCTGTGAGCAGCTGGATCCGCTCCCATTTCGGCAGTTCGTCCCGGGGCACGCCCATGGCGCTGACCCGGCCGTGATGCCCCACCTTCGACAGGCCGTGCTCGGCCAGATGCTGGATGTATTTATAGTGGGGCTCCTCACTGCCCCCATGCAGATCCTTGTACAGGCCCTGGTACTGCTCCCGGTCGTAGGGCTGGGGATTGTCCACCGCCCAGGCCTGGATCTCATCCTCATCCACCCAGACCTGCCCCGCCTCGACCCAGGCCTGGAATGGATGCAGACGCTCCGCGGGATCGTAGGCGCTGATACCGGTCTTATAGCGATAGTCCCAGTCGTGCAGCCCGCAGATCAGATCCTCGCCCTCGATACGCCCGTCGGCCATGAGCGCGCCCCGATGGGCACATCGCCCGTAGAGCACCGACACCCGCTCCTCCCCCCGCCAACGGATAACCACCAGGTCGACACCCGCCGCCAAGGCATAGGTGGGGGTAAGGGGTTGCAGATCGGACCAGGAGAGGATGGCGGTTTTTTTCATGGGGGATTCCTTGCTACTGTTTTTGTTGCTTGATAGCGTGCGTTCTCTAACCATACGTCAAGAACAGAATTTCCGATTCATTTCATGATCATTTTCAGGGATTACCGATAGTGGCCACAGATGAGATGCGCAGGATCTTCTACACCACCCTGGCCTCGATCCCGCCAGGTCGCTACTGCAGCTATGGGGATATGGCCAAGCTGTGCGGAGTGCATGTGCGTCAGGTACTGGCCTGGCTACGCACCTTGCCCAGGGGCAGCGATCTACCCTGGTATCGGCTGATCACCGGGCAACGGCGGATTGCGGACTATCCGGGCAACGAGAGACAGTATCGAAAACTCGCGGCAGAGGGACTCATTCCCGAGGCCAATGGCCGCTTCCCGGCCCGTTACAGGTGGCCGGATTCCTAACCCAATGGCGCCTCCCCGGGGTACAGGTCATCCTGATGATCGATGTCGAGCAGAATCCCAGGATCATCGGTGGGTAACAACACCAGCTCGTCAGGATGGGCCTGCAGCAGATGGCGTGCCCCATGATCACCCTGCAAGGCCTGTAACCGATCCCCCCATCGTCGGCCGAAACCAACCGGATGACCGCGACGTCCCTGATATACAGGTGCGGCCAACCTAGCCCCTTGGGACAGGGCCTGGGCCACCGCGCCTACGGTCTCTGGTTTGATCCAGGGCATGTCCGCCAACGCCACCACCCAACCCTGGGCATCGGCGCTGGCGCCAATCCCCATGGCCAGGCTCCTGCCCATGCCCTGCCCCGCCTGACTGTTCTCCACCACTCTCAAACCCAGGGCTTCCAGGGAGGCTGCCAGTCGCTGGTCGCCAGGGCGGATGACCGCCAGGGTGTTGGGTAGAGCGGCTACCAGATTGCGCGCTGACGCTATGCCCATCGACTCACCATCAGGCAGGGGATGCAGCAGCTTGTGACGGCCAAACCGTTGACCGCTACCGGCTGCGAGTAATATGCCTTGTATCTCAGTCATGACTCTTTGCCTGTTAACACGGGCCCAAGAAACAGCTCAGGCACACCCTCTTGCTTGACACTCCGACGCTTCTCCCTATTCGGCATTCTACTAGTTAATCCTTCTACTTGGTCTATCCTCAGGCTAATAGCGGTATGCACAGTTTAAGGAAATCTGATGTTGGAAAAGGAGTCTGCCCATGGCCAGGAAACTCGTTTTATGCTCGGACGGTACGGGTAACAGCGGTAGTAAGGCGCGGGGCACCAATGTCTGGCGCTTTTATAAGGCAATCGATACCGATCCGACACTCGATCAGCTGACTTTCTATCAGGATGGCGTCGGCACCCAGAACTTTAAACTGTTTCGGCTATTGGGTGGGGCATTCGGCTTTGGTCTCAAGGCCAATATTCTAGAAATGTACCACTTTCTGGTGCACAACTATCGCCCCGGCGACCATATCTATCTACTCGGCTTCAGCCGTGGCGCCTTCACCGTCAGGGCCTTGGCCTATATGGTGACTGTGTGCGGTGTGGTCAAAGCCCATGGGGATCCGGATGAGACACAAGCGCGCATTGACGGCGCCATGAAGCGATATCTCCAGTGGCGCAAAGAGATCCGTAAATTTGATAAACCGGAGAAATCCTCTCCCGCCCTCAGACAGGCGGAGAAACTGACACTCGAACAGTTGGTTCGGGCCTACCGGGAGTTGAGCCACAAACCATTCACCGAGGTAGTGGAGGCACAGGAAAAAGAGCCGGCAAAAGGCATTCCAGATGACGACCTGGCCTACCGACCGGTGATCCGTTTCATCGGCGTGTGGGATAGTGTCGACGCGATAGGCCTTCCCATCGACGAGTTGACTGAATTCCTGGACTGGTTGTTCAAATTCCGCTTCTACAGCTATGACCGCTACCCGATTGCCGGCTGTAACTATCACGCCCTCTCCCTGGACGATGAAAGACACACCTTTCATCCTCTGATGTGGGACGAGTCGTTGCGGGTTTCAGGGCAGAAGATTGAGCAGGTCTGGTTCTCCGGTGTTCACTCCAATGTGGGTGGAGGTTATGCCAAGGATGAAATGGCTTATGTGTCCCTGGACTGGATGATGCAGAAAGCACAAGACTGCGGACTGAAGCTATTGAAATCCGCGCGCACAGAAGCATCGGAACAGGCCAATGTCACCGGAAAGATATATGACTCACGGGCGGGCCTGGCCTCATACTACCGCTACAAACCCCGGCAGGTGGATGAGATCTGCACGGAGGCGAATACCCCAGTGCTGGTGCACGAGTCGGTATTCGATCGAATCAAACAGGTGACCGAAGACTACGCCCCTGTGGTCTTCGGTAAGCACTACTCGGTAGTGACAACGGGCAAGCCCCACCCCATAGACGGCCTGCCGGACGAGAGGGTGAAGGCACAGAGCCTGGCCGCTAAAGATGTCTGGTGGCGCAGGGTTGTCTATTTCCTGCTACTCACCGCAACCATCGGCACATTTCTTTCCCTGCGTAGATTCGGCGCCATGCCCTTACCCTTGTCGGAAGGGTGGAGAGGGGTCTTCGAAGGCATTCCAGCCTCCTTATCAGAATACTTGGGTGGATTTCCGGAAAAATGGCTCTACGCCTTCAGTGGCCGCTGGTGGTTTCTTTTAACACTGGCAGTGATCTTCACTTTATTGCTGATCCTGCGTCACTATCTACGCAAACGTACCCGGTACCTGGGACAATCCGGATGGAACCTGACGGGTGGAACGGCAACCCATAGTCCGACAAAAACGGTTTTCGAGTCCATTGTGGATTTGATCAAGGCAGTCTATGCCCCCCAGTGGATCCGGGATTCAGTGCGTAAATATATCTTTCCCTCGGCAGTATTTGGCTTTCTCGCATCGCTGCTTATATTTTGGATAAGCAATATGTTCATCCTGCCGCCCAACAGGGATGCATGCGTGAGTGAAAAGATAACATTCAAACAGCTGCCTGAAGATGGGTTGACACTGAATGATTTTCACACCTGTAATCCCTGGTATGCAACGGGGATCCGCGTGGAGAAGGGGGTATCCTACAAGGTGCAGGTAAGCGGAGATGATGACTGGCGTGACAAGCACATTCCAGCGACTGCCGATGGGATCGAAGAAGAACCTGGTCTGCCATACAAGCTCATCTCATTCAGCAAACGCCACCATGAGGACGGTAATTCCCACAACCAAGGCTGGTTCAAGCTGATAGCCAATGTTGGCGGTCGACAACAGGTAGGTGTGGGTCGCGATGCGACATTCACGGCGCAATACAACGGTCCTTTGTATTTCTATGTCAATGACGCGCTGTGTGATGTGTGTCTCAAGGGGGTCTTTGCCTACTATAGAAACAACCAGGGTAGCGCTGAAATCAAGGTTACGAAGCTATCAAAGACCAATGGTATATAGCTTAATATTCCGAGCCTCGCCTGTTTGATCAGAAGTTGCCTATAAGATGGGTGGTGTCATTTATAAACTCCACATGGGCATCCCAACAGTATCACCAATACTTAGGCTGCTTTGAAAAGACAATCCAATTAGATCAAGAATATACAGCAAAAGAAGAGGAACGAATAATATTTTCCAAATCTTCATAGCTTAATTAACGAACAAACCTCGTTGAGAGAAGTCGATTCGTCATGACGAATCGGCAGGAACATCTGTTTACCCCTCACCTTCTTCATCTTGACCCAATAAATCTACGATACGATGAACCTCAGGCCTGCATTCTTGATTAACATCTCGGATATCAAGCACGCCTCGTTTGATGGCAAATGCAACAATCATATGCAGATCGTATATGTTATATATTTTATAGAGCTCTCTACCAATATCATCATGAAATTCATGTATTCTATCATTTAGATCCCAGACAGATATTTCATCAGACTTCCATTTGTTAAAATCTGAATAAATAACTTCAAGGCATTGACTTAAGTCCCTCTCATATGCAAGTCCCGTCAATTCCTTTAGGTGTTTTTTTTCGATTTATTAAGACCCATTCCGTTCTATTAATCCACTGAGTTAGTTACTAAAGGTATAACGTGTTAGTCAATGCCTCTACTATCAAAGATCAACAATATTTCATGAATCTTTTCATGCTCGATTTTAAATAGTTGCGCAATCTGTATGACTCGATCTGGTTTTTGATAGTCGTAAAATACAGCTACACTCTGCTCACTCTCAGTGATACTCAGCACTTTGCATCCACACTTCTCGGGTGGATCGTTTTTCAATGCGTCAGTGTATTCCCTGGCAGAGCCATAAGTATGTAGCGTTCCATTAAAACATAGACTATTAGCAAGCAAAGGCTCTAAACCATCAACGTCTCCAGCGCAGAAGCACCTGAGATATTCCATGACAATCTCTCTATTGGTCATATTCTTTTTTTGCCCGAGACCATTGCTTGCAGGTAAATCAGGAGATTGCGTGATCAGTATAAATAATCATGCGCACATCAACTTTTCCAGGAACGATAGCTTTATCAGCTTGCTTGATTTGAATTTCTACAGGGTGTCCACTCACTTACTCATTGCTCCTTTATGTATTTTGCTCATTAGCCAATTTTATAGCATAAGAGGCACAACCAACACTGACAGCATAATCTATATTATCCATTTGGCGAGCATCCATAATTCCATAACGTTTAAGGCCAGGCTCAATATCGTCCAAATGGGTCGGGTGCAAGTTATCGTCAAGATTTTTCATCTCGTTCACAATGACTCATAGACAGTGCACGCTGTTTTCTTTTTTTATTTAGTTCGTAACTCCTCTCTCCCCGTTTCTGCGTCAACGGCCAAATAAACGCGTACCATGGCACGGGTATTCCCCACATTTTTCCGTATTTTTGAGGAGTGGATTTTTGCTTCGAGCTATGGCCAATCTGAACATCAGCCACGATAATACCTTCTTTATCGTCGAGTTCCGCTTTCACTGTGCCGTCAAAATCAACAATTGATGACAATCCCGGGAAGCTACTCTTTAAAGACGGTAACCATCCAGGTAAATCCGTTTCTAGCGGACCAGTCCGATTTGCTACTATAACTGGAACTCCGAGTGTGTTTGCAAAAACTGACCGACTATTTATTAGCATTTTTTCAAACCGATTTACATCACCTGGAATGAAAGGTATTGGCCTACCCGCAGCAGCAGGTGATAATACAAAATCAACATTTCCACTATAAAGAAATGACATATGATCAATTAAAGTGTTTTCGTAGCAGACACCTACGCCGATACGACCAATTTCCGACTCGATGATGTGCGAATCCGAACCTGAAGTATAAAAATATGCTTCAACGGAAGAGGGCGGGCTTTTTCTTACTTTTCCTATTAACTTACCTTCAGGACCTGCCAACACAAATGTATTAAAAAAATCTTCACCATCCGCTTCAAGAAATGTGCATCCTAGATATATGCCAAAGCGCTTGGCCGCTTCCAATAACCAACCAACTGATTTTCCTTTGATGGTTTCTGCAAAATTCCAAATGTCTTCAGACAGTGTGTATCCACATGGCATCAGTTCAGGCAACAGAACCACCTGCGATCCTTCCTCGACTGCATTGGTAATCATTATCTCGGCATGAGACAAGTTCTTATCTATTTCTCCTAAATAGCAGTTCATTTGAACTGCACCGACTTTGATAATTGTCGCCATGGATCATACCTTGTTTATAATCCCTAACGTCTCGCCTCAAGTGCGCGTAGTAGCCGCGTCTATATGGAGACGTTTATTATAAGCCAGGGTTTTCTGCTGCTTCGTCTATACGTATCCACATGAAAGGCCACAGAATTATCCACATTAAGAAATGAATCACCGCAAGCATAAAATACTCACCCACCTGCTCCACAGATTGTTTTTCTGCAAAGTAATTTGCAGAAAATATTGAAATTAACGATATGATTAAGCCATATACTCTTATCAAATTAATTCCTCGTTTACTTTCACAGCCGAAGAGAAGAAACGACAAGAAACAAATAACAAATACTGAAGCACTTGCGTACGCATAAGATATATATGAGAAATTTAAATTCAAGGATAAAAAGCCTAGTTTATACGCTGCGAAAAACGCGACCAAGGATTGAATAATATCGAATAAAAGATCTTTTTTTCTCGCTTTCTGCAGTATTTCATTACTAAAGTTAGATATAAAAAAATATGTCAAGAACCATAGCAAGTATCCATAACTTAAAATTAATTGCATCGTATACAGAGCATCTACATCTTTGGGCCAGGCAGTCTCAGGTATATGTTTTGATAAATTACTCAAAAGAGCCACAAAAAACGCACCCAGTGTGCCGGCAACCCACATGCTTTGAAATGCCAATCTCGCCTTATCACGGTTATTACTAGATTCCGGCTTGTCTCGAACTAAAATTTTCCATATCAACGATACCATTTATAACTCCAGACCCTGTAATGACTTAAAACGACCAAGCTTATAGGAGTATCAGAACTATCTTTTAGCCCGTTTGGGTCTGTTCCTATCCACAAAAAGTAGGCATTAAATTTTGCACACTGCGCATAGTAGTCTTCTTCAAATTGCCCAGGGTTTTTATAGTCCATGGCAGAGTGTCGTCGGACACTATTGTAAAACAGTTAGATATATTCCAATACTCATGCATACGCGTCATCCTTGGTTAGAAATCTCCGCATGGATCGACTCCACCTTCATCCTCGCAAAGAAGGATTCGACTGCGGCATCCTCCCAGCAGTTACCTTTTCGACTCATACTAGGTTGTACGCCTTGTTCATACAACTGTCCTTGATACTCAGATGAGCGATGAAGCGGTATTTGAGCTGGGATGGCAAATTAACTATTTCCCGCCAGCCGTACCTACCAGGATCCGGGAACCGACATAGTACATCGCCATCATCCACCAGTCAGTGATTCAGAAAAGCATCAAGCGTGCAGCATCAGAATCAGGGCTGCTCAAGCGTGTCGCCAGTCATACTTTAAGGCACTCTTTCGCTACCCACGTACTGTGCAGGAATTGCTGGGGCATGCAGACGTATCGACTACGATGATCTATACCCATGTTGCCGGGTTAGGCGGCCAGGGAGTGAAAAGCCCGCTGGATAGGCTTGAATAATCCGGAGATAGGGGGCTCTGTTTTTAGAAAAACAATAACTTCACAATAAAGGCAGATAGCGCAAGGTAGAGCACCCTGCGGATCAATGTCTCTCCATGACTGATGGTGGTATGCGCCCCCAGCCAACCACCGATGGAGTTGCCGACAGCGAGACCAAGCCCGGTCCACCACAACAGTTCCAGTTGCGAACTGAAGACGATCAGGGCGACCACTGTGTAGACCAGGACGATGAGCACCTTGTGCATGTTGACCCGCACCAGGTCCAGGTGCATGACCCGATGCAGGATCGGCATCAGAATGAAGCCGACACCTATCTGGATGAAGCCGCCCCAGAATCCGGCCCCGACCATCAGCAGATGACCGGCAGTGAGGTTATTTGCCTCCGTATCGCCGTCGATCGGCTTTACCTTGTCATGCCCGGTTGCCATCAGCACCATCACCGCGATCATCACCAATGCCAGTACCCGGTCGAACCACTCACCTTCGAGATGCACCCCCAGGGAGGCCCCACCCACGGCACCCAGCGAGGCGGCTGCAGCCAGACTCAGTCCCAGTTTGAAATCGGAATAACCACGGCGACGAAAGGCGGTAACCGCGGTGATGTTCTGCGCCAGTATGGCGATGCGGTTGGTACCGTTGGCGACAGGTCCGGGGATACCCATGAACAGCATCACCGGCACGGTCAGCAGCGAACCGCCCCCCGCCATCACATTCAGCCAACCGGCAGCGACACCCACAAGGGCCAAAATCAGTATCTGCCAGAATTCCATAACTGTGGATTATGTTTTACCCATCTATTCAATGCAGGTTGTTTTCAAGCAGTTTCAAATTGCTCAGATGCATATCAAGTCAACCCCAACCCCACTGTTCCGAGTGGCGGTTATCTCAGCCATGATGGAGAGAGCGATCTCCGCCGGCCGCTTGCTGCCGATGGGCACACCCGCGGGGCCTCGTATGCGCGCCAGTTGCTGGAGGGTACAGCCCATTTTCGCCAGGCGTTGATGCCGCTTTGCCGCGGAACGGGTGGAGCCCAAGGCGCCGATGTAGAAGGCATTGGTCTCAAGCGCCTCGAGCAGCGCCATGTCGTCCTGCTTCGGATCATGGGCCAGGGTTATCACCGCCGTGCGTGGCTGAGTGGCCAGTGCGCGCACCGCGTCATCGGGCATCTGGCGGGTGTAGGTCACATCGGGGAGGGGGTCGGGATCGGCAAAATCCTCCCGGGGATCGCAGATGGTCACCCGGTAGTCGAGCATGCGCGCCATCCCGGCCAGGTAGTGGGCCAGCTGGCCGTCCCCGATCAACAGCAGCTGCCAGGCGCTACCGAAGACCTTGGTCAAATGCTGATCCGAGAGACTCAACTCGGGTTGTCCCTCACCGGCCTGGAGTGTGACCTCACCGCTTTCCAGGCTCACCTGCCGGGCAACCAGCTCACCCTGATCGATGCGGTTCAATAGCTGCTCGATGGAGGTGAGCGAATCGAGATGCTCGACAGTGATCTGCAGACGTCCGCCGCAGGGGAGCCCGAGCCGCCCGGCCTCCTGGCTGTCGACGCCGAATCCCACCGAGGCCGGAACAGTTTCGGCCAATTCACCCTGGCGATAGCGCTTGATCAACGCCTCCTCCACGCAGCCCCCGGAGACCGAGCCGATGAAGCGGCCCTCATGATTCATGGCCATCAACGAACCGGGTGGTCGGGGTGAGGAGCCCCAGGTATGGGTGACCGTTGCCAGGGCCACTCTTTTGCCCTCGCGCAGCCACTGCACAGCCTTGGCCATGACCGCCCTGTCTTCCGCCTCCACCAGCTCATTCAAGGTATCGCTTTGGTTCACTTCTCAAACCCCACTTCATCCTTCCCACGCGCAAGCGTGGGAACCAGGAGAACAATTCGTGCGGCATGAAGCCAAAGCCTTCAGGCGGGGCGCAGTGGCAGTTGGCGCAGACGTTGACCTGTTGCCGCATACACCGCATTCGCCACCGCCGGGGCGATCACCGGGGTAGCCGGTTCGCCGACCCCGGTTGGGGCCTCGGTGGAGGGCACGATATAGACCTCCACCTCTGGCATCTGGTCGATGCGCAGGGTCAGGTAGTCGTGGAAGTTGGACTGTTCCACCCGCCCATCCTTAAAGGTCAACTCACTGGCCAGGGTGGCCGCCAGGCCATAGCCCATACCCCCCTGCATCTGCGCCTCGATGACATCGGGGTTCACCGGCACGCCGCAATCCACCGCGATCACCACCCGGTCCACATAGATCACCCCACGGCGTACCGTGACCTCCGCCACCTGGGCCACGTAGGAGTTGAAGGATTCGTGCACCGCCACACCCCGGCCACTGTTGCGGCCCAGGGGTTGGTCCCAGCCCGCCTTTTCAACGGCCAGATCCAGCACGCCGAGGTGACGGGGATGTTTCGCCAGCAGTTCACGGCGGAAGGCCACCGGATCCTTGCCCGCCGCTGCCGCGAGTTCATCAAGGAAACACTCCACCGCGAAGGCGGTATGGGTGGAACCCACCGAGCGCCACCACAGCACCGGCACCTGCAATTGGGGTGAATGCAGATCGATATGGATGTTCTTCAAGGCATAGGGCAGGTTCGCGGCACCCTCCACCGAGGTCTGATCGATGCCATCCTTGACCATTATCGATTCGAACGGGGTACCCGCCAGGATCGACTGGCCCACGATGCGCTGCTGCCACACCAGGGGCCGGTTTTCCGCATCCAGTCCTGCCTTGAGCTTGTGCAGATAGAGGGGCCGGTAGAAACCGCCACGCATATCGTCTTCCCGGGTCCAGATAAGTTTCACCGGGGTCCCCGGCGGCATCATCTTGGCGATATGCACCGCCTCCAGCACATAGTCGGCCTTGGGATTGGCGCGCCGGCCGAATGACCCGCCCGCATAGAGCATGTTTATGCGCACCTGTTCCGGCTGCAGCCCCAGCAGACCGGCGACCGCCATCTGATCCCCGGTGTTCATCTGCTCGCCGTTCCAGATCTCGCAACCCGAGGCATCGATGCGCACCACACAGTCCATGGGTTCCATGGGCGCATGGGCCAGGAAGGGGACGCTGTATTCGGCCTCGATGACCTTTTTCGCCCCTGCCATCGCCGCCTCGCTATCGCCCTCGTTACGGGCAACCACGCCGGGTTGTTGCGCCAGTTCCCGGTAGCTGTCGAGGATCTCACTGGAGCTCTGTTGGAATGCCCCGCTCTCGTCCCACTCCACCTGCAAGGCATCCCGGCCCTGCTTGGCACTCCAGAAACCGTCCCCCACCACGGCGATCCCGGAGGGGATCTGCAGCACCTGCTTGACACCCTTGACCGCCCTCGCGGCTTTGTCATCGAAACTGCGCACCTTGGCGCCGAAGCGGGGTGGATGGGCCACCACCGCGGTATACATCTCCAGGAGTTTCACATCGATGGTGAAAACCGCGCTGCCGTCGACCTTTTCCGCACTGTCCTTGCGGGGTATCCGCTTGCCGATAAGGCGGAACTCCTCCGGCTCCTTCAACAGCACCTCCTCGGGCACGGGCTGTTGCGCGGCGGCTTCCGCCATATCACCGAAGCTGGCACTGCGTCCGCTGGCACTATGGGTCAGTACCCCCGATGCCACTTGAATATCGTCTGCCTTGACCTGCCACTGCTTGGCCGCCGCCTCCACCAGCATATGTCTGGCCGCGGCGCCGGCCTTGCGCATCTGCATCCAGGAGTTGGCAATGGCGGTGCTGCCACCGGTGCCCTGGGACTCGCCCCAGTAAAGATTTTTATAACGCTTCGCATCCGCCGGGGCGCCCACCACTTCGACCTGCTCCCAGGCCGCATCCAGCTCTTCCGCCACCAGGGTGGCGAGGCCGGTGTAGGTCCCCTGCCCCATCTCGAGATGCTTGGAGATCACGGTGACCTGGTTGTCACTGCCGATACGCAGAAAGGCGTTGGGTTGAAAGGCCGCTTGCTCGGCTGGCGCAACGCCGGCAAATCCGTGACCCGATTTGCGCATCTCGGCACGGGTCACGGGCATGATGCCCAGGGTCAGTCCGGCCGCGGTGGCGACACCTGCCGCGAGAAAACGGCGACGACTTAGATTGGCGATCCAGTCACTTTTCATCCTCTCTTCCTCCCTGCAACCTGGGCAGACTTGTCCGCAGCCGCTTTTATAGCAGCGCGAATCCGCACATAGGTGGCGCAACGGCAGAGATTGCCCTGCATGGCATCATCTATCTCCGCATCGGTAGGAGACGATTTACGCTCGAGCAAGGCCGTGGCGGACATAATCTGTCCAGACTGGCAGTAACCACACTGCACCACGTCCAATTCGCGCCAGGCTGCCTGAATCGCCTTGCCGGCAGGGGAATTCAAGCCTTCTATTGTGGTCACCTGTTTACCTATCGCTTCAGAAACAGGCGTGATACAGGAGCGTACAGGCACACCGTCCAGGTGAACCGTACAACTGCCACACTGGGCTATACCGCAACCGAACTTGGTGCCGGTCAGCCCAACTTGATCACGCAGTGCCCACAGCAGTGGTGTACTCGGATCGATATCGAGGGATTGTTTTGAACCATTGATATTGAGTTGAATCATGCAAAGCCTCCGAACGCTGTTTTCCCTGCAGCTACCAGGCTAGGATAGTACGACATTCAAGGCTTAGCTACGATTAAATAATTAGGGGTAATTCACACCCATTTCAGGAGAGCTGACAATCGGATTCAACCACAACCCTGTTCCTTCCAGTCAGCTTGGTCCTGTAGAGTGCATCATCGGCACGTTTAAAAAAGCGTTAAGTAATAGAATATGATAGCTTCAGCCAGCAATTGGTTAGGGTATTTTCAGCAAGCATGATGTGTCATATACACTTGCATATTCTTGTTTAGATTCTTTAATAAAAAATGGCTATTAAACTGATGCAAAACTGGCCGCAAATAAACGCCAATCACTGTTGATAATCGCAAATTAAACACAGCAAAGATACTGTCGAATAATGGCTTTCAATCAATAGCAAATATTCCGGCACACCCTACACTTAGATATCAAAAAAATCAGTCATCCTCAACCACAACCCTATTCCTCCCAGTCACCTTGGCCCTGTAGAGGGCATCATCAGCGCGCTTGAAGAGTGTCTCATCCCTACCAGGTCCATGAAGAGACGCAATCCCACAGGAGACGGTGAGATTCAATCCCACGATGTTGAGACAGCAGCCACTCTGCTGAATGGCCAGGCTGATCTTTTCCGCCAGGGACCTTGCGCCATCGGCATCGCAACCGGGCAGTAACGCAACGAACTCTTCACCCCCATAGCGGGCGGTGAAATCACTTTCACGCAGGTGAGTGTCAATCACCTGGGCCACACAACGGATTACGTCGTCACCAAAAGGATGTCCGTAGCTGTCATTGATTTTTTTGAAATGGTCGATATCCCAAACCACCAGTGACAGGGGCGTAGCGTAGCGTTCACTGCGTGCTATCTCGGACTTTAAACGTGCGGCGAATGCGCGCCGGTTTGCAATACCGGTGAGCGGATCGATCTGGGCGAGCTTACGCTCACTCTCCAGCTGCTGCTGTAACAACCGCACTTGTTGCTCAAGCTCATCAACACGTCTTTGCAGCATTTCATCAGGCTTATCCACATCGTCCAAACGACCGGGTAGACGAATTGTCTGCACTGACTGATCATCACTCTTCACTAGCCTGAGGTTACAGTTACCCTTCTTGGAATGATCGGTCGATCCCATCTTATGCAACCCTTCTGTTGGTTGATTCATTTGTAAGCCGTTTGTTTGCATTTTCCAGTCTCAGCGGTGATATTTTGTGTCTGTCTGTAAGACTATGCGGACAAATGTGAGGAACTGTGGGGTGAATAAGGAGATTTTGTGAAGAATGGAGTTGGCTATCGCATCCAGGATGGATGCATACCAGAATAGATACAGGCGGGCCGAAATATCACTGCTGTGCAATCATGAAGTTGAACATCACCGGAAAACTTGTCGCAGTCCTCTCACTGACCAGTGTCCTGCTGGTCGCCGCCATGGCGACGGCTATCTACTGGAGTTTCCAGAAGGGTTTCCTCACCTACCTGACAGAACTGGAGTTGGATCGTCTCGATGAGACGGTTGCCGATCTGAGTGCCACCTATCGAATCGTCGGCTCGTGGGATTTCCTGCGCGGTAATCATGAGGGCTGGATGGAGTATTTACCGATTCGAAAAGTGAAGGAATCTCAGCCCGTTCCTCCACGCCAACCCCCGGTAGGCGCCCAATCGGGGGGACGTTTTCCACCCCCGCTTGCGCCACAGGACCGTACTGGTCTGACCACCAGGCTGCGTCTCCTCGACGCCGACAAGCACAACATAATCGGTCCACCCAGTGAGAGCGGCAACGCCTTGTTACGACCTATCGAACTGGATGATCAAACGATTGGCTGGTTAAGCCTGAGCCCCTTGCCTGTACCCGAGTCCGATCTGGATCGTCGTTTTCGCGATCAACAACTGAGGTCGATCTACCCTATAGCCGGTGGCGCGCTGCTGTTGGCGCTGTTAATCGGCGTCCCCCTGGGACGCCATCTGTTGAAACCGGTCAAGGCTATCGCCAGGGGCGCCCATGCCCTCACCAGGGGGCGCTTCGATACCCGTCTCGAACCCCAAAGCAGTGACGAGTTGGGCCGGCTGGTACTCGACTTCAACGCCCTGGCGAAAGCACTGGAACGCAATGAGCAGTTGCGACGTCAGAGCATGGCGGACGTCTCCCACGAACTGCGCACCCCGCTGGCGATCCTGCGCGGCGACATCGAAGCGATTCAGGATGGGGTACGCCCCCTGGATCAGTCACAAATGGCCAGGTTGCACAATAGCGTGATGGTACTCAGCCGATTGGTGGATGACCTGTATGATCTGGCCCTGGTGGATGCGGGGGCTTTGACCTATCAGAAGTCAAGCATCGATCTTTCCGCTATCATGCAACAGGCGGCCGATGCCGCCGCGGGTGAGTTCGCAAAGAAAGATATCTCACTTACCATCAATGTGGACGAGGGGATGCAGATCCTCGGTGACACCCGCCGCCTGCGGCAGGTATTCGACAATCTACTCAAGAACAGTCTCCGCTATACCGATAAGGGTGGCGAATGCCGACTGACAGGGATACAGAAAAAGTGGCAGATCTATATCAACCTGGAGGATTCAGCCCCCAGCGTGGCAATGGATGAACTCCCGCGGCTGTTTGACCGTTTCTACCGGGTTGAGGCGTCACGCAACCGCAGCCGTGGCGGGGCCGGGCTCGGTCTTGCCATTTGTAAAACCATCATCACGGCCCATGAGGGTGAGATCAGCGCCCAGGCCTCCAGGCTGGGTGGCGTTCGCGTTCACATCACTCTACCGGCTGAGACCGATTACCATGAATGACCCTGGCCACCGAATCCTGATTGTGGAAGATGAACCCGCCCTGGCGGATCTGCTCGAGGACTACCTGCAGGCGGCAGGCTTTCTCACCACCACCCTGAGGGAGGGAAACGGCGTCGTCGAAGCCGTGCGCAGCGATCCGCCGGATCTGATGCTGCTTGACCTGATGCTGCCGGGTAAGGACGGCCTCGAAATCTGCCGCGAGGTCCGCGCATTTTCCGATCTGCCCATCGTCATGGTGACCGCAAGGGTTGAAGAGATCGACCGTCTGCTCGGCCTGGAGCTCGGCGCCGACGACTACATCTGCAAACCCTACAGCCCCAGAGAGGTGGTTTTGCGGGTCAAGGCGATCCTGCGGCGGCTGCGCCCTGCAACCGAGCCGGTACCTTCGAGTGAGAAATTGGCGCTCGACGAAAGCCGTTTTTCAGCCCGCTTCCAGGGGGTGACATTGGAACTGACACCGGTGGAGTTCCGCCTCCTCAAGGCCTTCGCGGATCAACCCGGCCGGGTCTACTCCCGCGCCCAGCTGATGAATCATCTCTATACCGATCAGCGGGTGGTCAGCGATCGCACCGTGGACACCCATGTGAAGAATCTGCGCAAGAAACTCAATGCCGTGACCCCCGACGAAGAGGTCATCCGCTCCATCTACGGCGTCGGCTATAAGCTCGAATTGCCACTCTGACCAATTTGTCACTACATCGCCTCTTCGGGTGAGGTGATTGAAGAAAAACCTAACAAAGCAGGAAGCAATTCAAAACCGCCAATGAACGCAAAAATAATCAATCACCCACTATGTAAAGCCGCGTACTTCTCATAATCATTTTATTTGCGATAATTTGCAGTGATTCGCGTTCATTGGCGGTTTGCTTATATTTTCAGGGGTGGACGGTGCGGCAAGCCGCACCCTACGCTTTGTTCTCGCGAAGCAGAAACATTTGCGTTTATTGGCGTTCATTTGCGGACTTTTTAATCTTTTGTATCCCGCACACAGCGGGCATAGTTGAAGATACGTGTCTCGTCCCGTTGTCCGCCCCTGGCCCGCCAGCGAGAGGGATTCCCCGTCTTCGGATCGCTGCGCTGCGCGCCGGCACCGTGTACATCCTTCCCATCCACCGAGGTACAGGGACCGAAGCAGATATAGCTGGCCATGGACGGGCTCTCGCCATGGGTTGTGGATGACCAGAACCAGCCCCGCTTGTCTTGCTGTTTGAAAAAGTTCGGATCGATGGCCGGGTCGCTGTAGCGATAGTCGACAAGGGTCTGCAGCTCCTTGATGTTGGGCAGGCGCCAATCACTATATCCAGCCAGATTCAGCCCTTCGCAATAGGCGAGGGCCTGTGGCCAGTCCCTGGGCTGACCATCATCGGCTTGCTGCCACTGCAGATTCATTGCGGCATCGCTTACCGTGCCATTGTGATTCTCCAAAAACAGATTGTCGCCCCAGGATTCACCGCTCACACAGCGGTAAAAGAGACGGCTGCGTCCCCGTTTGGACGCGGCCTTTATCCTGCCGTCCAGAAAATTGAAAAAGAACGCATGGGGAGTTTCAGCACCAAGCTCGATATGACCCGCATAGTTGGTGGATGACCAGGTTTGGCCCATCATCGAGGTATTGTGGGTGGCGCGATAGGGGTCGCCGGCAAGTATCTCTGGGCCAGGCTCCTGGAGCTCAAAATAGCGTCGATCCAGATACCACTGTTGGCTGCCTGCATGCTGCCAATGGGAAATCGAGAACAGCTCGGTAATGGTGGGCAGGCGCCAGGTTTCAATACCCGCCAGGTCGAGGCGACTGCAGGCTTCGGCCGCATCCCGGTAGGCGAGTCGCTGCTGGTTGTGGGCCTGCTGCCAGAGGAGACCGGTAACGAGATCGGTGACCGTGCCATCGCCGTTGTGACGATAGGCCTGTCTGGCACCATAGTGGCCATCCTGTCCCTTGAAGCGTTGCTGGATATTTGCACAGGCCACCCTCTGCCGATTGGTATAACAGTCGATCTGCCCGCTATCGGGCACCCGGTTATGCGCTGTCACCACATCTCTCGCAGATGGACCAAATGCATTATCTGAAGGCTTTACCTGGATGACCGCCGGGGCACCCGGTTCTCTATATTCACTATCCCGAGGTCCAATCCGCCCTGGCGGCAATCGCCCGTCAGGAGAGATCCTCCTTCGATGATCATTCGGTACACAGACCATGCCTTCGCGCATGTTCCGGCAGTTTCCTTCGACCTTGCCATGGGGTGCCTGAAAGGAGCAGTCCGAACCCTGTCGTTTCTGCTCACATACCTCGAATGCCTCGGTTGGCGGCCCTCCCCCAGGCGGTCTTCTGTTATCCGGCTCAAACTGCGCCTGCGTAGCAGGGAAATAGAATAGACTTGACGTGACAATACCCACCCATACCGCTTTCATAGCGTACCTCTAATCTATATCGAGTCCTTAGTTGATAAGTCTAACCATTGATTAGGGAGAAAATGTGAAGATAGAAGCGGGTTAGTGTGAATTCAACAAGCATCAATGACGCTACTGCACCCATGCTGCTGCTGTCAAACACTGCCGGGATTATTTTGCACAACTGTTAGCTGATAGGCATGATTACAGATTACCACACCCATTCTCTTGCTTGAGATGAACAAGATATGGCATTTTGGATGGAACACTAGCGACTAAGATGCATCTCAAGCAGTTAGAATCCAAAAGGAACTACATGCGTTGAAAGCAAGACCCAATTTCCTCTCGGCCTGGTTACGCAATCCCATCCAGGTAGGCGCTGTCCTTCCCAGCAGCAATGGTCTGACCAGCACCATGGCCGCACAAACCGAGGAGGGATCAGGCATTACCATAGAACTGGGTGCGGGCACTGGCGCTGTCACATCCGCACTGCTTACCCGGGGCATCCAACCCAATAGACTGGTGCTGATCGAAAAGGATCGCATTTTGGCCCAAGAGCTTTCACAACACTTTCCCAATCTGCGGGTGTTGCAGGGAGATGCCGCCCGACTCAAGGCATTGCTGCAAAGGGAAAAGATGGGACTGGTCGATAATGTGGTTTCGAGCCTGCCGCTGCTCAACATGCGTCATCGTACTCGCGTGCGCATCCTAAAACAGATCTTCACCGTTTTACACCCCGAGGGGAAGTTCGTGCAGTTCACCTACTCCCTCAGGCCACCCATTACCGATAGACTCGCCCACTCACTCGGTGTCAATGGCGAGCGAACCGACCGGATCCTGTTGAACCTGCCGCCGGCACATGTATGGGTCTATAGGCGACGCCCTTTTATTGCTTCACAATATCTTTCTCGAACAGCCGCCAGGCCACCAATAGATTCAGCATGACCAGGGTAGGCACCACTAGCGCCGGTGCCATGATCATGGGGAACCTGAACAGTTCCAGGAACAGCGGTTCAGCCATGAATATGTGCATCAGTCCGGCAATCGGCAGCACAATCGCTACCGCCCCGACAAGATGCCAGAACAGGAGCACGCGACTATTCAAGTGTCCGGCCCATGCCATATATGTCAGCACAATCGCGGAGAGTCCGAACAGCATGTCCGGACCACCCACAAACCAGGCGAATCCTTGGGGAAACAGTCCCTTCGACGCCTTGATCAGTGTTCCCAGGGCAAGAATCCTCAGTATATGAATCCCGCTTAGCCAATGGCTCGGCGTCTCATCCACCAACACCCTGAGTCCCTCACGCAGCGGGGTCAGGAGCAGCATCAGGGTCACCGCGATCACCACCGGCACATAGGGCAGCCAATAGCCCGGCATCAGGTTTAAAAATGACTCACCATCCAAGCGTCCCATGTCTGATTGGTAACCGATAAGCAAACCCCAGATCAGGAGTATGCCCATGAGCAATGCCAGATGATTCCGCTGCACCGCACTCAACGACCCCCGCCGATGCAGTCTGCTGACGAGGAACCAGAGAAAGCCGAAGATGGCGGCAATCAAAAGGGGCAGGCTGGATAACTGCATAGTTATCTCCCAGGTGTGAACCCAACCAGGCCCATAACACTCATTTCACGATGCCTTTCTGGTATCAGTCGTGGTGACTAATGGACTGCGGGAGAGAAAACCGAACACCCACTGAGCGATGGACCGAGGCGGCAACTCGCCGAGGAAGGCAAACAACTTGTTGAGCAGACCCGGGACCACCGTGGTTTGTCCCGCCATGGCGGCGCGATATCCAGCACGTGCCACCTCCGACGGCGTGACCTTGGGTAACCAACGATAGATCCGCATAACGCCGGCACCCGCCTGATTGACAAATGCTGTCGCCGTGGGACCAGGACACAAGGCCGTGACATTGACTCCCGTTCCCACAAGCTCCTTCGCCAGGCCGCGAGTCAAGGCAAGCACATAGTGCTTTGAAGCCACATAGCTTGCCCAGTTGGAGCCTCCTGCAAAATAGGCAACCACTGAGGCGATATTCAGAATTCGTCCACTACCACGTTCGATCATACCGGGTAAAAACAGCCGTGTGAGTGCGGTGAGACTGACGATATTGAGTTGCAACATATCAAGCTGCCGGTTGATGTCACTAACCGCAAAGGGCCCCACATCACCCGTCCCAGCATTGTTTACAAGGACATCCACCTGGATACCATTATCAGTCACTTGCCTATATAGCTCTGCCAGTGCATCGATAGCAGTCAGATCGACACTGAATACATCAACCCGACATCCATACTCAGTATGGAGCTGCGTTGCAGCCCGCTTGAGGTCCCTGTCACTGCGTGCCACCAGTACAAGATCATGGCCATGTTGTCCGAACTGGTTTGCCAACTCAAGCCCGATGCCTTTAGAACCGCCGGTGATCAATGCGGTCGGGCGGCTGTCTCTCTTCATAACTTTTGTAGTCATAATTTTAATCTCATATATTTTGAACCTGGCGATACAGATACACTGGATTACAATGCTGATCAGGAACCAAAAGGGCGAAAAAGTAAGCCTTGTGGATATCGATCAACGCTTTCGAGACGTCTTCATAGTCCGACATATCACCTTTGAAAATCTCCGCGCCCGCTGTCTGTAACGCATCGGACCGATCACTCTTCCTATGCACAAATGCCCGTACCTGTTCTCCTCTTGCCAGCAGTTCCAGTGCCGTGGAATAACCGGTTTTACCAGCCGCTCACAAGACCAGGATTTTTTCAGATTCCCGATGAAAGTTGCTTGATTTCATGACCAGCTCCAATTGTGTGTATATACACGTTATAAGACAAAAAAATTAATTCGCCGTGGCAACTGCCACAGCAGCCGTCAGGTCTTCGATCATTCGGTCGAGGCGACCACGACCCAGGGACTCTCTTACCTTCTGCTGCGCCTCCTGCCATAACGGTACAGCCGACTCCAGGTGCGCCAATCCTTTCTTCGTAAGCCTGACCTCTCGTGTGCGTTTGTCACGCCTGCTTGGTTTCACAGACAACATGCCATCCCTCTCCAGGGGCCTTAGATTTCGCGTCAATGTGGTGCGGTCCATCACCAATACTTCAGCCATCTTGGATATGGCAACCGGCTGCATGGCTCGGGTTACCACCAATAGCGTAAACTGGGTGGGTAGTACACCGCTGGGTTTCATGACTTCCTCATAGACCTGGGTCAGCGCCCGGGAAGCCTTGCGCAGATTGAATACAACACATGCTTTGCCAATTTCCTGGCAAGAAACAAGGTCAGTGATGGTGTTTTTGTCAGGCATTTTATGTGTATATGCACTTTTTCCATTTTTGTCAAGTCATTCCTAGCTAGAAACTACCCATCCCGGTACAGATTCTCATCTCATTTGGTAATACTTATGCGGTTATATTGCTATTAATCAATAGCGTATGGATGGAACTTGGATTAGAGATATTATCGTTATTTATACCGTTATTTCTCTTCCATTTTTGATATAACTGTTGTTAGATTGACACCAAATTACCTATGCATAACAGAAATTGACCGCTTTATATATTTCTCACCTGGAGATTGTCATGACTTCACCCCTTAAACAGCTAACAAAATATATTCCAGTTGCACTAATATTTTTCAGTCAAATCACACCCGCTGCCCCGGGCATGAGTGAGCAGCAGATGCAACAAATGCAGCAAAGAATGCTGCAGGCACAAGAGTGTTTCAATAAACTTGATAAGTCTAAATTTGATGAGCTCGAGGCCAAGGGCAAGAAAATGGAGGCCGAGATAAAGGCATTATGCAAAGCGGGCAAGCGCGACAAAGCCATGAGCACCGCCATGAAATACGGTCAGGAGATGCATAACGACCCGCAGCTTAAAGCGATGCGTAAATGTGGCGAACATATGCAAGGCATGATGGACAATATGCCGGGTTCATTCAGTCCTCCCACCTCGGAAGAGAAAGACGGGCATATATGTGACGATATGTAAATCAGCGAGCAAGCACATTCAGCAGCAGCTAATGTGCTTGCTCGATCCTGACCATGCTTCCCCATATCGGCTGTACAACACCATCCAGCCAGCGTAAACACCACTGACCGCTCATATATACGGACGAGTGGCATATACCCCATCCGGCAACTCTACCCCCTCAAATAACGTCAACCCGTTCACAGCATGCATCTTCCATGTCCTGCGCCGGGTCGCATTTACGTAACTTTACAACTGCTGACTGTATTTAACCTGCCACTTGTCCATCATGTTCCCATTCGGTGGCTGGCGCGCATTAACAGACAGTAACGGCAGTGCCAGGTACTGAAATTTCAATTACCACTATCGGCTATTTCGATACTTTTCATACCGGAGGCAAATGATATGAAGGTCAGGGTTGATAAAACACGTCGTAATCTGCTGGCGAACATGGGCATGGCAGCGTTATACACCCCGATTATTGGTTTGATCGGTTGTGATGACAGCTCGACAGAAACGACCGAGTCAGAAACCACGCAGGACGAAACAACTGAGGACACTACAACCGAACAAGGTACATCCGATACTGAGACCTCTATTGAATGGGCAGCAGGAGGGACAGACCTGATAACACTGGACTACCCTGATGACACGCTGTTTGAAAGTGCGAGCATATGTTCCCTGTTATTGACAGAGAGGACAACTGAAGGCCCATGTTACCTGGGCGTGAACAACCAGGAAGACATATCCGATGGAGAGACCGGTTTACCCATGATGCTCTGCTTACAGGTGATCGATCAAAATTGTAATCCACTTGAAGGTTATTTGGTTGAAGTCTGGCACTGTAACAGGGAAGGCATCTATTCAGGTGACGAAAGCCAAAGTGACGATACAAGCACCTTCGCGGGTAGCTTCTGTACCGCGAATGACCAGGAAGCGGAAAATAGCACCTGGTTTCGCGGCGAACTCACCACTGACAGTAACGGTCGGGTAAACTTCAAGACATGTTTCCCCGGTTGGTACGGGGGGAGGACCATACACATCCACTTTCGGGTTCGTCTCGAATATGGCGGCGCTGACTTTATTGTCTCCCAGTTCTGTTTTGATGACGATTTTTGTGAGGATATCTGTACTACCCATAGCCTCTATTCTGACAGAGGGGTTCAAGACACCCCGTTGAGTGACGGATCAGATACCGTGTTTCCAAGTAGTGGTTATGATAATTATCTGTTGAATACAGCACAAAATGATGATGGCACACTCCTTGGTTACAAGAGAATCATGATTGAGATCTAATCATTATTAGAGACTTGATCGCGCAGTTGATTTATCTCTCTGGCACAAGCGCACTGGTAAATTTAAGTAAAGTTAAATGACAACCAAAGTGTAAATAAACACAATTACACAACGGTTTAAGAATGGGTCAACTACGACAGATTGTAATGTGGAGTTCAAATGACATTATCGGATTACAAATTTCGAATCATCATCGGTTTCGCTCTAAGCTTAGCCACAAGTTCGCTACTCGCTGGTAACTCAAATCGCGACGGCAACATGCCAGATCGGGCAGAACTTGAAGCCGCAATGGAGGCATGTGCTGCCTCACTGGATAGTGACGGCAGTGGACGTCCTGAACCTTCCGCCATGGATGAGTGTATGACCGCAAAAGGGTTTACCAGGCCTTCCGGTGAGCGCGGTCCAGGTTCCGATGGCATGCATCGCGCGCCACCCAATCGGATGTAACTAAATCCATCCAGTCTATTTTATTCATTATGCTCGTATGGCATACGCTAGAGCGGAGACAAGTATCGGATACTTTCTCCGCTCTTATTCCAGGCCCTGTATCTCCTGTTCTACACTGATTCAGAAATCGAGGTGGTAGACTCCCCACTACTGAATTGATCGGCACCATAAGCCTGCAGCAGACGAGTAAGTTGCATCATGACCTTTTGATTCAGATCCTGGCTTGATTCAGCTGACGAGAGCAGAGTCTCGCTCGTTGTTGTTGCACTTCCATTTGCGGACCTGCCCTCATCAAAGGTCATCGCCTCTGCGAAACTAACCTTACCATCACCATCGGTATCAGCCTCGTCAAAATTTTCGATAATGTTGGAAATCAATTCGGCACGTCTGGGATCACTTGAACCAATCTCCTCCAACTGTGCGGTAAGCTGCTCCAGTGTGAATCCCTCATCCATTTCCCCCGCTTGTGCATCTGATGGTGGTGGGGGCGGCGGCATCATCCCCCTCGCCTCATTCGCCCGCATCTGTGACATTATATTTGAGATTTGCTCATCGAGCTGGATAAACGAATCTGTAAACTCCTGTTGTGTTATTTTGCCATCATCATTGCTATCCAGTTGACTAAAAAGCTCGTCAATACCTGAATCATCGCTACTTGTTGAAATGACTGAAGTCGTGGTTTCGTAGGCAGCTGCCAGGTCAGACCTTTCTATGTAACCTTGCCCGGCAGTATCAATTTCAGTAAAGAGTTTCCGGGCCATTTGGGTAGGATCTGGTCTATTGTGGCCAAACATAGTCTGCATCATTCCCGTTCCAGCGCCGCTAATGCCATTCATAATTGTCTCCCATTGCTGATAAACCTGTTTTGTACCCACGGTACTTTGATCTCTAAGCAACATATCGGCCAGGTGTCGTGAGATTAGATGACGATTAGGGTAAAGTTATGTAAAAAGAAGTAAGGACTAGTTGGAAATTGCAAAGGCAGGCCAGCGCGCACAAGCCAGATACGGCAAAATCAGTTGACTTATGAAGGATTTCCTCCATTAGCGGCAAATGTTTGCCTCTGAACCAGGCTTGTAAATTATTGTAAGTTCCTTTTTCATTCACTGATTTATGTTGTAATTTTTAATTCGACTACACTCTTAGGTGGCGAGCCTTTGCCGGTTATTGATATACAAATGACTGAGGCCCAAAAAGATATTTCTCTGAGACCACCCTTTTACAGATAGTTTAAATATTCACCCGATGACAGGCACAATACCCAATCAATCCCCCGCTTCACAGCCACACGTACTGTTAGTCGATGACGACCTGGAACTTCTCGAGTTACTCAGAGACTACCTTGAGAAAGAGAATTTCATCGTCGCATGCGTCAACAATGGCAAGGAAGGCGTGGATGCAGCTCTTTCAGGCTTATATGACATTGTCGTACTCGATGTCATGATGCCGGAAATCAATGGCATCCAAGCCCTAGGCATGATCCGTATGAAGAGCAACCTGCCAATTTTGATGCTGACAGCAAAGGGTGATGACACTGACCGGATCATGGGCCTGGAGCTGGGTGCGGACGACTATGTACCAAAACCCTGCACTCCCCGAGAACTGATAGCGCGTCTGCGTGCCATTCTTCATCGCGTAGGTTTACAGGGTGCTACTGCAAACCAGCCATCATCCAACCAGCCCCTGACTGCCGGTAACCTAAAGCTCTGGCCCACCCAACGTCGCGCTGACCAGAGTGATCAACCACTCGAACTTACCAGCACTGAGTTTAGTCTGCTCGAGGTACTGGTAAGCCATGCCGGTAATCCGGTCAGTAAAAATGAACTATCGATGGCCGCATTGGACCGGCCACTGAGCCCATACGATCGCAGCATCGACGTCCACATCAGCAACATCCGACGTAAGCTACACCCCCTGGACGACGGTCGATCGATGATTCAAACCCTGGTACGTAAGGGATACATATTAGTCGTAGAATAAGCCACACAGCCAGGTATAGCATGGGCAGATTGTTCTGGAAGTTCTTTCTCTTTCTTTTTCTCAGTCAGATACTGACCGTGTTTGGTGTAAGCATTGTGATCATGCTGACCAAACCTGAACCGGGTAACAATCCTTTGGACTTACCCATCAACCCACCACCCTTTGATCAACCACCACCAGGCCCAATAGCAAACATGCCTTTTGCAATGCCCGGGCCACCACCGCACCGACAATATGAGAATGAGCAGGTCCCAATACGTCCGGAAACGAGAGGGCCCGACCAACCACCTCCAGGACCTCGTTCCACTCCTCCACACACAGGCCCAAACCACTCATTATCCCCGCCAGTACTGCCACTTCTTGCGGGAAGCCTGGTCAGCCTGGTCATTGCAACACTACTCGCATTGTATTTTTCGAGACCCATTCGCAGCTTGAGAGAGGCCTTTGAACTTGTGGCAAATGGAAGACTGGATACTCGTATAGGCGAAGCCATGGGAGGACGCCACGATGAGCTATCTGACCTTGCGTATGGCTTTGACAGCATGGCCAAAAGATTACAAAGCCTGGTCGAAGGCCAACAGAGCTTACTCCACGATGTCTCCCATGAATTGCGTTCACCACTGGCAAGGCTACAGGCTGCACTCGACCTTATGCAGCAACAGCCAGATCGCGCAGTAGAGTTTATCGAACGAATTGAGCGTGAATCGAACCGCATGGATCGCCTGATTGAAGAGCTGTTGACCCTGGCACGTCTTGATGCCGGACTGCCTGGCAACAGTGAAATAGAGACCGACCTCGGTGAATTGATCGACACCATCGTTGAGGATGCTACTTTTGAGGCAAAGGGCAAGCAGTGCACGGTCAAGGCCATAAAAGCTGAAAATCTCTACGTGTCGTGTAATCCAAACCTAATCCATCGCGCAATTGAAAATATTATGCGCAATGCTATCCGCCACACTCCCTCGGGCACACAAGTCACGATCAGCTGCGATACGAATCCTGAAACAAAGCGACTCTCCTTATCAATCAGGGATCAGGGAAGCGGCATGCCTGAAAGTGAGCTCAAATCCGTATTCGAGCCCTTCTTCAGAGGTGAAACTGCTGGCCGATTCAATGGATATGGATTGGGCATGGCGATCACAAAGCGGATTGTTACCGCCCACCGGGGGGAGGTTAGTGCTGAAAATCTGAAGGATGGGGGATTTTTGGTAACCATCGAACTCCCTAAGCTGGAGTAAACATCTACAAACTCCAGCTCCCTCAAGATAGCTTCGCTATATAAAGTACCTCCGTGATGCAGATGGACAAGACAGGCTAGCGGTCCAACCTGAAGAATAGGGCGACACGCCAACTCTCCTCTTGCAGCCATACTAGTGACATTAATTGAAATATTTTTAGGGTCTAAAGCTCAGTAACTACAGCGTCAGCGACCTTTAAAGCCTTGTCTCTGGCATTCTCGATATCCGTTCCCCTTGCCAGTGCAACACCCATACGGCGCTTGCCCTTGACTTCCGGTTTGCCAAACAGTCGCAGCTGGGTGTCCGGGGCTTGCAGTGCTGCATCGAGATTATTGAAGCGTAGATTGCTGGAATCACCCTCGACCAATATTACAGCGGAGGCGCAAGGACCATGCTGCATGATATTCGGGATCGGCAGTCCCAGAATGGCGCGTGTGTGGAGTGCGAATTGGGACAGATCCTGAGAGATCATTGTGACCATGCCGGTATCGTGGGGACGGGGCGATACCTCGCTGAAGTAAACCTGGTCCCCTTTGATAAACAGCTCCACACCGAAGATACCGCGACCGCCCAAGGCTCCTGTCACCTTCTCGGCGATCTGCTTGGAACGAGTCAGTGCCGCATCACTCATCGGCTGCGGTTGCCAAGACTCCTGGTAGTCTCCATCCTCCTGGCGATGCCCGATCGGCATGCAGAAGCTGGTGCCGTTGATATGGCGAATGGTCAGCAGGGTGATCTCATAATCAAAATCCACAAAGCCTTCGACGATGACCCGCCCCGCTCCGGTACGTCCGCCCTCCTGGGCATAGGTCCAACTGGTCTCTATGTCGGCTTCGCTTTTGATGGTGCTCTGACCCTTGCCGGAAGAGCTCATGATCGGCTTTACCACACAGGGTATGCCGATCTCGGCCACGGCCTTGACAAAATCCTCCTTGTTGTCGACAAACTGATAGTTGGATGTGGGCAGGCCCAGTTCTTCAGCCGCGAGCCGGCGTATGCCTTCCCGGTTCATGGTAAGCCGCGCGGCATTCGCGGTTGGAATCACATGCAATCCCTCACCCTCGAGCTCAACCAGGGTATCGGTGGAGATGGCCTCGATTTCGGGCACGATATAGTCAGGCTTTTCCAGCTCGATCACCCGGCGCAGCTCGGCCCCGTCGAGCATGGAGAAGGTGTATGAGCGATCAGCCACCTGCATCGCCGGTGCATTCTCATAGCGATCGCAGGCGATCACTTCGCAACCGAATCGCTGCAGCTCGATTACCACCTCTTTGCCCAGCTCTCCAGAGCCACAAAACAGGATTTTCGTTGCAGATGGCGAGAAAGGTGTACCGATTGTTGTCATGGCTGATCCTGAAAAACCTTTAATCTGGTTGTTTGTTGGTTAAGGTTGAGAGGACCATTATTTCATCTGCATTGATCGATATCCAATCTTAAAATCCTCCTGCAACAATAATGCAGCGAGCAGAAACAGCGCTACAAGCCTTCACAGGTCTACCACGTGATATTCGAGCTAAGCTCTTGCTGATAGGTCAAAACCCTATCGATATCAACGCTGATTACTCCGCTTTCAGAGATCTTCAGCATTTCTCTAGGGATTTTGAAGACGCTCAAAAACAGTGAAGCCGACTTTTCACGCAACATCTTCACCTCTTTCTCGCGCCCCCTATATTCATAGGCCGCGACCAGGGAAGCCAGAGCAACAGGGGTTGTTATCAGCCAGTCATAGGCCTTTGCCTTTTCCTCATCACTGATCCTGGCATATTCCACCTCCAAATTATGAAAAGAGTGAACAAGGAGCTTTGCCGCCTGTAGAGAAGCGGCCTGTGACAACTCCCTATGCGAGGCCAACTCCCATAGCAGAATAAAGGAGACCGCACAAGCCACACCCATGTCATCGACGGCGTAGTTGTTGTCACTCAAATTCTTGAGCAATTGACTCCGACTTTCGAGAAAGGCATCGATCAGCTTCTGCCGCAGCGTCTCAGAGCTACCGCTCAGCAAGCCGGCAAGCTCACTTGCGGTTTGTCCCTGGGCAGTATCAGCGACCGGTATGTCTGCCGAGACCCTGCCGTAGGTATCGTAGATCTCCTCCTCGACCCTGGATCTATCCGCCTGATCGATGAACATCACCAGATCCCCCATACCCGGCAGATTGTGGGGGGAAAATTCGGCTTGGCAGGTGGCTGATGAGATTAATATGAAAACGCAGGAGACAACTTGTGCTGACTTTTTCATTGCTAAATCCTTTTGGCGTATGACACAAACCGCTGGCGCGGTCAGCTATCCGGTCCATTTCAGAGCTAAGCTTGTCCGTATCGATTCCTGACGGTACTTAGATTGAGCATTGCAGATAAAGCCAGGATTACAAGCTTGACAAATAGAAAAACCGGGGACAGACCACGGTTTCACGGGTTTTGCATTTAAGTGCATTCTTAATAACCCTTTGGTCTCCCAGATCTACCCGGTGTAGCTCGTCTTCCCAGCTTTGCTTCTATTTGCTCGGCAAATCGTCTATCACCCAGTACAAAATTACCATTGGTTGATTTCCTGATCTTATCGATAACATCAGGACCCAACTCATGGCGATACAATTCTCGATAGGCAATTTGTCTTTCAGTCATATCACTACCCAAAGCCTCGTATAAGGGGTGTGGCTTTAATATGCCATTGCTCATTCCATGTCCATTTGCTTGATAACTTGACCAAGGATAGTCCGCCGGGTGATCGACCAATTTGGCACGAACCGGATTCAATTCAATATAGCGATGACAGGTGTATAAATAGATCTCACTCTGAATCAGGCACGATCGATAGCGACCCTCCCACAAGGTTCCACTACGTCTGTATGTTCGATTGACATACTGAACATACCGCTGGCCAAGCTTCTTCATCATATGTCCAGCTGATTCACTATTTTCTGGAGTCAATAGCAAGTGCACATGATTGGTCATCAGCACGTAGGCATGAACAGTACAGCCTGTCTCTACAGCATATTTTCCCAGCCACTCCAGGTAGATATGATAATCCTGCCTTGCATAAAAGCAGGCTTGACGGTTATTACCTCTCTGAATAATGTGTAACGGGACATTTGGCAGCACTATCCTTGGGCGTCTTGGCATAACGATCTTCCTTGATCATTGGGATTGATGACTAGGGTACTAAACGTTTATGTTGTTGGAAACCGTGGTCTGTCCCCTCTAGATCTCTATCATCACACCTTCTTGTGCCAATTCAAACTGGGGATCCCCTTCCCTTCCCACGCCATGGGTCTCCATGGCTTCATCGAATGCCGCTTCCAGATCGGCATCGCTACGGGTTGGTTCATGATGGGTGAGAAATACCCGCTTGACCCCAGCTTCCCGTGATGCCTCGATACTTGATCCAAAAGTGCCATGCCCCCAGCCTTTACGTTTGGGGTACTCGGTATCGGTATAGGCAGTATCGATTACCAGAACATCGGCAGCATGGAAAAAATCCAGTACTCTGCTCCGTTGCTCATCCGCCATCTGTTGGTAATCGGCGTAGTCCACTTCATCCTGATTATAGATGTTGTATTGCCATTCGTGGTCACCGGTAAAGACAAACACCTTGCCACCGCATTCCAAGCGATAGCCGAAGTTCAGCACCGGATGATGTAACAACATGCAACGCACATTGACTCCGCCGACTCGCACGTCCTGGCCTTCTTGTATGTTCAGATAGCTCATACGGGCGTTGAGCTCGGCTTCACGCACTGGAAAATAGGCATATTCCATTTGTCGGGCCAGCACCTCACCTATATCCCGCTGGGTTATGGGGTCGGCAGCGCCGTGGATAGTCACCTCGTTACCCGGTACGAAAATTGGTAAGAACATGGGTAAGCCTTGAATATGATCCCAATGGGTATGGGTGATAAAGAGATGGGCCTTGAGGGGAAACTCGGGTATCAGACTCTGACCCAGAGGGAAAATACCCGTTCCACCATCCAGAATCAGCAGTTCGTTATTGTCTCCACGCACTTCAATACAGGTGGTATTGCCCCCATAACGAACAGTCTTGGGTCCGGGTGATGGAATGGAGCCACGTACACCCCAAAATTTAAAACGCACTTTACTTATCCTTTCCCAATGATGAAAAAACAGGGGCGTTGCGCCCAGAACATCATGCAAACATCTATGTCCATCACTTAGAGTTGAGTGAACAAACGGGCCTTTTCCAATTCTCCATTGAGATCTCCCAATGCAGACATCAGACCCGATAGATCACTGCCAAACCGTTCAGATACCAAGGGTGGAAACTCGGCAATCAGAGGATTGCCGGCATCGCCAAAGCCCAAGCAACGTACGATCTGGTTAGCGGCAAACACCGCTTCGCACATGCCGTCATTGGCTTCCTCAGCCCCTAGTTCCGGGTGATGGTGATGATGAATGGCGTGTGCCAAAGCTGGGGGCAATTTCCAAATCTCAGCCAAGCGTCCGCCAATCTCATCGTGGCTGATCCCTTGTGTCTCCATCTCTACCTCATGCAAACTACGTTCTTGCTCAGCGGCTTGATCCAGACAGAGACGGAACTCCTCAGGTTTAAACTGTGCCAGCACAACTTTACCAAAATCGTGTAACAATCCGGCCACAAAGAAATCGGTGGCATCTTTATCCGGCACACCCAAGTGCGTCGCCAGCAACTTGGCTACCGAAGCCACACCCAGTGAGTGGGCCAAAAACTGATTCATGTCTAATCCCGCCTTATTACTCTTGGGCAACATGCCAATGGCGGCAATAGAGAGGGCCAGGTTCTTGATCGTGTTGATCCCCACATAGACCACACCGTGGTTGATAGAGTTAATCGGGCGTGACAGACCGAAATAGGCAGAATTGACCAGTTTCAGCACCTTCATGGTCATCACTGGATCGTGCTCAATGACCTGAACCAATGCCTTGGGAGCACAATCGGGGCGGGAGGCCAGGTCCAGCACCTTGGTCACCCCCTGGGGAAAAGCGGGCATCTTCTCGACCAAGTCGGGTACTTCTGCCGCATTAATCGTCATAAGCCTGATATCCCCCATTTAATAGACTCATTGGGATTGACCACCAGGTGACTGGCAGACTTTATCTATCCCAATCGATCCTTATTCTACTCCATCTCTCAGCCCAATAGCCGTTAAAGAGACGTAAGGTCAATATCGTTCGATTCCCCTTTGATGATTATCTAACCTGGCCGGAGAACGCTCGGGTATAGGGCGAACATTTTGCTCAATTCGGTGTGAGGTCGTTAGCTTATCCACTTCGGCTTTAACCTGCGGAAGACGAGTCATGATGCCGAGGGGACTCATTCCCGGTTTATCGGCAATGCTCTTAAAGGTAGTTGCCAGTTTGCGTGCTGGCCTGTATTCCCGGTCCAAACTCAGTGCTTTGTCCAGGTCCGCCAGGGCAGCTTTAGGTTGAGACATACCCAGGTTGGCGACACTGCGCAGTAGAAAGGCGTTGGGGTTATAGGGGGTTAGTTCAATGGCCCGGGAAAAATCACGGTAGCCTTCCGTGTTGCCATTGCTGTCAGTTTTATTTGCGAGTATTCGGCTGGCGCCCCGGAGTTGGAAGGCGGCTGCCAGATTGACGTTGTCTGTCAGTGGATCGGAACTATCGATATAGCGTGAAAAAGCATCGATGGCCTGTTCGTGGCGTTCACCGTAGTAACGGTATAGGCCAGCGACAAAGTCGATCACCGGCAGGCTGAATCGAGGCTTGACCAACCAGGCGGCAACCCAGCTATCGCGGGCGCCCAGATCGATGCGGTACCAGAGGCCGTGACCTTTTCGATAGCGCATATCCAGTACCCGTATGGGCTCTCTACCCAGGTTACGGGTGGCGACTACCGCATGGTCGGTTCCCGGTCCATTCCGCAAGTTGACGCGATTTGAGGTTCCGCTCACTTCTCTGGGGGGGAGACGCAATTTGCCGAACGTTCCAGCATTAAGATAACCGAATCCACCTTCAGGAAGCGCTACCTTGAACCATGCGCCGGTCATATCCACAGCTCGAATGGCTTTATTGGCGGCTAGCTTCCTTAGGGTCCTGGCATTCTTGTCGGGCCTGGATTTAATATCAACTCGGGCACTGGTAACCAAAGTGCGGTCAAACAATGCGTTACGCAGTAGTAGATCAGCATCGAAGTTGAAACGCTTGTATGCAAGATCAGCTTCAATGCGCGTATGCTGCTGTTCCTCGAGCCATCTGCTGGGACCGGCTATCACTTTACTGCCAAGGCCGAATTTGAGTCCGCTTTGCTTGTCGTCGGTGAGCAGGGAAAGATAGGTTTGGATCGCCAGTTCGTCGTTGTCAGACGAAACTACGCCCCAGATTACCATTCGCGCTTTTTGGTGACGGGCGATTCTCTCCGCCGCAATGTGGTAGTCCTGCTTCAACAGATCGACCAGGCGTTCACCGGGAGGGGTTTCGGCGACGATGACACCTGCCCCCGCCTGGTCGCTGATTGCTGTAAGCACTTCACGCCAGATCAGGCAACTTAGAGACTTTCCGAGTCCACTGTCAAAGGGATCTAGATATTCCACGACAACCGCTTTCAAGGGTACGTGAGCCAGTACTTCGGGCGTTTTCGCACGTTTGTCTTGGAATTCTGCCATCACCTGTGCGCCTGCAATGGCGCCGTTCCAGCAGAGCATCAGAAACAGCATCAGTATTATCCAGCGAATCATGACTCACCCTCCCGGCGAATGAGGTCAAGCAGTGCGTCAATCTGCTGATTGAGCATGTCATCATCGATGCCCAGTACGCTTTTCTGGGCCTTCAGAAAAGCCTCGGCGCGCTTCAGGCCGGCCTGTCGTTTCTGCTGGTCGTCTTGCTTCATCGCTTCCCGGGTTTCATAAAGTGCCAGAGCGAAGACCGTGGTACCGCCCCAGGTTTTGCTTAGGCTTCGGGAGAGGCGGCTGGGGCTAAAATCATCCTTGGAAATCCGGTCATCGAGAAACAGGCTACCGGGTTGAAAATCAGGTAGCAGAGGAATGATTCGGTACTCCGAAGCCAGCTCGATGGTCTCGTCACCGTCACTGACCGTTAGTTCCGCTTCACCCAGGATGACTGCCAGGGCGTCTTCGGAGTGGGCAAAGGCGCGTAACTTGATGGAGTTGTCTTGCTTGATCTCATCAGGGATCGGGTCGAAGGTTATATTGGCTGGTAACTGCAACTGTTGCAGGTGTGTAATGATGCCGCGGCGTAAATGTCGTGGCAGCCTCCGGTTCAGATTTGTCAGTGAATCGTCCGTGTTGCCTTCCCCGGCGCCGAATAGGTCGTAGCTGCGGTGAAAGATTCTCCTGAAGGGGGTAATTGCGGGTTCCTCAATGTCTGTCGGCGAGGAAACTTCGACTGCGGTATCGGGATCGTTCTTAGGCTCCAAGCGAACCCTGAGATCCTTGACGATGAATTGCCCGCGGGTTTGGGTCGAGCGCATGCGTGTTGCTTTGTGATAGCCGGCTTTACTGAACTCAAGGTTGAGGAAATTGGTGTCCATCGCCGCGCTATCGAAGCCATCTGTCAGGTCAAACCGGAAAGCGCCATCGTTATCGGTTTGTTCCGAAACCAACCAGCTGGTACCGCTCAGCAACGCTCTGATAGAGACACCGGGTAGACCGTTTCCGCTTGCGTCATCGATCACATGCCCGGTGATTGGTTCTGACTTAGCTAAGCCACTGCTGATAAGGCTAAGGATAAGTAACAGAAATGGGATGAATCTGTTCATCTTCCTGGTTGACATTTATAGTTGATGGTTGCCGGTTGTTGGTCATTCCATTGATGCCAGGACAATGGGTAATGGAAATCAGCACAACCAGGTTTACGCACAATTAACTTACGGGGCCGATCCGCAAACGAGGTCGCCACTCGCATTCCAAATTCGCCGTTTTCTGTACTGACGGGCACTTCCCCTCCCAACGAGATTTCCCGCCCGAGCGCATCGACTGCCAGGATGTGCATCTCGTTCCAGTCAGAGGCGACGATTCCACCGCTGATATGATCCACGGCTGGAGTAAGCCAACGCGTAGTCCAAGTATAGACGATTGAAATTCCTATCAGTGCGACCAAGCCAGTGACTGCAATCCACCAGCGGTGACGATATCGTTGGCGGTGAATACGCCAGCCCAGCATCAGGGTCAGCAGCAATGTTATGCCTACCAACACGGCTTCAGTGGCCCAGGTGGTAAAGTGAAGTGGAGATGCGGCCAGACTACCGGTCAATCTATCCAGTATCAGAGTGGACCAACCCATTGCCGCGAGTAGCAGAATTGAACAAACAACGCCAAGTGCGATCGCAATGGGATAACGCCAGGGGTAGGGTTGAATCCTCGATTGCGGACGTTTCTCACCGGTCGACCCCTTGCCTAGCCGAACACGAATATCGTCGATCAGCTTTGTATAATCCTCAGACACCTGGTCCAGTTCGCCGGAATCGAGCTGGGCGGTGTGAAGGGTACGGAATTCGAGGGGTGGAGTGGTACCGTCAAGGGACACAGGCACGAGTTTTTCCAGACGAATACCCTCTGTCGCTTCTGCCCTGACCCAGCGGGATGCAACCGAGTGTTCAGACCAGAGCACTACCACGCAGTGCACCTGCTTCAAGACCTTTTCAATCTCGCGGGCGAACTCCTGTCCAGCCCGCAGTTGGGGGTCCCACCAGACACTAATGCCTGCCGCTTCCAATTGCGTCGCCAAATGCTGCGCGACTTCCACATCCTCATGGGCATAGCTAATGAAGAGATCCTTCATTTTGCCACTCCGGAGCATTCACTCTCAATATTGGATCGACTTGATGATAGTCCAGGTTGCCGACCGGGCGAAACAGTCATGGACAGCTTTGTTGTGTTCACACATACCTTATTAATTGTTGCAGTCTTCGGGGGACGCCCACAGCTAGTTTTACCAAATACTATTCGTTCCGGCACTCTACTACAACCATCATCTATCAAGGAGTGACAGGTTATTCTCCATGTCAATACCCGGCTTGTAGCCGGCTGGAGCGATCATGAAGTTATCGAACGCTGGGAGCGCCTCTTTTCACTCCCGGTGATTGTCCCGTGCTATCTGGTTTCAGCGCCTATCACTCAGGCAGAGCGCGATGCGGTCTGTTACCTATTGCCGGTTACCCACGACAGGATATGCCCAAGGGGTTACCCTTACGTCATAAAGACTATCTTGAGCTTGTCGATTGGACGGGACGCGCCATTCTTGAATACAAACGGGGTTACATACCTGATCATCAACACCCTGTTCTTGAACGATTACAGATCGATCCCAAGCATTGGCTCTACATGACGCAGCATTTCGAAAGTCGTTTTAAAGGAATGATTCGAATATTCACTTAACCGCACTATATATCGCTGTTTTTCTGAGTGGATGGTATCACCTTCGTGTTTCTTTGCCCGTCAAAAGGAGGGGTGTTTTTGGAATGGGTGTCTTGTCTATTGAATGATAAATATGAGCAGGAAGCGGATCGTGTTTCCGAGCAGGTGATGCGTATGCCAGATTCAGCTCTACAACGGCAAACTGATGAAGAAAAACAGGATGATGTCATTCAAGCAAAGCGTGTTGAAAAAACATCAACTTCTACTAAATATGTGCAATTGCCATCATTAAATAATGGGCATTCCCTGCCCAAAGCCACACAGCAGTTTTTTTCATCACGCATGGATTATGATTTCAGTCATGTTAGTGTGCACAGTGATACGCAGGCGGCACAAAGTGCAAGTGATCTTAACGCCAGAGCCTATACCTATGGCAATAATGTTGTCTTTAACAAAGGTGAATATACACCAGATTCACATGCTGGAAAGAAACTGTTAGCGCATGAATTAACGCATGTCATACAGCAGAATGGCGGCAGGCATGGTGGCTCTCTGATCCAACGCTATAGTCATACCAATGACTGCCCGGAAAGTTTTTTAATAAAATATGTCTGGCCTGGACATGATCTTGCAAAGAACGAAATAAGGGTACTGACCCCTTTTCTCTTCTCTTAAAAACCGTCCTTGAGAACAAGGACGGCGTGTATCAACGATATCAATTTATTAATTACATCAGGGTTTTATATAGGTATACCCCACCGCTTGCAGCTTAGCCAGTTCAGCAACCCCACTCGGCACCACATCACCGTCGGAGGAGTCGTAGAGGTGTTCCGCGATATCGATCTTCTTACCTTTAACGGTATTGGCGCAAACCTTGAAGTTGACTCCTTGATCTTTGAGGCCGGATATCTTGGCCTGCATATCATCCGTTGCGTTTCCCCGCGGTAATTTTGTCTCTGCAGCGAGATCCGGCTCAAGTAACAAACTCAATCCCTTACCGTGCAGGACCACCTTGAGATCCAGGTTCTCAGCGCCAACCGCATTGATATGATTCTGGATGTTGCGCATCGCCCCCGCCTGGGTTTTAGGATTGTCATAGTTGATATGGTAGACCACCTTCTGCTTACCATAGGAATCGGCGACGGCGATACTGAAAGCGACCATACCGAGTAAAACCATGGTGCACTGTAAAATTCGAATTATCTTCATCTGTTGCATCCTCACATTGGCTTCAGGCACTTAGTTATATTGAGTGATTTCGCCCTTGTGCCATTTGCAGGGCGTAATCATACTTGGATATAGAACCAACCTTGGTTCTGACGGCGTACGACATGGGCAACACCGGATTCGGTAGTGGCTGCCTCCGGTAGCAGGACAACTTCTATGCCTTTTTCCACGCTTAGTCGTTGGATGGTGTTGCGACAGGCGACGAAAGTAAGGGCGGGATAGTCCTGTACCATGCGGGATATCCGCTCACCCTCGGTCGACAGCTTGGAGCGAAGCAGCCCCAATCCATTACCGTGGGCCACCACCTCGACGCGCACCGTCTCGCCGCGTCCATGAAAGTCGAGCAGTAAACCCTCAACCTCGTCCAAAAGCTCCCTTGAGCTGATCCGGTCGATATCCTGCACATGAAACACCACGCGCATCTCTTGATCGGAGGCAATCGCCGGGCGATGTCCGCGCCCCTCGGGATCCAGAACGACGAAACGCTCCGCACCGCTCCATGACAACAAAGGGGTCAGCTGCTGAAATATCAGGGTGACGCCGACAAGCAATAACAGGGCTGCAGCCATAGCCAATGGAATTCGCTCCGATTTTTTGCTGCGGCGCTCAGACTTCGGCTGGGGTGGCTCCGCATAGGCAAGGCGGACGGATTCCTTTAGCTCGCGTAAATGACACAGCTCGGTGGCAGCAACATAGTCATCCCGGACCTGGCGTAATTTCTCAGCCTGTTCGCTGGGAGAATATTCCTTGTCGACCAAGGCATTGAGCATCTCTTCAGAGATTCCTGGTCCAATCTTTTTCATTTCACTCTCCGTAATTCCATGTGTCTTCGCTCATCTCTTTCCACTGTCAAAAACTCACGCAGCTTTTTACGCGACCGACTCAACCGGCTCATCACCGTTCCGATCGGCAGCTCCAAGGTATCCGCTACTTCGGCGTAGGAAAACTCCATCAGATCGACCAGGGTCAACACCAGACGCTGCTCATCCGGCAGTTGCGCAACGGCATCCTGCACCCGTCGTATATCATCGTGACGATCAAGGTTTTCGCTGGTAACGTCATGACCTAGAATCTCGACCTGATCCAGGTTCAAGTCATCATGCCCTCGCCGTTGATTATCACGATATGTATTCACCATGATGCGGGTCATCCAGTGCAACAGCTTCTCCTGGTCGCGCAATTGACTGCTGCGCTCCAGCGCCTTTGCCCAGGTCTCCTGCACCAGGTCCTGGGCGTTGTCCGCATTCCGACACCACGACCAGGCGAGCCGGTAAAGCTGTGGTTGCAGCTCTGCGTAGCGCTTGTTAATCGTTCTGGTGGGACCAAATGGAATCATTGCCATGGTTTATTGCTGATTTATAACTTATGACGTAACTGAAGATTAGATTATTCCCTTTCAACGGATACCAATACCATTGACTAATCGGGGTTAATAAAACCACATAGAACTTGTTGTAGATGGGTCAAGAAGAAGAAAGGAGAAAAGCGGAGAAAAGGGGTCAGTACCCATAAGCCCATATAGTTAGTACAATCATTCTTCAATAGCCATCTGAACAAGGATGTTCAAATGCCAAGAAAACGCCGTTTCTATTTACCAGGTATCCCGGTCCACGTAATCCAGCGTGGCAATAGTCGCCAACCCGTATTCTTTGAATCAGATGACTATCAGGCCTATTTAGGATGGTTGAAAGAGGGTGCGAACAAGCACGGTTGCGCCATCCACGCCTATTGTTTAATGACTAATCATGTCCATTTACTTCTAACACCCGAATCGTCTGAGGCGATCAGTAAAATCATACAGTTCGTAGGCCGCCATTATGTTCCCTATATCAATAATACCTACAGTAGGTCTGGTACATTGTGGGAAGGTCGCCACAAAGGATGCGTGATTGACAGTGACACGTATCTATTGTCTTGTATGCGTTACATAGAACTCAATCCAGTTCGGGCGGGTATGGTAAAAAAACCAATCGATTATCGTTGGTCCAGTTATCGGGGCAACGCCACCCAGTACACTGACAAATTGACTACTCCTCATGCTGTATATCGACAACTTGCCCAGGGTTACCAAGACAGGCAATTTTATTATCGTGAATTATTCTGCAATGCACTAGCTGATGATCGGGTTCACGATATCCGTGCGAGCGTTCAAACCGGCACACCCCTTGGCAATGCTCGCTTTTGCGAGCAGATTGAAAAGCAACTAAAGTGTAAAGTAGGTCAGGCAAGAAGAGGACGCCCAAATAAGAAGAAAACGGTAATTAAATAAGTGAAATAAGGGTACTGACCCCTTTTTTCCAATCCTTACCGTTACAGACCGGAGGCATACCCCTCCGGTCTGTCATGACCCTCAGGCAATCAACTTAACCGCAATCTCTTTACCGCGACCGGCCGACTCCACATACTCATCCATCTTGTCGAAGTTGAGATACTTGTAGATCTCCGGTGACATGGAGTCGATCTTGGTGGCGTAGGCCATGTACTCATCCACCGTGGGCAGCTTGCCCATGACGGCGGCTATCGCGGCCAGCTCCGCCGAGGATAGGAAGACATCGGCGCCCTGCCCCAGGCGGTTGGGGAAGTTACGCGTTGATGTGGAGACCGCCGTGGAACCCGCCGCGATACGCGCCTGGTTGCCCATGCAGAGGGAACAGCCGGGCATCTCGGTACGGGCGCCGGCACTGGCGTAGACGTTGTAGACGCCCTCCTCCATCAGCTGCTGCTCGTCCATCTTGGTGGGCGGCGCCAGCCAGAGCCGGGTCGGTATAGACTCACCGGAGGCCTCCAGCAGTTTGGCGGTGGCGCGGAAGTGACCGATGTTGGTCATACAGGAGCCGATGAAGACCTCGTCGATCTGGGTGCCGGCGATCTCCGACAGGGGCTTCACATCATCCGGATCGTTGGGGCAGGCCAGCAGAGGTTCCTTGATCTCGGACATGTTGATCTCGATGACCTCGGCGTATTCGGCGTCCGCATCGGCGCGCATCAGGCTCGGGTTCTCCAGCCACTCTTCCATGGCCCGGGCGCGACGCTCCAGGGTGCGGGCATCTTCATAGCCGTTGTCGATCATCCAGCGCAGCATGGTGACATTGGAGCGCAGGTACTCCGCAACCGATTCCTCGGAAAGCTCGATGCTGCAACCACCGGCGGAACGCTCGGCGGAGGCGTCGGAGAGCTCGAAGGCCTGCTCTACGGTCAGATCGGGCAGCCCCTGGATCTCCAGGATGCGGCCGTTGTAGACATTCTTTTTGCCCTTCTTCTCCACCGTCAGCAAACCCCGCTGCAGTGCGGCGTAAGGGATGGCGTTGACCAGATCACGCAGGGTGATGCCGGGCTGCATCTCACCAGTGAACTTCACCAGCACCGACTCGGGCATATCCAGCGGGATCACACCCAGCGCCGCGCCGAAGGCAACCAGACCGGAACCGGCGGGGAAAGAGATACCCAGCGGGAAGCGGGTGTGGGAGTCGCCACCGGTGCCCACCTGATCGGGCAGCAGCATGCGGTTGAGCCAGGAGTGGATGATGCCGTCTCCGGGACGCAGGGAGACACCACCCCGGTTCTGAATGAAATCGGGCAGGGTATGCTGGGTGCTGATATCCACCGGCTTGGGATAGGCTGCGGTGTGGCAGAAGGACTGCATCACCAGGTCGGCGGAGAAGCCGAGACAGGCCAGCTCTTTCAGCTCGTCCCGGGTCATGGGACCGGTGGTGTCCTGGGAGCCGACGGTACTCATACGCGGCTCACAGTAGGTGCCGGGACGGATCCCCTCCACGCCGCAGGCCTTGCCGACCATCTTCTGGGCCAGGGTGAAGCCCTTGCCCGAATCTTCAGGATCCACCGGGCGACGGAAGACGTCGGTGGCACCCAGGCCAAGAGCTTCACGGGCCCGCTCGGTGAGGGAACGGCCGATGATCAGGGGAATACGACCGCCCGCCTTGGCCTCGTCCAGCAGCACCTCGGTTTTGAGGGAGAACTCGGATATTACTTCACCCGAATCGCTCTCGATCTTGCCCTCGTAGGGCTTGACCACGATCACGTCACCCATGCCGAGCTTGTCCACCGGACACTCGATGGGCAAGGCACCGGAGTCCTCGACGGTATTGAAGAAGATAGGCGCGATCTTACCCCCCAGCACCACACCGCCCTGGCGCTTGTTGGGCACGAAGGGGATATCCTCGCCCATGTGCCAGAGCACCGAGTTGGTGGCCGACTTGCGGGAGGAACCGGTACCCACCACATCGCCTACATAGGCCAGGGGATGACCCTTCTGCTTGAGTGACTCCAGGCTGGAGATCGGGCCGATCTTGCCCTGCTCGTCAGGCGTAATACCCTCACGCTCGTTCTTCAGCATCGCCAATGCATGCAGCGGGATATCGGGACGGGACCAGGCATCCTGGGCGGGGGAGAGGTCGTCGGTATTGGTCTCGCCGGTGACCTTGAAGACAGTCAGCTTGATCTCGGCGGGCACGTCTGGCTTACGCTTGAACCACTCGGCGTCGGCCCAGGACTGCAGCACCGCCTTGGCATTGGCACTGCCTGCATCGGCCTTCTCTTTCACATCGTGGAAGGCGTCGAACATCAGCAGGGTGAACTTCAGCTGCTCAGAGGCCAGCTCGCCCAGCCCGGCGTCGTCCATCAGCTCGATCAGGGGCAGGATGTTGTAGCCCCCGAGCATGGTACCGAGCAACTCAACCGCCTTACGCTTATCCACCAGCGGACTCTCAGCCTCACCCTTGGCCACCGCGGCAAGAAAACCCGCCTTCACATAGGCGGCATCGTCCACCCCCGGCGGTACACGATTGGTGAGGAGATCGAGCAGGGTTTCCTCCTCGCCGGCAGTCGGGTTCTTCAGCAACTCCACCAGATCGGCGACCTGTTGCGCATCCAGCGGCAGCGGGGGAATTCCCTGTTTGGCGCGTTCTTCGACGTGCTGGCGATAGGCTTGGAGCATGGATGACCTCACTTCTGTTAGGGGACCCGCCTTTATTGGCTGCGTCCTGGCTTATGGGATACCGTCACCATCAAGCAATCTGGATCCCGGCCTGCGCCGGGATGACGGTGGTTCACGGCTTAAGTTAACTGCCATTTGGGTATGCCAGAAATTAGGACTAGGAAGATAGCAGAGGCTAATCCATACGTATAATGGATTGTTCGCATATATATCATAAATATTTTGCATGCTATTATTGCCTGATTATGGATCTTCAACTCATGAGATCGCTCCTGGCAGTGGCCGACACAGGCTCCATCACCGAAGCTGCGGACCGTATCGGTCTCACCCAGCCCGCCCTCTCCCGCCGCCTGCAGCAGCTGGAAGAGCACCTTGGCGCCGAACTGTTTTCCCGAGGGCGCAAAGGTGCTCAACTGACCGAGATTGGCCGTTTGGTCGAACGCGAGGCACGCGTCCTGGTCAACCGTTTCGACCACCTGCGTGAACAGGTCCGGGCACATCAGGGTCTGGAAGGGGGCACCGTGCGTATCGGTGGTGGTGCAACCGCGGTCTCCTTCGTACTGCCGAAAGCGATCGCCAGCTTTCGGCAGGAGCATCCCGGGGTTCGCTTTCAACTCAAAGAGGCAGGGAGTATCGAAGTCGCCGGGGATGTCATCAGCGGCCGCCTGGAACTTGGACTGGTCACCCTGCCCGTTCAGGCCAGGGAGTTGCAGATATGGCCCCTGATCACCGATCGCATCGTGCTGGTCGCCCCCCAGGACCACCCCCTGGCGCGCCAGGGCGAGATCGACGCCAAGGCCCTCGACGGGCTCGCCTTTGTCGGCTTCGAGGCCGACACCGCGGTGCGCCAGATCATCGATGCGGCACTGCGCGACGCCGGGGTTGAGATGAATGTAGTGATGGAGCTGCGTTCAATACCGGCCATCCTGCGCATGGTCGCCACCACTGGTAACCTCGCATTTGTCAGCCGCATGGGCGTGGATACCCTGGCGGGCGTCTGTGAAATCGAAGTGCGCGGACTCAACATCGCCCGTGAATTGGCGGTCATTGCCAAAAAGGGCAGCTCGCTCTCCCCCGCGGCCCAGGCCTTTTCCTCCCTGCTCAGGGAGGAGCAGCCTATTGCATGACGGTATGACGCCTGTCACTACCGCTTCTTCTCTCTACGCTCTGCTTCTTTCCTGCTTTGTCGATCTGTAGATGGGCAAAGATCCATATGCTCGCCATGATGATTCCGCCAGCGATCAGCAGGATGAAAAAGATCGCCGGCGCCAACATCAAAATTCCCGCCAGGATGGTTTCCATTACTCTCCTCTGGGCAAATTTGCCGGTTTTGCTACCCATGCGGTTAGACCCTAGAGACACTGACGAGTGCTCAACAGTAGATATGCTTAGAGCAGGGTATATTCAATCTCCACACCGACCTAAAATCCTATCCCTTTGTTTTTTCTTTTTTTATTTTGCTTAACACGTCACCATGAACGGCCTGCAATGTAAACGGACCAACGACTATACTGCTAGAAACCCATAACTCATCACCATTAATGCCATGACAACCCAGCCCTATTCGCCCCCCCTCCGGGAAACAGCTATCGACCCTTTGGCAGAACGTATCCTCGATACGGCCGTTCGATTGGCCGAGGAAGGCTCATGGGAATCGATGCGACTGCACCATGTAGCGATCGAGATGGGCATCGACCTTGAGGTGATACACCGCTTCTATCGACAGAAAGACGACCTGGTGGAGGCCTGGTACGATCGCGCGGACCGCGCCATGCTGGCCGACGCCGCCCTGCCGGACTACCTCTCCCTGACCACCCGTGAACGTCTTCATCGCTCCATCATGTGCTGGCTGATGTCGATGCAGCATCATCGTCGCATCAGCCGGGATATGCTGATGTATAAGTTCGAGCTGGGTCACATACATTTGCAGGTACTCGGCCTGCTGAGGATTAGCCGCACAGTTCAATGGATTCTGGAAGCGTCACAACGCGACGCCATTCATCTACATAGAGTCGTTGAAGAGATAGGGCTGACCAATATCTATCTTGCCAGTTTCGCACACTGGCTGTTTGACAATTCCAATGAAGCGGAAAAGACCAGGCGATTACTTGACCGGTTGTTGAGTCGCGCTGAAACAGTGGCACGATTGCTTACACCTTTCAGCAGGACAGGGCATGAAGATTTCAACCCGGCACATGGTGAGACTAAGGCGAATACCGCGCAGAGTGCCGAGGGACCGATCCACTGAGGAGAAAATAGTCACCTGCCGATGGACACTGTCACCCATGTTCTTTTCGGTGCGGTCTGTACGTTAGCGGTCACCCGAACCAAATCTGCTCCTGCCAAGGAGTTGTATATGCGACTGGCTGTTGCCGGCACCGCCGCGGCATTCCCGGATATCGACTATCTGAGTTTCTGGATAGATCCCCTGCTGTTCCTTGCGGACTGGCATCGCAGTGCGACCCACTCTTTGTTACTCATGCCCTTGTGGGCTGGATTATTGGCATCACTTTGGACGTTCTCCCTCTGGGCAAGGAGACGGAGGTTCATGGTCTACGCCCTGTGCGGGCTCGGGATTACTTCCCATATCCTGCTCGACCTGCTGACGGTCTTCGGGATCAGAATTTTCTATCCGCTATCACCTGCCCTCTACGCTTTCGGTACGAGCTTTGTCATCGACGGAATTGTCACCGTTCTGCTTGCAGCAACCCTCCTGTACTGTCTGCGCCACCCTGCACGAGATACGGCTTTGAGCGGTCTGCTACTGCTCACTCTCTATCTGGGCGCACAATGGGGATTCAGAAATCATGCTTACCAGATTGTATCCGCACAGTTGTCCGAAGCGTCCGATCTGCATCTATTGCCACAACCCTTCTCACCCTTCTACTGGCAGGCAATCAACCGGGTCGGGGATGGGTATCGGGTTGCCTATCTCAGCCTGATTGCCGACGATAAGGCCGTCATCAATCACTACCGGGGACCCACTGCGCTTGAGTGGCGACAGGAAAGCCTGCTGGGAGATGACGCTGGCCTCGCCCCCCTGGTCGATGAGGCGTGGCGTCAGCCGCTTTTCTTGAAATTCAGGGAGTTCGCCCGCTTTCCAGTCCTGTATCGCCTGGATAATGAGGGAGAAGAAACCTGTGTGTGGTTTACCGATCTTCGCTATACGCTGCCCTACCTTACTCCCGCATTTCGTTACGGAATGTGTCACCGGCAGAAGCAAGCCTGGAAGCTCTACCGCTTGAAGCGGTTCAGTGACAACGAACGGCAGGCGCTGCCTACCATCACACAACATTGAAATGAATATCACTGTTATACGCTCGAGACCGGCACCCTGGATGCCAGGGTCCGCACAGCTTCATCGGCACCAACTAAGCACGCCGCATCGTAAAAGAGTGTTACCCGGTGAGTAGATGTTTGGTCCAAGATTCAAAATCCTTACCGTATTGAACCACGAATCGATTGAAGTGTTGGTTGGCGATGCTTCTGAGGCGCTCGGGTACAAGCAGTTCGTGGATGTTTTGATCAGCCACGTCAGCTGAGGTGTACCCAAGTATTTTTTCCGCAGCGGGGTTCCAGAACTGAATTCTGGATTCACTATCGATGATGATGATACCTTCCCTGGTGGCCATTGCGATACTTTTGAATCTTGCCTCGCTCTTCTTTAGCTGACGCTCAACAGTAATCAGGTTATTGAAGGCCTTTTCCCGCAGTTTTCCCAATCGAATTGATTGACGAAGGCTCTCCTCGAGCAATTTTTTTTCACGAGGAACTTTCGAGACCTGTTCCTGAGCTTCCGCGGTGAGGGTGCGCATGTTATTGCTCAGGGGATTTCAGGGTAGATTAGGTCGGTTCCACACCGTAGTTGCTTCAGATAATCCATTGCGCTGTCAACATGGGGGGTACCGATGATTGATCCATGCTGGGGTAGTATGGCCTGGATCTCTATCCCGGATAGCGACTGAATAAAATCCCGAGCTGCCAGATTGGATGCCATGTAATCCAGGTGAAACAGGTCCATTTTCTCTTTGTGTGTCTCGAAAGTGGAAACTGTCAGACTCCAATCTGTATCAAGGGCCGCCCAAATATTACCGGAAAACAAATAACCGCTTTCCGAGTGATAGGTTACAAAGGCACCAGGGAAATGCAGAAACGGAGCCTCTATAAATTTCAAATGGTAACCGGATGGCAGGGCGAGTTCGGGATTGGCGACAATATCGTAAACGTTGTAATCGGAAATACCGTAATGGGGAAGCAGGACATGGGTTCTGGGTGAGGAATAGACCGGCATTTCAGGATTCAATTCCAGCCAATCGATCATTGATGCCGCAACATCCGGATCCTGGTGACAGCGTATCAGTCCAGTAACATTCTCCGGCTGTATGATTTGCGAAACCCGCGTCATCACCTGATCAAAGAAAGAGCGGTTGCCGGGATCTACCAATAAAGCCTGGTCGCCATCAACAATTAGATAGGTGTTGCATCTAAAAGCCGTTTCATCGGTGATCCCCAGCCAATAGATCGCTGTACTATGGCGCGAATACAACGGCGTCGGACTATCCATATCAGGGATTGCCGCAGTAGTTAGAGTGAAACCTGATCGATGGGACACAGCACTTTCCTTCGGACAACAAGCCCTGAGTACAGTCTGCTATTTATCAGTGTTGACTCAGACTGATAGCGAGGTATTGATCTTTATCAATTGGGCGAGGATTGCGCGAGGGCAGGATGGATAAGGTAGCGTATTTATGCTCTCTTATACTTTTTATTCTTTAAAAGGTCCGACATAAATTGGCGGAGAGGGAGGGATTCGAACCCTCGGATCCCGTAAGGGATCACCTGATTTCGAGTCAGGCCCGTTCGGCCACTCCGGCACCTCTCCTGATCGTGTTGTGGCTCACAGATACTTGTGGACCAACTGGAACTATGCCTGCTGGAACTATGCTTCTTGTAATTCTAAGATTATAAACTCGGTTATTTGCCTAAAATCAATGCCTCAGCTGTCAAAATAGGTTACCAAGAGTAACCATGTATAAGGTGAACTGCCTTATTCTATACTAAATGAGCTAGAGTTAAGGACTAAGAGGTCATTCTTTGACCAGTTTCGTCACACTGTTTTGCTTACCATGGAGTCTATAACCATTCCGCTAGTCATAACAAAAAGTAATAACCTGCCACTGAGTTAGATGCAGCCAATACTACCTAAACTGCTGGTCACTCTCTGTCTGCTTAGTCTTGTTTCAGCGTTGGGCAGTTGCAGTATCCCTCCTCCCCTGGTGGAGCGTATCAAGGCTTCCGGTGAGCTTATCGTCGCTACCCGGAATAGCGGCACGACGCTGTATGAAGGCTCGGAAGGACTGACCGGCTTTGAATATGAATTGGTACAACTCTTTGCCAAGGAGCTTGGGGTCAAGGCCCACTTCATCATTCCCAAGCACTTCGACTATCTGCTTCCCACCGTGATCAATGGGGACGCCCATCTGGCAGCTGCCGGGTTGACAGTCACCCCGGAACGGGAGGCCGAAATTCGTTTTGGTCCCGCTTACCAGGAGATTACCCAGCAGGTGGTTTATCGCGTCGGCAACAAGCGCCCGAGAAAGATCGAAGACCTGATCGGCAAGCAACTGCATGTCCTCGCCGCCAGCAGCCACGAACAGGAGTTGCAGCGATTGAAGCAGACCCACCCGACACTGGAGTGGGTCAGCCATACCGATCTGGAGAGCGCCGAATTGATGCAGATGGTGCAGGAGCAAAAAATCGACTTCACCATCGCTGACTCCAATGAATTCTCCGTAACCCGTCGTTTCATGCCCTATCTCAAGGTCGGCTTCGACCTGACCCAACCCCAGCCCCTGGCATGGGCCATGGCCCACGCGGAGGATGCCAGCCTGTTCGAGGCGATGGAGGCGTTTTTCAACAACATCCGTGAAAACGGCACCCTGGCCCAGTTGATCGAGCGTCACTACGGCCATATCGGCCGACTCAACTTCGTCGAACTGCGCACCTTCGTCAAGCACATAAATAACCGGCTACCGAAATACCAGGACTACTTCGAGGAGGCAGCTGAAATTACCGGTATCGATTGGCGCATGCTGGCCGCAATCGGTTATCAGGAGTCACACTGGAATCCCAAGGCAAAGTCACCCACAGGGGTGAGAGGGATCATGATGCTCACCCTGGCCACAGCCAAGCAGATGAAAATCGAGAGCCGGCTCGACCCGAAACAGAGCATCATCGGGGGTGCAAAATATCTGCGATATATCGAAAAACTATTACCTGAGAGGATTCAGGAGCCGGACAGGTTATGGCTGACACTGGCTGGTTACAATGTGGGTTTCGGTCACCTGGAGGATGCACGCATCCTGACCGAACACCTGGAAGACGATCCTGATAAATGGGCCGAGGTAAAGAAACATCTGCCGAAACTGAGTCTCAAGAAGTGGTACACCAGCCTTAAACGCGGCTATGCCCGCGGTAAGGAGCCGGTCAACTACGTGGACAATATCCGCGCCTACTATGAGTTGCTGAAATGGCAACTAAAGCAGATGGAACTGGCAAAGCAAGCGCAACAGAATCCCCCTCACGCACTCTCCATCAACCCCGAGGCGCTATAGCCAATCGGTCAGTTGCACACCGAAACCAAGACGATGGCTCTCCGCATTATAGTCGATCAGACTTTCACCATAGCCATTGAAATACTGCAGATATCCACGCCACCGCCCATGAATGGGAAAACTCCAATCGAGCTGCAGCGTGTCTCGTCTTTCACCATCAAACAGGTTTCGCAACATCAGGCTGAAGGTCTGATTCTCTCGCTTGTAGATTCCGCGTAATTCATATCTGCCAAGAAAATCATCGATGTCCGGGTTGTCGTCATTATCCTCAGGTATGCGATACCAGGGTTTTATGCTCACCAGATAATTGTCTTTCTCAAAGATAAAGTTGGCATAGGCACGATTCCAGCTGCGCGACAAATAACCTCCCTGTCCGTTGGACTGATGCACCACCCCATACTGCTGCAGCACGTTTCTCCAGCCAAACAGCTGCCAGTCGTTGGGTATCGCCAGAAACAACTCAGGTTCATGCATAGTTTCGCGGAAAGGAGATGAGATATCCCGATTGAAGGCCTGCCAGAATGAAAGGTTGGTATAGGCGGCATAGAGATCCGCACGGGTGTCGAACAGGGAATCCACTATCGGTATCTTGAAACTGAGTTGAAATTTCATCTCCAGACGGTCGAATTCAGAGGGCGGGGTGTTGTAGACCTCGTAGTTCGGTTTATCGTTGTAGGATGCCAGCAATACATAGTTCTGTTTATGCGGGGAGAGCACAAAGGGGTTGGAACGGGTCTCCTTCTCCGCATGGAGGCGTCTCTCCACCAGTGAAATGCTCTTCTCCGTTACCGGAGCCAAGGGCTCACTGTCACTGACTGTGGGATGGGCGAGAGGATCGGGAAGATCCAGGCATAGTCTTTTCAACTCGCCGATACGCATTTCATGGTCCGCATCCTGTAGCTGTTCCCAGATACAGCGCTCATAATTAGCCAATGGATCAGCAAATACACTGCCTGGCCCCAGTATCGCAATCAGAATTATGCCAATGCAGAGAATTTGAAGCTTGGGGTACATCACCTATAACTCCCGTTGATTTTTATCATCTTTTACGTCGAAAGAAATCTTTGAGCAGATCAGTAGCGCGCTGCTGCAGCACTCCCCCCTTTACTGCCACACCATGATTGAATCGTTGATCCGTTGGTAACAGATCAAAGACACTGCCGGCTGCCCCCCCCTTGGGATCGTCGGCGGCATAGATCACCCGCTCAACACGGGCATGTACGATAGCTCCCGCACACATCGGGCATGGCTCTAGGGTGACATACAGTGTGCTGCCCGGCAGCCGGTAGTTACCTATCCTGGACGCAGCGTCACGTAGCGCTACGATCTCGGCATGAGCAGTTGGATCATGCAGCCCGATGGGTTGGTTCCAGCCCTCGCCGATAACCTTACCGTCCAACACAACCACAGCACCTACCGGCACCTCACCCTCGGATTCCGCCCTTTGCGCCAGCAGCAGTGCCTGCTGCATGAATTTTCGATCACTCAGTTCCACTTCATCGACTTCCATCGATCAGTCCTAAAGCTGCGCGGTTCGGCCCAACTCCCAATCCCTTGAAAGCAAATCCGACAAATACAAGAAAAGGTTGTGTTGTTCGATGGTCAGAAGTGTCAATAGCATTCAAAAACCCGTTTTCGGTTAAACTGCAGACCTTACATTATGAAGCAGGTCAGCGGTGCTTGCCAGGTGCGCTATACTGAAGATCAATACGCCCTCCAACGGAGCCCCCCTTTCATGCCGGTATCCAGACTAAGCGATGAGAACCGACGGGCCTTTCTCAGCCACAGACGCCAGGTCTCCATCAGTAATAACAGCGGTGAGATCCAGATCGTCTACAACCTGGATATGGGCCGTGTGCACTACAGCCCGCAGACTCAATATCTCTACTTCTGCAACTCCGTTGTGGTGGATATCCGCTGCATTATAGAATCGGTGCTCACGGGCCTCGAGCAGACGTGCGAAATCGAGTGCGTCTATCTCGATACCAACCAGTGTCTCCCCGCGGCGAGCCGCGTGCGGCTCACCCAGGAGTCGCGAAACCCGGTCTGCGTGGCACTACGCATGCAGGGCATTCAGGTCACTACCGGGACGCCCTGAGCAGCAGCTGGTCGAAGCCGGGATAGTTATCCCTCTCTATGGTGTATTTCTCCACCGCATCGGCCCACTCCAGTTGATCTCGCAACCGCTGCTTCAGGCTCACCGGATTTGCCGTCCTGCTGCCACCGACCGCATCGACGCCCCTGGAGAACAAGGGGTCTGGCAGACACCCGGCGGTCGGCCCGATCACCGCCACCCGCTGGGCATGGCCGCAGTGGGCGAGAATCTCATCCAATGAATCGTTGAGCAGGGTGGCCGCGGTACAGAGGATCTTGTTGCAGTCGCGCAAGGCACGCGGGTCGAGGGTCACCCGGAACAGATCACCTTGTTGTACGAATTCCGCTCTCTTTTCGATCACGCACAAGCGCACACCCTGTTCGCGCAGACGCTCCACCAACGGTGGGAAATAGCCCACCATACCGATATGGTCGGTTTGAGAAAACGCCATCTTCGCCATTGAATTTGTCTGTGTATCCGGCTCATACCCGGAAATACGAAAGAGATGCTGGGTTACCGCGCTGATGGCACCGAGCCCCATGCTCCGCGCCAGCGGATCAGACTCACCATAGTGACGTGCCAACATAATTGGCGATTTGCCCCGCCAGGCATCCGCATCGATCTCAGCGTGCAAACGCTGCATGGTGTCATCCAGCAGGGTATAGAAAAAACCCATGCTGCCGTCTTGCAGACAGATGGCTGCGAACTCGGCATCGTGTATCTGCGGGGAGTCGGGTCTCGGCAGAATGATCTCCTCGATGACCGGGAGTTCGATGCTGTGAGCAATGCGTTCCGTGGTCTCGATCAGTTCCTGGGCTATCTGCATCGATCAAGCCTCGAAGTGTTGGCGAATCCTGTATCGTTATTCATGGATGGCTGCATCCTCAATATGGCGGGGACCTAATGGTTGATCCGGGCAGGATAGCTTTTGTTGGCTTACGTTTTCAATTCATACAACCACCAACCGATACTCTTTGAGATAGAGGATATAGGAAGAGTTATTCGCTGCAACCGGGTTTCTGCAATTTGTGGTAACCAAGGTGGTTTTCAGACTAGGGCCTGTTAACAGGCCCTAGTACATGATTCGCAGGAAAAAGGCCGCGCAGCTTATGTGGTAAGATCTTGTGATTGAGAGCTTGTGAGAGGCGCCAGAATGTTGCGCTGTATCATCATATCCCTGCTAATCCTGCTGCTAGTCTATGGATGCGGCGGCGGTGGAAATAGCAACGACGACACATCGCCCACGGCTGTCGAACTGCAGATGATCGCCACGCCGGGTGACGATGGTGTTTTCGACCCGGCGCCCGCATGGGACGGCGCCTCAACATTGTGGATGAGTCACTCCAGTGTTAACTGGTCAAATGACGATCCCCTGTTGTCTCAGGTACACACGCGCATCGCCATGTCCCAGGACGGCGGCGCAAATTGGGTTGACGCCGGTGTCGATCCCAACCGCTCCCACCTGGTGCCCGATTTTCAAGTGACCGTCGGCACCGATACTTTTTGGGCCACATGGCGCTTCGAGGTCTCACGACTGTTCCACGATCCCTACGACAGCGATGCCAACCGCCGCTGGAAGATGCTCTGGCACCGTGTTGTGGCCATTGGAAATCCGGCGCCAACCCCCCTGTTTCAGAACAGCTGGATCGGTTACAGCAGCGCCGCGTCACCCGACGGCACCTGGAGCGACGAGCGCAAGCTCTTTACGGGGTTGCTCTACAACAGCGCCGATATGGACCCGATTATCGGCCCACCGGAGTTTCCACTAGACACGGCTTTCAGCTCAGATCTTGGTGGCTGCACTGTATATACCGAACCGGGCGTGCTGGCAAAAAACGAAGGCATCTATATCAGTCTGCAATGTACCGGGGAGAGAAAGATCGTTCTGCTGCGTTGTGACCGCGGCTTTGCAACCTGCGCTTACCTGGGGGATCTGCTCACCACCGACGACGCCGCTGCGTTTTCCCTCAGTGACCATCCGATTGACTTCTATGCCGCGCCAGAGCTGGTGGATACCTCAACAGCCACCTACCTGATCGTAACCGGCGTTGAGGACGGGGATGGGGCAGATATCCGATACAACGGCTGCCTGGTGTTTCGGATAAGCGATCTGGCCAACGCCGTCGTCGAGCGCAGCGCCGGTTTACCTGTACTCGTGACCCGGGTGAATGGAAGCAGCGGAAGCTTCAATGGGGCCTGTGGCTATGACCTGAACGACAGTGTCGACGGTATTATCTACAGCGAATTTACTCCCGACTCCACTCCCCGTTTTCACCTATTTTCAAGCCAGATCAAACTGCCTTAAAAACTGTTGATTCGTATTTTCAGCATTGTGCGGAAGCAACAAAACATCGACAGGGTTTTATCTCTGCTAGTCTCAGATCAACTCTCCCTGAACCGTGGGAATAACATATCCGCCGACACGCACTTGTGGAATACCTTGTTGCACACTTGCCTGCAACATGACCAAAGAGGGCCTACGAACTTCATGGCCTTGCTCAATCCGCAGGGAAATCTCTGCCTCAGGCAGGATCTGATGCTCTAACAGATAAGCACCCAGAAAGGCGGCACCATTTCCTGTTGCCGGATCTTCCCGCACCCCGTGCGCATCAAAAAAGAATCTTGCCGAGAGATTGTTCCGGGAGTTTCTCGTCTGTTGGCAGAAGAGGTAGACAAGAGGCGGAAAACCTTGTGCCGCCAAAGGGGCAAACCGCTCAAGATCCAGCTTGCTCCGTTGTAGTGCATCCAACGAGCAAAGTGGGACAATCATCGCCGAGGTGCCGGCGGATACAACCTGAATCGGCGCCTTGGTGTCGATATCCTCCGGCAATATACCAAGCGCCGCTGCAACCGCTTCACTGGATGTTGTGGCCCCAAGTGACATGGGTGGCGCGATGAACCAGGCAACTTCTCGTCCATCAGCCGACGTCTCAAAGGCAACCGGCACTTGACCTACGGCCAGCTCAAGCCGGATCACATCATATGATTCAGGCGCAACATAACGACGAATAACCCAGGCCGTACCAAGTATGGGATGTCCGGTAAAGGCAATCTCCCGGGCGGGTGTGAATACTCTTACAGAGTAAGCACCATCCGCACCAGGCTCGGATGTTACAAAGGTTGTTTCTGAAAAATTCATCTCCGCCGCAAGCTGTTGCATTGTTTCAGAAGAGAGGGCATCTTCACCAACGATGACGGCCAGCTGGTTTCCTGAGTAGGGCTGCTCCGCAAATACATCAACTATATATAATTGGTGTGTCATAACTATGGATATTGGTTCAAAGAAATTCTGAATATAGAGTTGTTTGAGAATATATATAAATAACCGTTCACAGGCAGTTTATCAGGCAACTATCCAAGTTGGTCTGGCACTTTGTTAGCTGCTTGCTTTGTGAGGTTTCACACGCCTTTAATTGCTGTTCCTTGCACTGATTATATATCCCCAGACACTCAGCGGCTGCGCCTAATTCGCCCCAGGTCAATAAGGTTTGCGGATCACGCAGACATTCGTTGTGCATGTCGTCGCACTGTGTCTGAATTTTCTTCATAGAGCAGTCAATTGTCTGCGCCTTCTGTTCACATTGCAGGGCCTCATTTTTACAGCCACTTTCACAGCTAAGTCTGGATTGTTCTTGCTCCAGAGACTGCAGGTCGGACTGCACATCCTTCTGTTCCCTGTTTGCGGCTGATTTTTCTGCTTGTTCCTGTCTTTGCCGTAGTGATGAGATGAGTTGCTCGACTTGACGGATTGCCGGGATATCTGACTTGATGGATCTTGCCAGATTGAGGTAAGAGTCGGCCTTGTTGAACTCGTTCCCCTCGGCGGCCTTAGTCGCCAGGCCTACATATGTTCTGCTGACCTGTTCCAGTCCATGCAGCGCTTCTGTGTGGCCAGGTTGCAGTTCAAGTATCCTGCGGTATTTCTCTACAGCATTATCCTCTTTAGGTGAAGTCAGTTGTAGTCTATTGAGATTTTCACGGGCCCTATCAAGCAGTAGTGTGATTTCATTCTGGAACTGAATTGATTCCACTTCAATTTCTTTAACTTCTTTAGCTTCTTTAGCTTCTTTAGCTTCTTTAGCTTCTTTAGCTTCTTTAGCTTCTTTAGCTTCTTTAGCTTCTATAATGACGCTCTCATCCCATTTCCTTTCTATTTTTACACTGTCATTGTCAATTACCACAATCTCTTTGGTTTCTATCGGCAATGTTTTCTCTTCGATTTTTTTCGAACTGGCTGGGGGTTGCTGCTTTCCAGGCCAGAGCCATATAACCAAACCGGCAGACAAAATCATCAGTAGAACAAGCGTACTGATTAGCCGTGATTTATTTTTTTTCTCAATAGTATTCTTGTCAGAGGGGATGTGATGCGCTGCAATGGCTGTTATATCATCAGTGGAAATAGCATCTGTTTTCTGAGGGTATTCTCTTGTTATATCAGGTTCTGCCAATGCCGAGATGAGCCGGCTGACATCATAGTCCCAGCGATCGTCACTGAGTTGTAGCGCCTGTCGACGTGCAAGTGGTGCTATATCTTCGGGAAGATCTGTCGGGTCAGGCATTCTCGCGCCTTCGACCAGTACCGGGAGCACCTGGATGCCCTGTTTTAGTGCTGAACTGATTTCAAGTCGTACATAATCCAATGGATGGTCAAGTCGACGACCGGACTCATCTTCTGCCGTCAACCAGTGATTGCCGATAACAACCACAAGTGTGGAGCAGTGCTTGATACCATCCTGTACCGCATCAACAAAATCAGAGCCGGGTTTTATCGTGTCTATATCACGAAAAACATTTCCCTCTCCAAGTGACTCGCAGAGATGGTCGTATAAGCGGCCGGTGTGACCAGCGCTGTCATTGCGTCTGTAACTGATAAAAGTGGCTGACATATACCATGTGTAGCAGACTTTTCCGGAGATAGTACTGACAAATTGTGTCATTTAGCGGATTCGTCCAGCAAGGCCTGAGATTGATAACGACCCTCCCAGTAGCATCCGGTGCAAGCGTCCTCTTGATTTGCGTGGGTAGGAACTTCACACCATCGCAGAAACTGATTTCAGCACATTTCGCGGATTTGATTCATACTGACATCAAGCCGGCTTAGGATGACCGAACATAGCCTCTCTTCAGAGGTCCACATCGGTAAATGAATATCACCATGATGCTAAGATTCGCAGATTTTGAGATCGATACAGACCGTTATGAACTGCGCAGGAGCGGCAGACCGGTTTCTGTCGAGCCCATGGTGTTCGATCTGCTGCTGCATTTTGCGAAACATCCGAACACCCTGTTCAGTCGCGAAGAGCTCATGGCTTCCGTGTGGGGCGGGCGGATCGTCTCCGATGCCACGATATCCGGCTGTATCAAATCCGTACGCAAGGCGCTAGGTGACAGCGGCGATATGCAGATCTATATCCAGACTGTACACGGACGGGGATTTCGCTTTGTTGGTGAAGTCAGCCGGGATCAACCTGAGCCTGTCACTTCAACCCCACCGGCTGCGGGCATTCCTGTAAGGCAATTCGCGCCATCGTTGTTGGTGCTGCCGTTCAAATGCAGCAATGAATCTCCCGCCATCATTGATTTCGCCAGGGGGCTGGCCGTGAACCTGGAGACCATACTGACCCGCATTCCACTCTTGCATATCAGCGCCCAGGCTGCTGACTACTCACACTCTGAGCTGGCGCCGACAGCCCGGCAGATCCATGAGGAGATAGGCATCGACTACCTGCTTGAAGGCAATCTTCAGATACTGGAGGATCTGTTCCGGGTAAATGTGCAACTCACCGACGCGAAATCCGGCTTCCGACTGTGGGCGGAACAATTTGAGCATGCGCCGGCGCTTATCAAGGACGGTGGCGACAGGGTTGTCATCAGCATCATTGCCAAACTGGAACCACAACTGAATCGGGCCATTTACGACAGAGTGCGTGCCGCTGAGGGACCTCCCACTGCTCGGGAGTTGTACCTGGAGGCCAGCGGTATTCTGGCCCTCAAGGGATGGCATCTGGATACTTTCCAGGAGGCGGCGGCGTTGTTGCGCAGTAGTTTGCAGCAGGACCCGGCATTTGCCCTGGCGCCCGCGTACCTGTCATTGATTCTGGCGTTGGGCCATCGCGTGGGTCTGCTGGACGAAAAGGAACAGACCAAAGCGGAAGCCATTGCCGCCGCAGAGAGCGCCTTGCAACTGGAAAATATGGATTCGGCCGTGCTTGGCTTTGCCGGATGTGCCTTGGCGGATCTCGGTCTGGTCTACCGATCTCTTCCCATACTCAGGAAAGCGGTTGAGGTTGACCCGGCCAATGCCCAGGCCTGGGCTGCACTCGGGTCTGCCTACCTGATCGACAAACAGCCTGCGCTCGCCATACAGCATCTGGCCCGGGGTATAGACATCAGTCCCTTGGACAGCCGACTCTCTATCTGGGGGGCGCTGTTGGCGCTGGCGCTGATGCAGACAGGCGATCTGGATGCGGCGCAGGCCCAGGCGCAACTCGCCTGTCAACGGGATGATCGAACCTATCTGTCGCGGGTGGTCCATGCGGCCGTCCTGCTGTGTCGTAAAAACCCACAAGCCGCTCTGCAGGCCCTGGCCGATGCCTACAGGATCAAGCCCGACCTGTCCGATGTGGAGATCGATGCCCTGATCTCAACCAGACTCGGCAAGCAGTTACGCTCCCTGTCCGCTGAGGCCGGACAGCTGCGTTCCTGACCATCCACACAAAATCCCCACAAAAAGACCAGACCCCCCCCAAGCAGCCCAGGCCTGGCATCTCTAGCATTACCTTCAGCTGGATAAAGAAACCAACAGCGGTATTCAATCAACGACACTGGAGATGATCATGAACAAAACAGCTCAAGCGATGCAGCAGCCCATGCCGGACTACGCGGCAATCAAGCACAAACAACAGATTGCCTGGAGTGCCGGCGACTACGGCCGGGTGGGAGTCACCCTGCAGATCTCAGGCGAGCAGCTGTGCGAAGCCATGGATCTGCATGCCGGTCAGAGTGTACTGGATGTCGCGGGCGGAAACGGCAACGTGACACTGGCCGCTGCACGGCGATTCTGCAAGGTGATTTCGACCGATTATGTGCCGGCTCTGCTGGCCCACTCCGAACAGCGGGCCCAGGCCGAGGGTCTGGCGATCGATTACCAACAGGCGGACGCGGAGGCACTGCCTTTTGCCGATAACAGTTTCGACAACGTGGTCTCCACCTTCGGGGTGATGTTCACGCCGGATCAGACCAGTGCGGCGTCCGAATTGATCCGGGTTTGCAGAGCGGGTGGAAAAATCGGTCTGGCAAACTGGACTCCGACGGGATTTATCGGTCAGGTCTTCAAGACCATAGGTCAGTACGTTTCGCCACCACCCGGCATCAACTCACCTGCAGCCTGGGGAACGATGCAGTTTCTGCAACAACACCTGGGTCCGCAGAGTTCGAACCTGGATATGGAACCGCGTCAATTTGTCTTTCGCTATCAGTCGCCCCAGCACTGGCTCGATCTGTTTGCCACTTACTATGGCCCGGTGTTGAAGGCTTATGAGGTTCTTGATGAGGAGACAGGTGAAAAATTGAGTCGCGACCTGCTGGGCCTTATTGATCAGTTCAACACGGCCGAAGACGGCACCATGGTGGTCCCCTCCGAATACCTGGAGGTGGTGGCGACCAAGAAGAGAGTGTCAGGATGAATCACCCTGGCTGAGGTACGGACTCATGACATCGATAGACCCAATCCCAACCCATTGCTGAGGCTTATACTATGAACACACAAATCAGACTCAATGTTCGCGATCGACAGACACCATTGCAACAGCGATATCAGGTAAACCCTGATGAGGCGCTGATCAACGACCAGGCAAGAACCTCGGGGGGCGTGGAGACCGATCCGTTTCATGGAACGGTTCATCCGGGCAAGCCCGACACCAGTGTCGCCCTGCACTTCGGCATACACTCCGCCGTCGGCGGCTACCATGATGCGCCAAACCCCGGCGATTTACTCTGCGCGGCTCTCGCTGCCTGTCTGGATTCGACATTGCGAATCATCGCCGATCGTCTGGGTGTTAGGCTGCAATCGCTTGAGGTTGCGGTATTGGGAGAAGTTGATGTGCGCGGTACCCTGATGGTTGATCGAAAGGTACAGGTCGGCTTTCACAAAATGAGCTGCCGCATTGATATCCAGGCGGAAAAACAGACAGATCCCAGGCTCGTGGAGAAGCTCATTGCCGCAGCTGAGCACAGCTGCGTCACTCTGCAGACTCTACGCTCCGGGGTTAACGTGGAAACAAGCGTAAATTCCCGTGACTCAAGCCTGATGAAGTGAAAGGGCACTTGTAGCAGAGGTTGAGACCCTGGATGCTCCCGCCAGGAAACCTGGCTCCATGGATAGGCCTGAACAGGATGCACAGACACTCCTTTAAACAAGGTGATTGGAAACAAATGAGAACCCCCCTCCCTGAGGGAGGGGGGATAAAGTTGGGAATATTGGTTAGAGTAGTTTGACGCTGACCGAGCAGCCCAGTACCTGTTGCATGGGGTCTTCGTCACCCTCTTCCAGATTCAGGTAACTGTTTTCTTCATCCCGTTCCAGGATGCCTTCGCGTTCCAGAAACCCGGCAACCCGATGGCTGATCGTATGCACCGCACTAGAACGTTTGGATCGATTGTTGACAAGACACCACTTCTCATCGTCGACACGAAAGCATGAAGATGCCATTACAGGTCGACATGATCTCTTCTAAGGCCACAACTCGATACAGGATCGGATGCAGTCGCTTCTTTTATGCTGTGACAATGCAGTTCGTTAGGTGGCATAGGTCTCCCGAGCAAATAACCCTGAGCAGCTTCACAGCCCATTTGGCTCAGCATGTCTAACTGGGTTTCAGTTTCCACACCTTCGGCAACCACACTCATGTTCAGACTATGGGCCAGACGTACGATACCCTCTACAAGCGCGGTCGCTGCCTTGTCAATTTCCATATCTTTGACAAAGCAACGATCGATCTTGACGCAGTCCAGGGGAAACCGGCGCAAGTAGCTAAGACTGGAATACCCCGTGCCAAAATCGTCTACCGATAGCTTCACCCCCAGGTCCTTCAGGCTAGCCAGAGTCAATGCCGCCTGGTCTGGGTGTTGCATAAGTGATGACTCAGTTAGCTCGAGCACCAATTTACCAGTAAGAAAACTGTGCTCAGAGATTAGTCTGCTAACCTGGTTTACAATATCTGGGTGCGCCAGTTGTCGGGGAGATAGATTCACCGACATCTGCTTGATAGGAAGTCCTTCTGTTGTCCAGTCGGCTATCTGCTGACAGGCCTCTGTCAGGACCCAGTTGCCAATATCAATGATATCCCCTGTCTCCTCAGCGACAGGGATGAACCGATCCGGGCCTATTATCCCATGCACGGGATGATGCCAACGAACCAGAGCCTCAGTACCGGTCAATCTTCCGTTGCTCAGGTCGTACTGCGGTTGGTAGAAGTTCAACAATTCGTGACGGACCAATCCTTGTCTCAGACACTGCTCCAGCCTGATCCTATCGACCACCTCCGTCTCCATGTCGCGGGAGAAAAATCGGTATCGTGAATCCCCATCTGACTTGGCGCGGTACATTGCCATATCGGCTGCCTTGAGCAGGTCTCCTGGTGTCTGTTGATCCTGCGGGTAGACACTGATGCCGATACTGATACCGATACGATGTTCCTGCCCGTTCAGCACAAAAGGCTGGGTTAGCTGCTTGAGCAACTTCTCGGCGACACGGACCAAATCCTCAATCTTTTGCGGCTGATGAATCAGAACCACGAACTCATCCCCCCCACTACGGCCCACCGTATCTTCTTCACGCAGGGTGGCGCGAAGGCGATGCGCAACTTCTCGCAGGAGCTGGTCACCTTTGGCATGGCCCAATGCATCGTTGACCCGTTTGAATTGGTCCAGATCAAGAAAGAGTACTGCCAGCGTGTCGTTGTGACGTTTTGCCTGGTGTACCGCCTGGGCTAGTAACTGCTGTAGATAGCGCCAGTTGGGTAGCTCTGTCAGCGCATCAAAGTAGGCCAGTTCATGTAGTTGCTGTTGCACCCGGACGCGTTCGGTCACATCCTTTCCGGTGGAAACGAAATGGGTAAGGTCACCATTCTCACCAATCAAGGGGGTGATGGTTTTCTCTTCGTGATAGTAGCTGCCATCCTTGCGTTGGTTCACCACCACCCCGCGGAATACCTGCCCGTTTGCAATGGTGGACCAAAGCTGGCGGTAAAACGCCTTGTCATGAATACCTGAACACAACAGGGAAGGCCGCTCACCCACCGCTTCATTGCTGGAATAACCGGTAGTTTGCTCGAACGCAGGATTCACATATTCGATGACGCCCTGGCTATCAGTTATCAGAACGATATCGGCCGTCTGCTCCAAGGCCTGCGACAACAGACGGTTTGACAGGTCGGCAGAAGCCGCGACAGATCCGGTCTCTGTGACATTAGTGCTTTTAGATACCCCACCCATGGAAACATACCCCGAGGGAAATCTTTGGCTGCCATATGGTGCAGCACTTTCTTGGTATTTGGCGGGGGCTGGGCCGTGGCAGGAACGTTGGTCGGGCCTGCTGTTTTTGGCGCGGACGGGGCTGGGTCCTTTTGAACTGTGCTGCTGTCCAATCAAATAGGGATTTCGGCAGATCTCCCTAAAACTTTAGAGGGCGGAAAGGCTTTTTACAACAGAGCCCTGATCACGACCCTCTCTCGGTTTAAATTGCTAACCTCCATTCGACATCGGCGGTCTAGTGCGAACCTGAAGTTGTTGTATTTGCCCCTGATAATTTGTTTAGGTATTCAGCAGCTTGCACCAACTCACGTGCTAAATCAGGGAGTTTGCGCTGACTTGAGCGGGCTTGATTCCTCAACCGATCGAAGGCCTCCTGCTCACTCATGTGCTCACGCTCGATAAGAATGCCAACCGCAGTATTGACGGTGCGATCGCCATTCAGCGCCTGAGTCAGCTGTCCCTCGCGCTGGAGTAACAGGCGATTCTCTGCGCTTCGTTGTAGCGCAGTTTTCACCCCCGCCAGCAATTGCGGGGGATCAACAGGCTTGATCAGATAGCCCAGCGCGCCGCTATCCACCGCCTCTTCGATAGCGTCATCCTCGCCGTAGGCGGTCAAAAAAATGAATGGAATCTGGGTGTTATGGCGTAACCAATGAGCTACTTCAATGCCATCCATGCCCGGCATACGCATATCGAGAACCACCAGGTCAGGAGGCATTTGTTGACAAAGATCGATGGCTTCTTTGCCGCTAGTGGTGGTTTTCACCTCATAGCCGGCAGCTTGCAGACTGGGACTCAGGGAGGCAAGCACCAGACGGTCATCATCAACCAGCATGATCATCGTAGCGTTAGAATTCATATCTCACAAACTTCAGGATAGTCGTTTCTCTCTAACTAATATATATCAAAGTAAAAGACCTAATTACAATTGTGGTTTTCCCTGATGCCTGAGTCCAGAAGAGAGACCCGATTTAGGTAGTCTTTCGATGGCATGTTGCAAAAACTAAACAGCCAACCAGATCAGTGGCGCTTCGAGAGCTAGTTCAGTGACCACCCGCCCAGCCTCCTGGTGGATATCCAGATGAGCACCCTCAGCAGGTAGTAGGGTACGCAAAAGCTCCAGGCCTGTGCCCGTTGCCTTACCACTGGAAAAATCGAATCCGCTGGGCAGCTCGCCGGAATTGACCAGGCAGAGCCGAGCCTGTTGCCCATGCGCGCTCAGCGATACCTTGATATCGCCCCTGCTAGCTGATCTTTTACTGTGTTTCAACGCGTTGGCGATCAGTTCGTTGATCACAAGCGCCATTGGCACCGACTCCTCTCTGGCCAAATTGATGACCGTGGATCTGTCTGCCTGAAAGTCTATCTGAGCCACCTGCTCGTTCGGATAGACATTGATACAGGCCTGCACCAACTCGTCGATCTGCAGGCGTTCCGTCCCCGCTTGGCTGTACAGACCATAGACGGTGGCAATAGTACGGACCTGGGTTATAGCTTTTTCCAGGCAGCGGGATATGTCTGTGCAGGAGTAGGTCAGGTTGTGGAGCATCCCAACCACACCCTGTAGGTGGTTCTTGATGCGGTGATGTACCTCGCGGACCAACGCCTCACGCAAAACCTGTTCCTTGCTGAGACGCTGCTCAGTCAGCTCCTTCAGCGGGGTGATGTCGGTACTGATACCGACCAAGCCAACCACTTCACCCGCACTGTCGGTCAACGGCGTCTTAGTGGTGCTGAACCAGTGGAGCCGGCCGTCTGGATCGGGCACCCTCTGTTCATGGTCCGTCACCTGCCGGCCCTGACCAATGACGATCCTGTCAACGTCCATAAAGGTCTGCGCTACGTCCGGAGGAAAAAACGCAGTATTGGTCTTCCCTATCACACGATCTTCGGTCCTACCCATGAAATCCAGGAATGCGCGATTGACCATCTGGTAACGTAGCTCGCGGTCTTCAAAATAGACCGGAGAGGGAATCGTGTTCAGCAATGTCTCCAGCTCTCTGTTCTTATCCAGCAAGGCCTGCCTGGCTTTAAGGGTCTCAGTGATATCCCGCACCACACCAACCAAATAGGATTTGTCCTGGTAGTCGATAAGTCTGGCAGTGATTTCTACAGGAAATTGACTGCCATCTTTGTGTTTATGCCTGGCCTCGAAAATCAATTCTCCTGTTGGCTCGAAGCGCTGTATGAATTCCCGCCAAGTCTGCGAGCCAGACTCGACTGGGTCTGCTATGTCGGGTATCCGCAGACTGGACAGCTCGTCGTGCGAATAACCCAGGCTGCGGCAGGCTTCCAGGTTGAAATTGACTATATCTGCGGTTTCCGCGTCGACCACGAAAAGGGCATCCTTGGTTTGATCGAATAGGTTGCGAAACAAGTGCAGCTCTTCCTCGGCCTGTTTCCGTTGGGTGATGTCCAGTGCCGTGAAGATAGTGCCGGCTGACATGTCTGACTCGTCCAGCGGCACAGATCGCAGCAGCACATTCAGCGTGTGCCCATCGCGATGACACATGACTGTCTCAATCTCTCCCACGCCGGTTGCTTCAATCTGGGCATACTTTTCCCTGCCGACCCGCTCGTACTCTTCATCACTCGGATAGACGCAACGGCTGTTTCTTTGCAGCAGCTCTTCCTCCGCATAACCCAGCATGTCGAGAAAACGTTGATTGAGCCACTGGATTTCTCGGTTACGTACCAAGCCAATTCCCACCGGGCTGGCATTGAGCAAGGATGCCCTTTCGGTGAGTTTCTCATGCAGCAGCGCCTCGGCCTTCTTCATGCTGGTCGATATCCTGTTGTAGGGCGATCCAGTAAAGCGGCCGTCCATCGTCATCACGTATCCAGGCTGAGAGTATTAGAGTATGAGTATAAGAAGAATAACCGCTATCAACCATGTATATCAAGGCAGAAAACTTGAGCCTGGATATGCCTGAATCATCCATCTTTCCAGTCTCATTCTATGCAATCCCCTGGATTTCCGGCTGAATCCGCCCGCTTCCAATGCCTTCCCGTCCTTCCGGCTTAGTTCAGGCAACAGGCCGGCAAACTGCCACTGGGGGGCTGGGCACGGCTCGACTCCATCTACGGCGGACGCTGGGACCGCTGGCGGCCGATCCCGGTCAAACTGGCCATCAGCCAGTTCATGGAGAAGGATATGGAGGGCGTCAGCCACTGGTTCGACGTCACGCCAGGCAAGTGGATACAGGGCCTGTGGCCCGTTGGGAGCATGAACGCCGGGTCTACGTAGTGACCATTACGCCGGAGATGGAAGATGCGGTGCATGACCGCTGGCCAAGAATATTGAGCGGTAACCAAACACCGCCGCGAAGGAAATAATCCCGCCTTAAAAAAAACACATCGAGCGCTAGAGCGCGATACCGTTCACGTTAACGCCGGAACAGAGTTAAAGAACCTCGCAGACAGACCGATATCCCTACTCAAATAGAAAATCTGAAAGGAATTTCTGGCCCATAGTCACCAAATTCCTTTACACAGACAAAAACAAACAGCGCCTGTATGTGGCCCACTCGTGAAGCACGGGCACACGCATCAAAGAATATAAAGCAGCGCAGACACCCATGAAAAGCACTTTGATACCGGGAAACGACCATGCAAAAACTATTCAGCAGTTTGACCATTCGCACTCGATTGTGGATCGGCTTCGGCCTCATCCTCGCAGTGCTCACCATGAGTTCCGCAATTACACTGTTCAGCCTCAAGGGCGTCGGCGAGAAAATCGAAGACGTTGTACACGACAAGCAGCATACGCTTATCCTGGCTGAAGACCTGTCAAGCTATCTGGAACGTTCCGCAGCCTCCCTCGGTTTCCACCTGCTTACCAAAGAGTCCCACCATCTGGATGAGCACAAGCGGCACCTGAAGCAGGCCTCGAAACTGTTACAGGAACTCCAGGCAATGCCGGCCGTCATCGAGAGCAGCCAGGCATCACAACTTGTATCGAATATTCAGACCAAGCTTCAAACCTTCGAATCCAACGCCAATCACCTGCTCAGCGAATCGATAACTTTTGAAAAGAATTTCCCAGGCATCGCTTTTGCCAACGATCAGATCAACCCCCTGAGCCGTACCCATCTGCAACTGACTTCAGAGATGATCCTCTCCGAAATGGAAGAGGAACCTGACGACGAGCGCAGGCAATTGCTGTTCGAACTGACTGAACTGCGTTATGCCTGGAGCAACGTCATGAACGGTATACGCGGTTATCTCGCCTTCCGCAGTGACGCCAGCATCGACAACATGAAGCTCTACATTGAACGCATTGACAGCTTGCTGCTGGAGCTGAAAAAGAAGGAAGATTTGTTGACCCTGGAACAGTCAGACGCAGTGGAACAGTTCGGCGGAAGCTTTAGCCTGTTCAAACAGCGGGCGCAAAAGATGCAGGAGATCCACGGCGGTAAGAGCTGGCGCAGTGACGCCTGGCTGCTCAGCAGCGAATTCAATCCCGCGCTTGAAGAGTTACACAACGACCTGGCTGATCTGGTCAAGCATCAAGAGACAACCATCAAAGAGACCAGTCAGCAGTTAATGGATACAGCCGATTCAGTCGACAGGCTGGTATTGGGACTGCTCATCTTCGGTCTGCTGGCGGGACTGCTGATCAGCTGGCTGATTTCACGCGCCATCTGCAAACCCATCGTGTTCGCAGCGGACACCATGCAGGACATTGCACACGGTGAAGGCAATCTGATGATTGCTCTCGACAGTAAAGGCAAAAACGAACTCAGTGAACTTGCCGAGGGCTTTAACCAGTTTGTCAGTAAAATCCGTAACCTGATACAGCGTACCGCCCACTCCACCGAGTCGGTCATCAGTGCAGTGGCACAGACTTCGGACAACACCCGCCTGATCATTCAACGCGTGTTGGAGCAGGAGCAGGAGACCGACCAGGTGGCCACAGCCATGAACCAGATGGCTAGTAGTATCACCGAAGTAGCGCAAAACGCCGCCATCGCTGAGGAAGCAGCCGGCTCAGCTAATCAGGAGACCCTGAACGGTCGTCAGATGGTGCAGGAGAGCGCCGACGCCATCAATGAACTGGCAACAGAAGTGGAGCAGGCGGAGCGGACCATCCAGGAAGTGGAGCAACAGAGCGAACATATCGGCACGGTGATCGATGTAATCAAAAGCATAGCCGAGCAGACCAACCTGCTGGCGCTCAACGCCGCCATTGAGGCAGCTCGTGCTGGCGAACAAGGCCGCGGTTTTGCCGTGGTTGCTGACGAGGTGCGCAGCCTGGCCAACCGTACCCACGAATCCACCGGCGAGATCGAATCCATGATCCAGTCACTGCAGAGCGGCACCCAACAGGCCGTTGCGGTGATGGCCACCGGCCGGGAAAAAGTGGACCGGAACGTGACCCAGGCGAGTCACACTCTCAACTCCCTGGACCAGATTAGTAAGGCGGTCGATACCATCAATCGCATGAACTCCCAGATCGCCACCGCAGCGGAACAACAGCGTGCCGTATCTGAAGAGATCAAGCAGAACATCTTCAATATCAACGACCGCAGCAAGCAGACTGCCCAGGGCGCCAAGCAGACTTCGGAAACCGTCAGCTCGCTGGGTCAATTTGCAGCCAATCTGCAGGGAGTCATCCAGCAGTTCAAGTTCTCCGGTGACGGCGGGCTCGATTTCAGCGCCGCCAAGTCGGCCCATCTGGCCTGGAAAGCACGCCTACGCGACTTCCTGGACGGTAGAGATGCCTTGTCCCATGAGGAGGCTGTCTCCCATCACGACTGCATCCTCGGCAAGTGGTACTACAGCGAAGGGCTGGAAAGGTATGGCGAGGTCGCCGAGATGCGGGATATCGAAGCCCCCCACAGCAAACTGCATCGCCTGATTCAGGAGATCATCAAGCTGAAGGAGGCTGGCAAAGACCAACAGGCAGAGGCGGTCTACCAGGAGATAGAACCCCTGTCACAAACCATCATCGGCTTATTGAACAGCGTGGAGTCGCAGATCAACCAGGCATGATGAGCTGTCGGGCCATACCGACGTGGTCCCGGTCGCGGGCCAGGACTGGTCCAGCGACCCCTTCTCGGTGCTGGAAAAAGACGGCCGGCTCTTTACCAGCGTGATGTCCTCGCTGATTGAACAGGCGGTAGAGTTTCAACGGGAGCAACATCGTCACTATCAGAAAAAAGTGGCGATTGCTCTAAACCTCTCGGTGCGGTTGTTAAACGATACCGGCTTTCGAAAACAGCTGTTTGAGCATCTGATCGCCCAGGACTTCCTGCCTGACAGCCTGATTATCGAGATCACCGAAGATAATGTGCTGTGTTGTGGCTGATAATGTAGAGGCGCATGGTTAGGTTTAACTGAAGTATCAGTGATGTTATTTGTTTGTAGTAAGAACTGTCAGTATTGTTTTGCCACCCGTACTTAAAGTAACTTTTTTACCAGATTTGTAATCTACTACCATAAAGCACAACGGTTCATTATGTTAGTTCGGTCTGTGATTGATCTGAGTGTCGAAAATGATGCAGGTGCAGCTCTTAGTGTAAATATGGCAACCCGGAAGATTTGGTGCGATGTAAAAAAACTGTGATGACGAAGGCTTCTCATTGCTCTATCTTTTTGAGTTATAAAACCCTATTTTTCGTGCGATTATTGGACAGCTCAAAAGGGGTATTTCCCTGGATAATTCTGCTTTATTATTTGTAAAGTTTCCCTGGGTCCGGTCGCTACTTCGTTTTAAGTCACCCGAAGGTCCCAGATCCCGTCCTTCACCTAGCATTCTGCTTGTGTTCAATCGCCCAATCCCCGCGATTTTTGTTCAAACGTCGAATAACGAATATCACTCTTTGGTAAGGGGGTAGCATTATGGGCTTGATGAATCAAATAACTATTCGTGCACGTCTGATATTTTTAGTTGGATTTGCTGCGGTAGTCATGCTTGTCATTAGTTCGCTAGGCATATACGCAATGAAGAGCGGAGAAGCGTCAATGAAAACTGTCTACGAGGATCGACTGATACCGACTGGCCAGATCAGTCAGATCATTGAATTAATGCGGGAAAATCGAAGTCAGTTGCTCTTCTCCCTTCAGCATGATCCCAACTCAAAAACCGCTGTTCTGCATAAGCATAATGTGTCGCTACATTTAAAAAAGGTAGATCAAAATATAAAAACTATCGATGAAGTCTGGAAAGAGTATATGTCGACATATCTGACACCGGACGAGGAAATACTGGCGCAGAAATTCACTCAAAAGCGCGCCATATTTGTTAATGATGGTTTGAGGCCGGTAATAAAGTATATCGAGAGTGGCGACTACTTAAACTCCGCTATTCACTTGTCGAGCAAGACAAACCCGGCATTTGAAGCTGCTCATAAAGTTGCTGAGGATCTTTGGCAATTACAACTTGATGTTGCAAATTCGGAGTACGAAAAAGCTATGGAGCGCGATCACCAGATTGGCATTGTTTTCATTTGCCTGATTCTAGCTGGTGTTGGTTTTCTCATATTTCTCTCCGTTATAACCATTCGAAGTGTCTCAGAGACAGTTAAAAAGCTAAATAACGCTGCTAATGGAATGGCAGAGGGGGATCTTACAATTCAATGTGAATCATCATCAAATGACGAGCTTGGGCAAGTTATTAGCGCATTCAATGACCTAGGTAATAAATTCCGGAGTGTTATTACAGAGTTGAAAGCTTCGACTATACAGTTGGCTTCTGCGGCTGAGGAGACTTCGGTTATAACCAGCGAAACAAGTCATCGAATAAAGCAACAGCAATCCGAAACAGAACAGGTTGTAACTGCCATGAATCAGATGACTATAACCGTTCAGGACGTAGCTCGGAATGCCGGAATGGCTGATGGAGCAGCACATGACGCAGATGAAAAGGCTAACGAGGGGATTTCAGTGGCTGCTAGCGCACTTACTGCGACGGAGGATTTGGCCAAAGAGGTTCAACTGGCTGCAGATGTAATTCAAAGGTTGGAGGCAGAGAGTGACAGTATAGGTGCGGTAATCGACGTTATTCGAGGGATCGCAGAACAGACGAACCTGCTTGCGCTCAACGCTGCAATTGAAGCGGCGAGAGCGGGAGAACAAGGCAGGGGATTCGCCGTAGTGGCTGACGAGGTACGTACCTTGGCAGGTAGAACTCAACAATCCACACAGGAAATACAGGGCATGATAGAGCGCTTACAGCAGGGTGCGAAGGATGCGGGAGCGGCAATGAATCAAGGACAGGATAAAGCCAAACATAGCCTGCATCAGGTTGAACGAGCAGATGAGGCACTCAACGAGATCAGCCATGCGGTGGCCCGTATAAAGGAGATGAATTCACAGATAGCCACTGCTGCAGAGGAGCAGGGTACCGTGGCCGAGGAGATCAACCGCAACATAGTTGCTATAAGTGATCTCTCGTCTGAATCTGCACAGGGCGCTGAGGAGACATCACAAGCAAGTAGTGAGCAGGCCCAGCTTGCTGTAAGTCTGGATAAACTTGCCATGAAATTCACGGTTTAGTCTGGGGGGAGATATGTCAAAGCTTATGCAATCTATTGATGCGAGAACTCAGCTTGCTGGAACTAATAGGTTGGAGGTCTTATTGTTCAGCTTGGGTAAAAATGTAACAAGCGGGCGTGAGGAAGTTTTTGGTATCAATGTGTTTAAGGTCAGGGAAGTTATGCATATACCTGAGATAACGCAAGCCCCTGATATGCCGAAGGCAGTAGAGGGTATGGTGAGCTTGAGAGGCAGTATGGTGCCAGTAATCAACCTCTCAGAGTTCTGTAATCTTCAGGCTGAAGAACAGCCTAATATCCTCATGATCACAGAGTACAATAAGCATGTACAAGGTTTTCTAGTTCACGCAGTGGACACAATAGAGCGTTTGAACTGGGATGACGTCAAAGCGCCTCCTTCAATGATTACAAGTCAGATGAGTGGTCTTGTAACCGCTGTCTCTGAGTTACAGGATAAGCGTCTGGTCATGATTATGGACGTGGAGAAAATACTCGCTGAAACTGCCGGCTTTTACGAAGACCAAAATATATATAGTGGTATTGAGCCTCATAAGGGTCGCAGCAGCATAACTGTCTTATTTGCCGATGATTCAAGTGTGGCAAGAAGCCAAATTAAACGTACACTTGATCGCATGGGTATTCTGCACATAGGCGTTAGAAACGGTGCAGAAGCTTGGGATAAGTTAAACGAGCTAGCGGAGAAATCAGACGCAGATGGTGTGATGATAACTGACACAGTAAATTTCATCCTGACAGATGTCGAGATGCCTGAAATGGACGGCTATGTCTTAACGAGAAAAATTAAAAGCGATGATAGGTTTAAGGATATACCGGTAGTAATGCACTCATCTTTGACCGCTGAGGCTAATCAATGCCTGGGCAAGGGCGTGGGTGCTGATGCGTATGTTCCGAAATTCGAACCAAAAGAGCTGGCGGCTACTTTGGAAGGGCTGCTTTATTGAAGCGTTTCATCTAACTGCCATCTGTCCTCTCCGTCAATTCTAAGCGATTGTTACGAAAGTAATGAGTGATCACACAGTCACCCTCGGCGAGATTACAAATTGCAGTCTTCTTTCAGAAGCGGGAAGGAAACCGTGCTTCAATATGCTTCACTAGACGAAGAGGCTCTGTGTATTTTTTTCTGCCAAATTGGTGGGGGCGCACGATCGATATTCACCAATCGGGGGGGTGATGTACAATAATCCCGGCTTATCTATATAAAAGTATAAGGAGAATAACCGCTATCACCCATGTATATCAAGGCAGATAACTAGGGCCTGGATATGCCTGAATCATCCGTCTATCCGTCCTCAATCTATTCAATCTACTGGATTTTCGGTTGAATCCGCCCGCTTCCACTGCCTTCCCGTCCTTCCGGCTTAGTTCAGGCAACAGGCCGCCAGGCGGCCTATCCTTCTGTTGCTGTGCCGTGTAGAGAAGTGTGAAACCCGGCAACCCGATGGCTGATCGTATGCACCAGCTCTGTCAATTCCTGCTGGTTGGGTGCGCATGTGGAAATGCACGTTCAAATTGAGCGCACTGCCGAATCTTTGGATCAGCGTCACCGCACCAGTCTGCGCGGTTTTTCGAGTGAATCCCTACTTCTTAATAAGATGGGACGATATGGCCCTGTAAACGATCCCCAGTACCCGCCCCATCAGTTGCGGACGGCTGGCGAACAGGAACCGTAATTGAAATGGGAAGCTCAGCACCCACTGGCGTATCGGTTGCTTCGGTAATACCTCATCGACCAGCAGCGCTGCGCTTTCGGCCATGCGTCTGGCGCCACGGCTGGGGCAAAATCCACGGCGCTTGCAACTGAATGCCACCAGGTGTTCATGATGACAGTGGGTGCATTGCACCCGCAGGAATCCGTGTTCCAACCGCCCGCATTTGAGGTAATCGGCAAATTCCTGTTGCACATGCAGGGGCAACGACTTGCCCTGCATAGCCATCACATCCCTGAACTCCGGGTAGCATTGTTCAATGATCTGGTATAGGAGGGTCTGTTCCGGCCGGTGCCGTTTATAAGAGGGGCTGTGTGGCGACCGGTCGTGATCGCGGCTTGAAGCATATCGTTCTCCATTCCATGGAGCGCTCGATGTTCTCATATTGTTCTCTATCTGCATAGATAAATGCTTGTTGCCCGCAGTTGCCAGCCAGTGCCCGCCAGTTCCTGTCACTCCCATTCTATTGTAAATAAGCCTTTTTTAGCTTTTATTTTCAACGACTTATTTTCCCGTTAATTGATAATACCTTGAAAAATACCATGCTCAGAAAATCCTGCAAAATACTCAAAAAAGTATACGCGAAAGAATAAACACCCTTTTTACACACGTCCAACAGCTTCTGACTGCTGTTGACTCTTTTGACAACCATGCAATCCACTCCGAATACGGCTGACAGGGAGCCAGCAACACTGAAAACTTACCCTCCACTCCCACAAGCGGCTCCATCCATTTCCGACTTTCGGCACGGCGAATCCCTGCCGCAGTGGCGTGAGCGCAGCATCCTGGTTGGAACTTTTGATTTTCGGGCTGTCAGTCAAACAGCCCATCGTGCAGTCCAACTGGTGGCGTCCGGCTTTCGGGTAGTGCTCTGGATCCGCCGGTTTCGGCTTTGTGCTTCAGATAATCGAGGATCTGCTTGATCACCGCCGGATCTTCAATGCAGGCGATGACTTTCATGGCGGCGACGCAGGCACCGCAAGTCTCGATGTCAATATTGAACACGCACTTGAGCCTCTGCACCCATGTCATCGACGCTCGCAGTTCGGAGGGCGTTCGCGGTGCATCGGCACCCCTGGCCTTGTAGCCACTGCCCCACTTTGCCATGGTTACTCGTACAGAGGAAGAGTGAATTCAAACGAGCCTACCTGAACACCCACTGGCGTTTCCCAAACCCCCATAGAAAGGAAGTTACTAAGGGGGGTTGCATAGAACCAATGCTATTATAATAGGGCAACAACACCACGCCCCAGCGTCTTCAATGCACAGGATGCGTACCATTGATCAATAAGTTCTCGAGGGAGTTGGGCGACCCCTACATTACTCTACCGATCTGTATCCATCTGATCAGCCACCACATCAAGTCAGACAAATTCCTAGTGCAACTCATACAAGACACAGCCCTCAGAAATCTCCCGCAGCCAGGACGTAAGCATAGGTTCCTTTACCAGCTCCACCACGCTCATAGACCTTATCCGCAACCTCACAGATCCTCTCCCGAGCAGTATCGAATGCCTTCAATAAATCCGTCTCGGTACTATTCATCTTGGGAGAGAGCCGTTTGAGGGCAGCCGCCTCCAAAAAGAAAGAAACCTCAATCGTACGGTCATATCCCCAAAACAGAATGCGGCTGCTTTTCTCATCAAAATAGCGGCTTGGGTTAGGAAAGTGAAGCTTCATCATTGCCTGCCGGTATACTTCGTTTAATAGAATGCACATTCATATCCGCTTTTTTCCTGATTCAAATCCGGCAGGCGAAATTACCTGCCATGTATTTCTGATTCTCTGGTTCCTGCGGTTTTCTGCGCGAATCCATGCCGCTACCTCAGCGTCACCTCAATATAGTGCTCCTGGCGATCATCCAGCAGGGGTATCAGGCCGGTCTCATTCACCACCAAGCCATCCATCGTCACACGGGTCACGTGATCTGACTTTTCACCACCGCATTGGATGGTGATATGGTAGTAGGTGTCGCGGTAGCGATAATGAATCTTGTACGACTCCCAATCGACCGGGACACAGGGTGCAATACGCAGATGGTCGCCCTCCAGCTGCAGGCCCAGAAGTGTTTCCACGCTCAATCGGTACATCCAGCCCGCCGCGCCGGTGTACCAGGTCCAACCGCCCCGCCCCGTGTGTGGCGCTGCACCATAAATATCCGCACTCATGACGTAGGGCTCGACCTTGTAGCGTTCGATCTCCTCCGGTCGGCTGCCGCGATTGATGGGGTTTAGCATGGCGAACAGTTCCCACGCACGTTCCTTGTCGCCCAGCATGGCAAATGCCGTTGTGGCCCAAATGGCGGCGTGGGTATATTGGCCACCGTTTTCGCGCACACCGGGTACGTATCCCTTGATATAACCCGGCTCAAGGTCTGATTTATCAAAGGGCGGATCAAGCAGTTGGATGAGCTGCGCATCGCGTCGCACCAGGCGTTTGTCCACCGCCGCCATCGCCTGGCGGGCTCGCGCGGGATCACCACCGTTTGAGATGACCGCCCAACTCTGACTGATCGAATCGATTTGGCACTCGTCGTTGTCGGAAGAGCCCAGAGGGGTGCCGTCATCGAACCAGGCCCGTCGATACCAATCGCCATCCCAAGCACTGGCCTCAATATTACCGCGCAGTTGAGAGGCCTGTTCGGTGCAAAGTTCGGCAAAGACTTTATCGTCCCGGCTACGCGCCAACCCCGCAAACAGTTGCAGGTTTTCGTATAGAAACCACGCCAGCCAAACGCTTTCACCCTTGCCTTCTCCACCGACGAGATTCATGCCGTCGTTCCAGTCGCCGCAGCCCATCAGCGGCAGTTGATGCACACCAAAACGCAGTCCATGTTTGATCGCACGTACACAATGTTCATAGAGGCTTGCCGTCTCATTCGAACGTTGCGGGTGATCGTAGTAGGCCTCTTCTCCCGGATTCAACTCGCGCCCCTCCAGGAAGTGTACGGATTCATCGAGCACGCCGGTGTCACCGGTCGCCAATATATAACGACAGGTGGCATACGCCAGCCACAAATAGTCATCGGAGAAATGGGTGCGCACACCCTGGCCGTTGGGCGGGTGCCACCAGTGTTGCACATCACCCTGAATGAACTGGCGTTCGGCGCAACGGATCAACTGCTCACGGGCGAGCCACGGTGTGGTATGGATCAGCGCCATGGTGTCCTGCAGTTGATCACGGAAACCGTAGGCGCCACCGGACTGATAATAGCCACTGCGGCCCCAGAGCCGGGAGGAGAGCGTCTGGTAGATCAGCCAGCCGTTGGTCAACAGGTCCAATGCTGGATCCGGCGTCTCTACGTGCACCGCGCCAAGGGTGTGGTTCCAGAATCCCCATACCGTTTCCAATGCCTGGCGTGCGCCGGCCGGACCCCTGAAGCGTTGGATAAAATAATGCGCTTCTTCAGCATGCTTAGCCGCGCCGAAGGTAAATACAATTTCACGCTCTTGCCCAACAGCCAGTTCGATCTGGGTCTGTATCGCGGCGCAGGGGTCGAGACCGGCGCCTGTCCGGCCCGATAAACGCTCACGACCCAAAGCCGCCGGGCGGCTCAATGCACCATTGCGGCCGATGAATTCCGTGCGATTTCCGGTTACCGTTCGCTCTTGTTCACTGACTTGTGCAAAGACCACACGATCGGCGCAATCACGCCCGAAGGCATTACGGGCAAACAACGCCCCGCTGTGCGGGTCTGTTTCGGTCACAACGTGCATCTGGTTCGCGTGTCGCCACTCGCCGAGCACCAGTTCCCAATAGCCCGTCAGTGACAGTCGACGCGGGCGGCCAGAATGGTTGTGCAGTTTCACCACCACAAACTTCACTGGCGCGTCCATGGCGACATAGGTGTACAGCTCCGACGAGATACCCGCCTGATCATGCTCGAACACGCTGTAGCCAAAGCCATGTCGGCATACATAGCCGGATCGGCCGCATGCAGGCAAAGGCGTCGGTGACCAGAACTCACCTGTTTCCTCGTCACGGATATAGATCGTCTCACCGCTGCAATCACTCAGCGGATCATTGTGCCAGGTGGTCAGACGGAACTCGTGGGCGTTTTCCACCCAGGTATAGGCGCTGCCGCCCTCACTGACGACGGTACCAATGTACGGACTGGCGATGACATTGACCCAGGGTGCCGGCGTACTCTGCCCCGGTTCAAGGGTAATGACGTATTCGTGTCCATCGGGCGTAAACCCCCCCAGTCCGTTGCAGAAGATGCGTTCCCGTTGCGCCAGAGGCTGGCCCGGTTCGGCTGCCGGTTGCAGCGCAGGGACCAGATGGTTCGGCAAGCGCTCTGCCACCGCGCGCCGTTCCACCTGCTCGAGCAGGGTCTCGGCGCTGTCGGTGAACAGGACGCGGGCAACCGTCTGGAACAGGACCCGGTCCTCTTCTGCAAGCTCTTCGGCGCGCCGCACGAACACCCCGCCCGGCCTGTCTATGATGTGTGCTTCGGGACCTGCGTTGATCAGCCCCAGAATCTGGTCTTGCAGTACCGCCCGATAGCCTGAGAAATCCTCGTTCACGATGACCAAATCCACAGTCAGACCCTTCATCCGCCAATAGGCATGTGCCTGCAGCACCTGTTTAACCAGGTCGATGCGGTTCAGATCGCCTATGCGAAGCAGCACGATGGGCAGATCACCCGAGACGCCAAAGCGCCAAAGCCCGGACTGGCCAAGCTGATTGCGGGCAATCACGCTGGGGGCCGCACGGCGCAGGGCATTGGCATAGATAAGAGAGGTGGCCAGGCGGCCATAGAGCTGTGCATCGGCTTCACTTGCGTTGAGGTGGCGCAGTACCTCCTGACTTTGAAACCATGCCATTTCAAAGGCTCGCTCCACGAAGTGCCGGTCACAATACTTGTCCAGCAAGGCCAATGCGGCCTCACGCGTGTCCGTCACACCGGAGATGATCTGCACGTTCACCGATTCATCGGCTGACAAGCTGATGGTGCTGCGGATTGCCACGATAGGATCGAGCACCGAACCATCCGTGTTCGACAACCGCATCGGCGAAGTCGACGAGGCATTTCTGCCATCCAAAACCACTGGGTTGACTGCCGTTCGACCCCGGCCAATGAATTTGGCGCGGTCCGTTTCATAAGAGGGTTCATCGGACACGACGCCAGGTGCTGCCAACAGGTGAAACATCCACGGCACCTGCTCACCCGGCGTGCGTGGACGGCGCGTGCAGAGAATCGCCTGCCGCGCGGGCAGAATTTCAGTCTGCACGAACAGATTGCTATAAGAACGATGGGCCAAGTCGGCATTCAACGCGGCCAACACAACTTCAGCGTAACTTGTCACCTCGATATGACGAGTGCGGGACGACAGGTTGGTGAGCGTGACACGGCGGATCTCAACGTCGTCTTCAGGCGAAACACTGATCTCGGTATGCGCTTCGATGGCCTCATCACGGCGCCGGTATTCAGCCCGCGCCTGCACGAAGATCGCCTCGTAGTGATCGGCCTGGCGCAGTGTTGGCTGATACGCGGTTGACCAAAACGTCCCGCTATCACGATCTCGCAGGTAGATAAAGGTGCCCCAGCCATCGGCAGTGGCATCTTCGCGCCAACGAGTGACGGCCAGGTCGCGCCAGTGGCTGTAACCGCCACCCGCATGGGTCGCCATCACGTGGTAGCTGCCGTTGGACAGCAGGTGAACTTCCGGTACCGGTGTATTCGGGTCGGTAAACACACGCATGATGGAGCCGGTATCCGCCACAGGCGGGCGGGCGGCGGCGCTCACTTCTACCGCGTGCGGGTGCAAGATTTCGCTCTTCTTCGGTACGCGCTCCTGCAGCAACAGGTCCGTGGCCCGTATCAGCGGATCAGACAGGAATCGGCGCTGCATGGGCTGGTTAAGCAACAGATGCTCAAGGGCCAGCAGACTCATGCCCTGATGATGCGCCATGAAGGCACGCACGATGGCGTGACTCTTGCCCCGCAGCACACGTGAAGGCGTGTAATCGACCGCCTCATAGAAGCCATAGGCACCAACAAAACCATCGGCGGCCAGGGTCTGCAGGTTACGGCAGGCTTCCTGCGGCATCACCATCAGCGCCAGTGCGCTGGCGTAGGGCGCGATCACCAGGTCCTCTCCCAGCCCGCGCTTGAGGCCCAGACCAGGCACGCCGAAGGCCCGATATTGATAGACCTGGTTCATATCGGTGGCGTTGTAGCAGGACTCTGAAATCCCCCAGGGCACGCCACGTTGTCGGCCATATTCGATCTGGCGAGACACAGCGGCTTTGCAGGTCTCGTCCAGCAGGGTGTGGTGGTAACTCGGCATGATCAGCTGCGGCATCAGGTACTCGAACATCGAGCCGCTCCACGAGATCAGGCTCACATCGCCGCCATGGCTGGTCAGCAGGCGGCCAAGTGCAAACCAATGCTTCTGCAGGAGCTGGCCCTGTGCGATAAGCAGAAAACTGGCCAGCCGCGCTTCCGATGCCAGAAGGTCATAGCAGGCCGGGTCGCGGCGGCGTTCACTCACGTCATAACCGATACTCAGCAAACCACTGCTTGTGTCGTAGAGAAATGCAAAATCCATCACCGCCAGTTCACGGCAACGCCCCGCCAAATCGTCGATGGTTATGAGCCGCGCCACCGCGTCCTTATAAGCTGAACCTTTCGTGGCCAACTCCGCCAGCGTGGGTATGGTGCTGAACTGTTCCAGCTCGGGTGCCAGGTAGCCAAGGTCACCGCGAAGCGCACGGAATTGTTGATCGAATGCCTGCGCCCAGTAATAGAGTTCGCCGTCAATATCAATATCTGCTGGCAGACATGCTACCAGCCCACCCCCGATACGCTGAATCTCATTTAGCAAGCGATCGGCATCGGCCAGTGTCCGTGGCGGATCATTCGGCGTGAGTGCGTCCTGTAGCGACTTGACCTTCTTGGCCAGATCGGCCGTTGATGATGAAGGAAGCTGCTCCACCAGCACCTGCAGGGTATCCAGTAATCCCTGAAATGCGTTTCCAGACAGCACCGGCTGATCTTTCAGCTCGGCCAGTCCCGCCTGCAAGGTGAGCAGGCAGCCCGCCAGATTTCCACTGTCGACCGAAGAGACGTATTGCGGAAGAAGCGGTTTCAGGGTGCGGGTGTCGTACCAGTTATAGAAATGGCCGCGGTAGCGTTCCAGCTTTTCCATCGTGGCCAGCGTGTTTTCGGCGCGCCGCAAGAATTCTCCGGCACAGATATAACCGAAATCGTAGGCCGACAGATCCGCCAACAGTGACATGCCAATATTGGTGGGCGAGGTACGTGAAGCGATAACGGGCGCCGGATATTCCTGGAAGTTATCGGGCGGCAACCAGTTGTCCTCCGGACCGACTAAATCTGCGAAAAAGCGCCATGTGCGCCGGGCCGCCAGCCTTAGGAATGAGCGTTGTTCAGCGCTCAAATCGGGTACAGGGGAGACCAGCGGCAGGCTGATCCACCAGGCAATCGCGGGGGATACCAGCCACAGCAACAATACCGGGGCGCTCAGAAGCAACGCAGCGCCACTCAATGTAAAAGCCGATACCAGCGCCACACCCGGCGCGATCCACATCTCCGAAAAAAAATCAGCCAGTGTGCGACGTGCGTTACGGCGTGCGTACGAATTCGTATGCCAGAGCAATAATCCACGCCGGGTGAACAGCATACGCACACCCGAACGCAGGATCGCATCCAGGCTAATCAGTGTTTCGTAGGGCAGCAGCATCAAGGTCAGAAAATCGTGTGCCATTGGGCGACCAGCCGATCTGGCGGTCTGGCGGTCTGCATCAGATGCACCAGCCAGGCGCGTTCAGCAGGCTTACGGATGAACTCGAAAAAGGTGGACAGCAAAGGGGCCAGAAACACCATCATCACCACCAGCAGGCTCCAGAACCACGACGGCCCCGGGCCAAACAGCCAACCACCGATCAGCAGGGCAAACAGTGCCGGTGGTACCAGGCTGCGGCGAAGATTGTCAAAAAGCTTCCACCTCGACAAGGCTGAAAGCGGATTCGGTTGGCGCCTGGCCTTTGCTCCTTCTGATTGATCCGCTCCAGGCACGGTCGGCAGCAGCCAGCCGACCAGTTGCCAGTCTCCACGTATCCACCGATGTCGCCGACTGATATCGACGGCGTAGCTGTCTGGGTGTTCTTCAATGAGATCGACATCGGTTATCAGCGCCGATCGCGCATAGCCGCTTTCCAACAGATCATGACTGAGAATGAGGTTATCCGGAAAGCGTCCATCAACGGCCTGACGAAAGGCATCCACATCATAGATACCCTTGCCGACAAATGATCCTTCGCCGAAGACATCCTGATAGACATCGGATACTTCTCGCGTGTAGGGATCGATGCCAGACTCACCCGCGAACAATTTCGAAAACCGCGACAGGGCTGCACTGGTCAGACTGATCGAGGCACGTGGCTGCAGGATCGCGTAGCCTTTTACAATACGTTTCCTGTTGGTATCGTAGACCGGCCGGTTCAGCGGATGCGCCATGTTACCGATCAGTGTGCGTGCCGCATCGCGGGGCAATTGCGTGTCGGTGTCCAACGTGATGACATACTGGATCGAACCCAGGATGGAGACATCGCCGACAATATCCGAAAATGCCGTTTGCGCTCCGCCGCGCAGCAGGGAATTGAACTGTTCCAGCTTGCCGCGCTTACGTTCATATCCCATCCATACCTGTTCATAGGCATTCCACTGTCGAGGCCGGTGGAAAAGATAGAAGATGCACGGACGGTCTTCACTGTAGGTTTCATTGAGCGTTTGCAGTGCTGTGCGTGCATAGGCAAGCAAGGCATCGTCACCGGGTTGGGTACACTCAGGCGCGTCACGGAAATCCGTCAGCAATGCAAAAAAGAGATTGGGATCGCGATTGCCAAGATAACGGATCTCCAGGGCTTCGAGCAGATCATCAACCTCTTGCGACTTGCTCAGCAGTGTAGGGACAACCACCATGGTGCGATGGAGATCTGGAATCCCCTTCGAAAAATCCAAGCGAGGTAAGGCGCGAGGTGGCAGCATGGACGTAACCATGAGGTTTACCAGCGGCACAGCCAACGCCGAGGCGCCGATGAGGCCGGAAATGGCAAAATACCAGTAGCGCCAGTCACCCAATGCGATACCGCTGAAAGAAGAGAGCACCACACTGGTCGCCAGCGCGGTGAGCAACAGGATGGGGCTGAGGTAAAGAGGTAGAAGGAGATTTCGGAACGTCCGGCTTGCTCGCGTCTTCCACGACAAACTGCAGTCGACCGTTTGCTCCAGACGCTGCCGACCCTGATCGACCAGATAGTATCCGACATGCGCGCTGCGATCATTGGCACCCACACACTCTGCCGCTTCCTGTGCAAGCGCAATGGCTTCGCGCGCAACATTCAACTCACTGCGCTCACAGCGCCTGGCCACATCTTCAATCACATGCCGGTAACGATCACGGGTGGCGAAGTTCTGGATGGCATGCATTCCCGTCGGGTCTTCTCGCAATGTCTGTTCGACGATGCTGAGCGATTCGACGAAATCACGCCAGTCCACGGTGCCGATAAAACGCAGGCTACTAATACTGTTGGCAATCGATATCTGGTTGGTTGCGGCTGTTCGGGCAGCCGCCGACGACAGTTGCGTTGCGGACACCCCTTGTTCAAGCAGTTTTTGCTCGAGCCAGGTTTGAACGAACGCCATCGCTGGCCCCTGAGCCTGGAGTCTAGCGTAAAATTCCTCCACAAAGGGTGCGGTCAGTGGTACATCGGCATTGGCAAACTCGGCCAGTCGCTGGATAAGCAGTTTCGGCTCCTCTTCAGCCGTTTTGAGCATGCGGTCTGCCCAGACGATAGCGGCGTCGCGCTCCTCGCGCCGACGGGCGACACGCAAGGCAACGCGACGCAGATTTTCCAGCAAGGCCAACTGCAGCATGATCGGAAATGCCCACAGTTCACCCAGCTGTAACGGTTCAGCACTCTGATAGGCAGCGATGAACTGGGTGGTGTTGTCGTTGTCGACAAGGCCATCCATGTGAGAAATCAACGCCAAGGCCAGATCATAGATGCGAGGGAATCCGGCAGACAGACCCTCTGCGAGTCGCGGTAACTGGCGGCTGTAGCCGCGCGGCAGATGCCGACGCGCCAGACTAATCTGCTGCTCGATGAGATAGAAATTATCGAGCAACCAGGCCTCTGCTGGCACGATCCGTTGTCCTGGTGTGGTTGCGACTGCCACAACATCATAAGCCGCCACCAGGACATGCTCATTATCCATCAGCCGCGGTAACAAGCTGTCCGGCCCCGGACGCGTATCGATTTTATGCTGGCCGGCAAGCTTTATCGCGTGATGATTCAGTTGCTCGATGCTGAACAACTCAGCGCGCAACAATCGGGTATCCGCATCGTTGCTCAGTGTACTCCGCCTGTGCGCACCCGATAAAAACGCTTTGATACTTATTGATTTTTCCTTGATCTGGTTTGAAATGGTTTCAAGCATATTTTTCAAACCAGATGCCCACCTGTTAAGGCTGCCTGCTATTATTGAATAAGCCAGTAGACTCTTGCTGTTCTTTCTTTATTTTCTTTGCCGCCTTTTTTTCTTTTGGCGTCATGGCCGGTTTCTTCTTCATCTCTCTATTGCTGTGTTGTCCTTTGCTCATGGTATTCAATCCTAAATAATTTAATGGAATACATTCAGGCCACACACTGCAACTCGATTCAACTGAAAGCAGTTCAATCGAGTCTGTCCAATGTTGTCCTGACTACGTTTTACTAAGTACTGAATATCGAGAGACCAGTCCGTCCTGTGGGACCACGGGATATTCTGTTATCCGGCAAAAAGAAATGCCTGGGTTGGGTGGATTTGGCAACTATTTATCGCGCTAATGGTAGCATAAATAAATAATATGGGTTTGTTTATTCTTATTCCAAAACCCCACCCTAAAGGGCTCTAATCGAGCCAATATTTTGTCCACGAACTACTCAGTACCCGGATAAATACTTTGATTCCTGATGCCTGAAGCTTTTCAAATACTCCAGCACAGAGGAAATATGCAATTGCCAGATCAAATGAGTTAATCTTCTTTAGCTACCTGACCAGGCTTGTAGCCGGATACTTGCACCACAAAATTTACATACCAGTAACCGCAGTTCTGTTCCCATCATTCATAAGGACATTGTGAGTATGAAACCAAGAATCCAGACGGGACCTTATGGCCTGCAGTAACGAAGGGCTTAAGGTACACCAGCCATGACTTTCGCGGCTTGGGCTATTATCCTCGGTGTGTTACTGATCGCCATGGTATTATCGGGTACGCTGCTGAAAAGGTTACCCCTGAGTACCGCCATGCTTTATTTGGCGGCCGGATTCATCCTGGGCCCAGCCGGATGGGGAGTATTGACGCTCAATCCTCTGAACCACGCCGCCTTCCTGGAACGGGCGACCGAGGTAGCGGTGCTAATCTCGCTGTTTTCAGTTGGCCTGAAGCTGGGTCTGCCTCTGTCGAACCGGCACTGGCTGTTGCCGCTACGCCTTGCCTTTGTCTCAATGACCCTCACCGTTGCGCTGATAGCAGTGACTGGCGCTCTGCTACTCGACCTTCCACTAGGTGCGGCCGTTCTGCTAGGCGCGATTCTCGCGCCCACCGACCCGGTGCTGGCATCGGCCGTCCAGGTCAAATCGTCGGGTGATCGCGACCGCCTGCGCTTTAGCCTGACCGGCGAAGGTGGACTTAACGACGGTACTGCGTTTCCCTTCGTGATGCTGGGTTTGGGTCTGCTGGGTCTACACAACCTTGGATCCGGGGGATTTGCGTTGGCTGGCGATTGACGTGGTCTGGGCTACCACCGGTGGCCTCCTGATTGGTGGAGTTCTCGGTGCATTCATCGGCAAGCTGGTGGTCTATCTTAGGACCCGTCACCAGGAGTCCGTTGGACTGGACGAGTTTCTCGCCCTGGGGCTCATCGCCCTCGCCTATGGGGTCGCTGTGCTCGCCCACGCCTACGGTTTTCTAGCCGTATTCGCCGCGGGCCTGGCTCTACAACGGGTGAAGGAGCAATCCGGGGTGATTCATGTATTCAACACCAAACATCCACAAGGAGAGGTTGATAACGAACCCATCGCCCATGCCATCCATGCCGATCACGCCAGCGCCTACATGATGCAGGCAGTGCGAGGCTTCAACGAACAGATGGAGAGAATCGGCGAATTGGCCGTAGTGCTGCTGGTAGGAGCGCTGCTACCATTTGCCCATCTTCCTATCGCCGCATTGGGATTGTTGGCAACGCTGTTCCTGGTGATTCGCCCCATATCTGTATGGCTGGGCCTGCTCGGTGCGCCAATCTCAGGGGATCAGCGCTTCATGATGGCTTGGTTCGGCATCCGCGGCATCGGCTCGATCTACTACTTGATGTACGCCATTAATCATGGCCTGCCCCAACCCTTGGTGGAACCGATCGTCGCCATCACGCTGGCGGCGGTAACCGTCTCCATCGTGCTACACGGCATGTCCGTGCGGCCGATAATGCATTTCTACCGGAAACGGAAGATACCTCAGGCCCCGTAAGGTGCAGCAGTCTCCTGGTGTGGTGCCGGTAAGGCCCGACCAGCCGGATCAAAAGGCGGGAGTATTCGTATAAGCCCCGTAATTCTCAAGGATACTTTTCGTCTTCAACGTATCTGCAAAAAACCCGACTGTATTATCTAACTTTGACGAACACTTCGAGTCCATCAGCCGCCACGGTCATCATCCTCGGCAGCGGGAAATGGCAGATGCAGGTTAGGATGATCGAAGGGAATGGCCTTGTACGCCAGGCAATTTTCTTCGGTTTCGAGATAGATCGTCAGATTGCCGTCCAGCAAAGAACAATGGTTCATGCAATCTTCAACATCGCGACCGCTGATCGGGTCGGTCTTCATGATGCGGAACCGGGGCTAGTGCAATACACGACTCTGTTGCTTGTCGCGCGCCATCGCTTTCACAGGATGCGTATTGAAATGCTGGAGTTCTGCTGTTGCGGGATGGGATGCTCTGGTATTCATGATATCCTCCTGTCGCCTGCGCCACCTACTGCACTGGCGCATGCGAAATGCATGGTACAGAGCAGGGAAGTCATCTTTCTTGATCGACTACAGGAGATCGATGCGGCTCAGGCTTTGTTACCAAAGCGCTCCCTTTGTGACCGAATAGCTATCTTTATCTTGCGGACCTGTGGCTGTAATTCCTTAACTGCCGGAACCACTCAATATTGCCTGAGTCATGTAAAAAAACCGGTCAAAGAACAATTGTTTTTAATACCGGTGGAAAAACCAGGCCAGAATCGGGCAACCCAGGCTTGCGAAGCAGAATCAACATACCCGAAGAGTCTGCTCGCACGTGCCAGCCAGTACCAGAGATTGCCTGTGAGTGCCGGTCACTCCCACTCGATAGTGGCAGGCGGCTTGCTGGATATATCGTAGGCCACCCGGGAGATACCGGTCACTTCGTTGATGATTCGTCTCGATACCTCTTCCAGAAACTCGAACGGCAGGTGGGCAAACTTGGCGGTCATGAAGTCCACTGTCTTGACGGCGCGCAGGGAAACCACATATTCATAACGACGGGCATCACCCACCACACCGACAGACTTGACCGGCAGGAACACGGCAAAGGCCTGGCTGACCTCGTCGTAGAGATTGTGCTTGTAGAGCTCTTGGATGTAGATGTGGTCGGCCTGACGCAACAGGTCGGCATACTCCTTGGTGACCTCACCCAGAATACGCACCCCGAGGCCGGGGCCGGGAAAGGGGTGGCGGTAGATCATCTCGTAGGGGAGGCCCAGCTCGACGCCGATCTTGCGCACCTCGTCCTTGAACAGTTCGCGCAGGGGCTCCACCAACTCCAGTTTCATATACTCGGGTAACCCACCCACGTTGTGGTGGGACTTGATGACGTGGGCCTTGCCCGACTTGGCACCCGCCGACTCGATCACATCGGGATAGATGGTGCCCTGGGCGAGAAAGGAGACATTATCCAGCTTGCCTGCCTCCTCCTCGAAGATATCGATGAACAGGTTGCCGATAATCTTGCGCTTCTGTTCCGGATCCGCAACCCCGCTCAAGGCCTTGAGAAAACGATCCTCCGCATCCACCCGGACCACCTTGACGCCCATGTGTTCGGCAAAGGTTGCCATCACCTGATCACCCTCATTGAGGCGCAACAGACCGTTATCCACGAATACGCAAGTCAGCTGATCACCGATGGCACGATGCAGCATCGCCGCCACCACGGAGGAATCGACACCACCGGAGAGGCCAAGCACGACCTGTTTGTCGCCGACCTGTTCACGTACATGGCTGATCGTATCCTCGATAATCTTGCCTGGCGTCCACAATACCTCGCAGCCGCAGATCTCGAACAGAAATCGCTCGACGATACGTTTTCCCTGACGGGTATGGGTGACTTCGGGATGAAACTGCAGACCGTAGTAGTGTCGTGACTCATCGGCGATACCGGCGATGGGGGCATTCTCCGTTTCGCATATCACCTTGAATCCCGCGGGAAGCGACTCCACACGATCGCCGTGGCTCATCCACACATCCAGCAAGCCATACCCCTCTTTACTGGTATGGTCTTCGATATCCTTGAGCAGTTGGGAGTGTCCGCGGGCACGCACCTGGGCATAACCGTACTCATGCCTGTCCGATGAGGCCACCTGTCCACCCAGTTGCGCCGCCATGGTCTGCATGCCATAGCAGATGCCCAACACCGGTACCCCGAGCTCGAATACCTCTGCTGGCGCCGCCGGTGCCTCATTGGCGGTTACCGTCTCCGGCCCCCCGGAGAGGATAATCCCGGCCGGCTTCACGCCGGCGAGCCCCTGATCGGGATTGTCGTAGGGATAGATCTCACAATAGACTCCCGCTTCACGTACACGGCGGGCAATCAATTGGGTGTATTGGGATCCGAAATCGAGGATCAGGATCCGATGCGCATGGATATCAGTGGTCATGTCAATCGCGCCGATAGTTGGGGGCTTCTTTGGTGATGGCGACGTCGTGCACATGGGATTCGGTGACGCCCGCATTGGTGACCCGCACGAATACCGGCTTGGTGCGCATCTCGTCGATATTGGCACAACCGGTATAACCCATGCTGGAGCGGATACCGCCGATCACCTGATAGATGACACCCACCATAGGTCCCTTATAGGGTACCCGACCCTCGATACCCTCAGGTACCAACTTCTCTTTCTCGTTGGTCTCCTGGAAGTAGCGGTCACTGGAACCGTCCTTTCCGGACATGGCGCCCAGGGAACCCATACCCCGATAGGATTTATAGGAGCGACCCTGATAGATCTCCACCTCGCCCGGGGACTCATCGGTGCCGGCGAACATACCACCGATCATTACCGAGTAGGCACCTGCGGCCAGCACCTTGGCTATATCCCCGGAATACCGCAAGCCACCGTCGGCGATCAAGGGCACGTCAGTCCCCTGCAATGCCTTGGCCACATTGGTTACCGCAGTCACCTGTGGCACACCCACACCGGCAACGATGCGCGTGGTACAGATGGAACCGGGACCGATCCCCACCTTGACCGCATCCGCGCCGGCCTTGACCAGGTCCTTGGCCGCCTCGCCTGTGGCGATATTACCGCCGATCACCTGTACATCGGGATAGCGTTTCTTCACCCAGGCAACCCGATCCAGGACACCCTGGGAGTGGCCATGGGCGGTATCCACAACCACCACATCGACACCGGCCTTGACCAGTGCATCCACCCGCTCCTCCGTACCGGCCCCGACACCCACAGCGGCACCCACCCGGAGACGCTCATGCTCATCGCGACAAGCGCCAGGGTAGTCCTTGGCCTTCTGAATATCCTTTGCGGTAATCATGCCGCGCAGGGCAAAATCGTCATCCACCACCAGCACCTTCTCGATGCGGTGTTTGTGCAGTAGTTGCAATACCTCGTCGCGACTCGCACCCTCCTTGACAGTAACCAGGTTCTCCTTCCTGGTCATAATATTACGTACCGGATCATCCATCTTTCGCTCGAATCGCAGATCCCTGCCCGTGACTATGCCGACCAACTCCTGGCCATCCACCACCGGCACACCGGAGATATTTCTCGCCCGGGTGAGTTCAACCACCTCACCGATACTCACATAGGGCCCAACCGTGATCGGTTCACGAATGACACCGCTCTCATATTTTTTAACCTTGGCTACCTCAGCGGCCTGCTGCTCCGGGGTCATGTTCTTATGGACTATACCTATGCCCCCCTCCAGGGCCAGCGCGATGGCGAATCTGGATTCAGTCACCGTGTCCATGGCAGCAGAGACCAGGGGGATACTTAGATTGATCCCGCGGGTCAGCTTGGTCCGCAGATCAACATCTTTTGGGAGTACCAGAGAGTGGGCCGGCACCAGTAGGACATCGTCGAATGTGAGGGCTTCCTCGATTACACGCATAACAGTTATTCCGGCAGGTGGTGTGAAATAAACCGGGCATTATAGGAGGTGCCGGTTGGCCGGTAAACCGCTAAGCAAAATAAATCGATAAAACAACAACATACAACATCCGCCATAATGTCTATTTTGAACTTGACACACTCAGCAGATGGCACACCATCTGACAGCCCCCATCAGACACAGAGAACAGCAACTCCTGTAGAGGAACTAAGATCACAGCAGGGAGGAAAATTACCTCACATTCGGGTGTTGAAGGGCTATGCTTTTGGTAAGGAAGGTTTTTTATTGGAATTTCGACTATGCGGAGAAGAGTTGTCAGCCAAATTGGAAGGTATCTCCTGCTCTTCTTGCTATTGCTGGCAGATGTCGTACAGTCGGACCAATCCGCCTCCCAGCTGAAGGTCGGCATCTACAACAACCCCCCGTTGGTCACTACCAACCAGAGCGGTAACCCGGGTGGTCTGTTTATAGAGATTCTTGAAGAGATCGCTTCCCAGGAGGGCTGGAAACTACACTATATTGCCGGCACCTGGAGTGATAACCTGCAGCGCCTCTCCACAGGCAAGATCGACCTGCTGCCCGCCATTGCAATCAATCCAGCCAGGCAACAACGATTTATATTTACCGAACAGAGCCTGGTGAGTAATTGGGCACAGATCTTCGTTCCGGAAGAGTCGTCTATCCAATCCTTACCTGACCTGGATGGCAAGCGAATCGCCGTCTTGCGTGATGACGTTTATATCACGGGTGAAAATGGATTCGAGGCACTTTGCGAATCCTTCCTCATTGTTTGTGATCTCATCGAGTATGACACCTATGACAGGGTATTGCGCGCTGTAGCCCAAGGTAATGCTGACGCCGGTCTGGTCAATCGCCTGTTTGGCGCCACCCGGGGCCATATCTACCCCGCGATTGCCAGTCCGATTGTGCTCATGCCACAGGATATACGCCTGGCCATCTCGCCAAAATCACCCACTGCCGCATTTATCCGGAAACGCCTGGATCACCATTTGGCGATCATGAAAATCGACGATCTCTCTGTCTATCATGAAAACCTGAGAACCCTGTTTGGGCCGGATACCCGGACCAAAGAGAAGGCACCGAGATGGGTGTTGCGGACACTGCTGATTAGCGGCTTGGTGATTGTCGCGCTATTGGTCGTGGCGCAGATTCTCAGCCTGAAACATAGCCGTAAGAGCCAAAAATTGATTTCCCAGGCAGCCCAATATCACCAGTTCTTCAACGGCGTTGCCATCGCCCTGTGTGAAGGCGACAGTTCCAGGGCGTTAATCAAGTTACAACAACTTATCGATTCAGGTGTCGAGGATATACGCGGCCATTTCGACAACCATCCGCAAGAGATCGCAGACTATATCCGGTTAATCCGGGTCATCAATGCCAATCCAGCCACCCTGCGACTATTTGCCGTCGACAGCCTGTACCAACTGCAACACTGGCTGCCGGAGAGCTACACCCCTGATGTCCTCACCGCACTCAAGGAGTTTCTGATCGCAAGCAGCGAAAAAAAAACCAGCTTCACCGCGGAAATCTCCATGCTCGCAGCCGATGGAAGGCGTATCCAGCTGATTGTTGCGTTTCCTCTCTCCACCACAGTGGATGGGGCACGCCATATTCCCGTCTCCATCATGGATGTGAGCCTGCAACGTGAGACCGAGAAACAGCTATCCCTGGTTATCAAAGGCGCATCATTGGGGTTTTGGGATTGGAACCTGATCACCAACGAGTTGACGGTAAATAACCGCTGGCTGGAGATGCTGGGACTGCTGCCAAGTGATGTGAATGGCAATATCGAGGATTGGCAAAGTCGTCTCCACCCCGCGGATCGTGAACGGATAATGCCTATTGTCATGCAGCATATCGAGGTTGGCATCCCCTACAAAGTAGAGTTTCGCATGCGCCACAGTGATGGCCACTGGATATGGATCGAGGGTTCAGGCGGTGCCGTCGAACATGAACCAAGCGCCCAGCGTCCGGTGCGTGCCTGCGGCACCCATCAGGAGATATCGGAGCGTAAACGGGCATCCGAAACCCTGCATACCCTGATGCAGAGCATGGTGGGGATCACCGGTGGCGACTTCTTCAAACATGTGGCACAGGAACTCTGCCACTGGTTCGATGCCGATAGCGCCAATATCGGCGAGTTGATCGAAGGCAAGCGTATCAAGGCCCTGGCTATGATCGCCAATAACAAGGTCATCGATGAATTTGAGTATGCGCTTACAGGAACGCCCTGCGAAACCGTGGTCAAGGAAGGTACAAAGCTCTACACACGCGGGGTGCAGGACCTGTTTCCCGATGATGAGGATTTGGTGCTGCTGAAGGTCCAGGGCTATGCCGGCACCTCCATCAGGGATCTCACGGGCAAGATTATCGGCATCGTCTGGGTCACTTCGAGCAAGCCCCTCTACATGGAACCTGAGTGGGCGGAGGTCATGGACATTATCGCCGCTCGCATCAGTGCCGAGATCGAACGCATGCGCGCCATGGACAAGCTGGAACATCAGGCCTCGTTCGATATCCTCACCGAATTGCCCAACAGACGCTTGCTGATAGATCGCCTCAGCCAGGCAAAGGCGCGCTGCATGCGACACAACCACCGTGGCGCAGTCCTGTTCATGGACCTTGACCATTTCAAAACCATCAACGACTCCTTGGGACACAATATTGGAGATATGCTGCTGCAGGAGGTGGCGAACAGATTGACACAACAGATTCGCGATGAAGATACCGCGTCCAGACTGGGTGGTGACGAATTCGTGGTTTTATTCTCCGAGCTCAGCGGAGATCCGCAACTGGCGGCTCAACAGGCCCAACAGGGTGCACAGAAGATTCTGAAAACCATATCTGAGCCCTATACCATCAACGATAATGAACTCCACATCACCCTGAGTATCGGTATCGTGATCTTTCCAATGACGATTGAAACCGCCGACGATATCCTCAAGTTTGCCGATACCGCTATGTATCGCGCCAAAGAGGCCGGACGGAACACCATCCGCTTCTTCCTGCCTGGCATGCAGCAGGCCGCCGAGGAGCATCTGCGCCTGCAGCACGATCTTCGTCTGGCACTGAAAAACAACCAACTGCAGCTCCATTTTCAACCCATGCTCAACAGTGAGGAGCAGATAGTGAGTGCGGAGGCACTGTTGCGCTGGAACCATCCACACCAGGGTCAAATCAAACCCAGCACCATTATCCAGGTGGCTGAGGAGTCGGGACAGATCCTGCCGCTCAGTGAATGGAGCCTAAGACAGGCCCTGACCCTCAGTAACCTGTGGATGCAAGATTCCTATTCACTTAGACGCATATCTGTCAACATCAATGCGGTGCACTTTCATCAGGTCGGATTTGCCGATCAAGTTAAGGGTATCTTGCAGGAGACCTCATTCAATCCGAATCAGTTGACCCTGGAAATCCATGAAAACACCTTGATCGAAAACCTCGACGAAGCGATACAGAAGATCCTGGCCCTAAAAAAACTTGGGGTGAGATTCTGTATCGACAACTTTGGGATCGGTTATGCCTCGATCACCTATTTAAGACAGCTTCCCCTTGACGAACTGAAGATCGATCGCAGCTTCATAAGGGATATCACCACCGATCCCAAGGATGCCAAACTGGTGCAGACCATCATCACCATGGCCCAGCAGATGGAGGTGGATGCAATCGCCATAGGTGTCGAGACTGAGGCTCAATTGCAATTTCTTCGTGACAACGGCTGCAAGATATTTCAAGGTTACTACTTTGACCATCCGTTGCCAGCGGATACCTTTGAATCCGGCCTGAAGAAACAGACAGCTTGAACACGTCACAGAGTGATTTTACCCAGAGAGACATCTATACGGTCTCCCGCCTGGTGCGGGAAACACGCTCAGTGCTTGAGGGCAGCTTTCCGCTGATCTGGATCAGCGGTGAAATCTCAAACCTGGCGCAACCGGCCTCCGGACATATCTATTTCAGCCTCAAGGATGAGATCGCCCAGGTTCGCTGCGCCATGTTTCGTATGAAACGTCAACGGCTGCGCTTTCAACCCCAGAACGGACAGCAGATCATGCTGCGCGCCAGGGTGAGCCTGTACGAGGCACGTGGCGAGTTCCAGCTGATTGCCGAACATATGGAACCGGCGGGCGAAGGTGCCTTGAGACTCGCCTTTGAACAGCTCAAACAGAAACTTGCCGCGGAAGGCCTGTTCGATGCGGCAAACAAACAACCGCTGCCCGCCATGCCGCAGCAAATCGGCATCATCACCTCGCCAAGCGGTGCTGCGATTCGGGATCTGCTGACCGTCTTGAAGCGTCGTTTTCCGGCACTGCCGGTGGTCATCTATCCTGTCCAAGTACAGGGTGAGGGTGCGGCCGAGCAGATGGTGAGGATGTTGCAGCTGGCCAACCAACGCAGTGAGTGCGACCTGTTGATCCTGAGTCGCGGCGGGGGATCACTGGAGGATCTGCAGGCATTCAACGACGAGGGACTCGCCCGTGCCATCCACGCCTCCCGGATTCCCCTGGTGAGCGGCATCGGCCATGAAATCGATTTCACCATCGCCGACTTTGTCGCCGACCAGCGCGCGCCCACCCCATCAGCGGCGGCGGAGTTGGTATCACCGGATCAAGCGGCCTGGGTGAAGCAGTTGCATCAGCTAAGGCAACGTCTCGCCTTGAACCAGACACGACGCTTGAAATATCACCAGCAACAGCTGTCAACACTCAGCAACCGCCTGCTGAGACAACACCCCAGCCAACGTCTGCAACAGCGCGCCCAACGCTTCGATGAACTGAGCCAGCGACTCAGACAGGCCCATCAGCTCCATCTTGTCACCCTGCAACATCGACTGGAAAGGCTGCGTTCCCGGCTCACCCGTCTCTCCCCGCAACAACGCATCGAGGGTCAGCGACATCAATACCAGCTATATACAGAGCGGCTGCAGCGCGCCATGGAGCGCCGTCTCAGGGACGAGAAGGCAAGATGGGGGCAGCTGGCGAGGGACCTGCATACCCTCAGCCCACTGAATACCCTGAGCAGGGGCTATGCCATCGTCAGTCGTGAAGAGGATGGGCGCGTTATCCACGCAAGCAGTGAGGTGGAGATAGGTGACAAGGTCGATGCCAGACTCAGTCAAGGCCGTTTGCTGTGCCGCATCGAAGACAAAGAGTCATAACTCGTTAGAACGGATCACCATCATCTTCTCGATCTGCATATCCCGCATGGTATGGGGTATGCCACCAACCCCCATCCCCGACTGTCGCAAACCGGCGAACGGCATCCAGTCGACACGAAAAGCGGTGAAATCGTTGATCATCACCGCCGATGCATGCAGACGCTTATAACCCCGCAGGGAGCGCTGCAGATTGTTGCTGAAGACAGCCGCCTGAAAGGCGAAGGGCAACGCATTGGCCTGATCGATGGCCTTATCCATATCATCATAGGCATAGACACAGACCACCGGACCGAAGACCTCCTGGGTACTGACCTTTGCATCCGCCGGTGGATTAAAGAGTACCGTGGGTTGATAACAGGTGGCGGAAGATGGTTGGCCGCCGCAGATCAATTCAGCACCCTGTTCCACCGCCTCGGTGACCCAGGCATGGATGCGTTCCATTTCACGTGGGCGGATCAGTGGACCTATCGCAGTCTCCTCCAGGGTTGGGTCACCCACCTGCATATTGTTCCCTTCCGCCGCCAGGCCATCCGCTATGCGACGTGCAATCGACTGCTCGGCAAACACCCGCTGTACCGAGACACACACCTGCCCGGCATGATAGAAGGCGCCCTTGGCGAGCAGTGGCAGGGCATCCTCCAGGTCGGCATCGGCCTCGACGATCACCGGCGCCAGGCCACCATGTTCCAGGGCGCATCTCGTTCCCGGGGCCAGATGTGATCTTAGCCACCACCCCACCCGGGCACTACCGATAAAACTGAAGAAATCGACCCGGGGATCGGTCACCAACTTTTCCGCAACCTCGAGATCCGTGGTCATCAGGGCCTGGGCCCATCCAGCCGGCAGACCGGCCTCTCTGAGCATCTCGATGAAGCGCATGCAGGAGAGGGGTGTGTCCTCGGCCGGTTTGACAATCACCGGGCAGCCGGTGGCAACCGCCGGTGCGACCTGGTGCACAATCAGATTCAGGGGATGGTTGAAGGCGCTGACCGCCACCACCACCCCGATCGGCTCCCGATGGGTGAAGGCGATCCGTCCCCGGGAGGCGGGATTGACCCCCATGGGAATCTCCTCCCCGGCCTCGGTACGCAGGGTCTCGATGCAGATCGCGATACCATCGATGGCCCGCGCCACTTCAACCCTTGAATCCACGAGGGGTTTACCCCCCTCCCTGGCCGCCTCCAGTGCCAGTGACTCAGCCCGCTCGGTCATCAGCTCGGCGGTACGTTTAAGGATCCCTATCCGATCCGAGAGAGGCAACCACCGGGAGCGGTCATCGAACAGCGTTCGCGCAATAGTCAACGCCTGCTCCACGCCAGCCCCATCCACGCTATCTATGCTCGCGATCGGTGTCTGATCGAATGGCGCGGTGACCACTATTTGACCTGCAGGCTCGATATCGGCCGCAATCATATGAGGGTAGTGGCTCAGTTGGGACATCAAACTCTCCTTGGAAGCAGGCACTCTACTATCATCATGACTCAGGCCCATGCCGGTTCAATATACCAAGAGATTCAGACCAGATCTTGTCTCGATTTAGGGTTGGAGCCCCGGTTTTTGAGACGGGGTCCCAGGCATGGGCTATCCAGCCAGTAGTTGCTTTGCCTGATCCACCCAGCCTTCCCGCTCGATTCTGCCCTTGAAGTTGAGTCTTTGTGAGAAATCCTCTACCTCAGCATCACTCCAGGCAGCGATCTGGGCATAACTGTTGACCCCGTATTCCAGGAGTTTTTTCTCGATGACGGCACCGATGCCTTTGATCATCTGCAGGTTGTTGGTCTTTGCCCCGGCCTGACTGGCAGCGGGTTTCCTGGCCACCGGCTTTTTAGTTGTGCGTCTTTTACTTGCCGGGGAGGCCTTTCTAGCGCCTCCTTCCAACATCTTGCGAAGCGCCTTGAACTCCTTTTCCAATGCAACCACCCTGGCCTTCAGGGCTTTGTGGTGTTCAGCTTTGACGAATTTTTGTTTCAGCTTGTTCTGGAACTTAGCTTGAAGTGCTTTATTGGATTTACTCTTCTTTGGCATCAACCTTCCCCTTATCAAAACCATTAATATCCGAGCCTAAGTATCTAGTATGGAACAAAATTACTGTTTTTTCAGGGTAAACAGGGAGGTTCCGACAGACTGGGGGGCGTTTCAAGAACAGTCCCTTGCGCCTTTTATGGAATTTTTCGTCTAAAGTTGAGTTATAAATGAATCACTATCCAGTCCGTGGCTAGTTATAACAATGAAACACCAGAGGAGAGACCGATGTTGGTAAGCGACTATATGAGCTCCGCCCCCATTACCGTACAACAAGAGGACAACTACGATTTAGCCTTCGAGATAATGGAAAAGAAAAACATGCACCACCTGCCGGTTGTGGATAATGAAAATCAAGTGGTAGGCATAGTCACGCGACGGGACCTTCAACTCGCCGCCCGTTATTTCAAAGAGGCACCGGTGGAGATCGCAGAGGTTATGCATACCCCGGTCTACACCACGAACGCGAATACTCCGCTGGCATCGGCAGCCAAGCAGATGAACGACAACAGGATCGGCTGCCTACCGGTCATCGGCGATGATAAAATCGTCGCAGGCATGCTCACCGAAACCGACCTCATCCGTGCATTGAGCGATCTATTGGATTCTTAGGATGGGTATTCACTGAATAAAGGATGCTACCCAGATATTGCCGGGTTTTTTCAATCGTCAGAGTGGAGAAAGAGGTTCATCACATTCTTGAAAAAACCACCGGGTGCAATGGTGATCTGGGCATTCTCATGGTTGATCTTCTGCAGGGCGTAACCGGTCACCTCGACACCGGCCTCACGATACATCTCCCTGGAGAGCTGGATATCATCTGCCCAGCGGGAGAGAAAGTCTTCGCTGGGCTTGATATAGACAATCCGCCCGACCTCCTCCTGGATCAGCTTTGAGGCACAGCGGGGGCAGGGTGGATGGGTGACATAAACCGTGCAACCGGTGAGATCCCGCTTGGCAAAGATCATCGCATTCTCTTCGGCATGGATGGTCAGATTGAGCTTGCGGTCCCGATCGTCCAGGCGTTCCTGCTTATCCTCCACACCCGCGGCAAATCCATTGTAACCCAGGGAGATGATCCGGTTGCCGTCAGTGATCACCGCACCGACCTGGGATGAGGGATCCTTACTCCAGGAAGAGATATAAGCCGCCAGGCCAAGAAAGCGGGTATCCCATTTGACCATTAAACTTGATCGTCGTCTGTCGGTGCGACTTTGGCTGCCGCCTCTTCCATCACTTTTTTCAATTCACCGCTCTGGTGCATCTCCAGGGTAATGTCGCAACCACCGATCAGTTCACCATCGATATAGATCTGGGGAAAGGTCGGCCAATCGGCATACCGGGGCAGGTTCTCGAAGATTTCCGCATCAGCAAGGACATTCACATAGGCGAAAGGGACACCGCAATCCTGCAGGGCAGCGGCCGCACGGGATGAAAAGCCGCACATGGGAAACTGTGGCGTTCCCTTCATGTAGATAACGACCGGGTTGTGCTCGACCTGCTCTTTGATTCTGTCCAAAACATCCATCGCGTACACCTCACTGATTCGGCTATCGTGTCTATATGTGGGGGATCCGGCATATTTCAAACACGGATACATTAGGGGAATTCTATCCATTTGTATCGGGATAAAAAACCCGTGACAATCCAAGCTTACCCACCTTGGACCAATCCTGATTGGAGAAGTTGTCTACCCAGTTCTGTCCCGACACATAGACGCTAACCGGTGACAGACCAGGCACTTGTCGCAAGCATCTTGCACCAGACCCTGCCGGGGAGTGATACCTATAGCACTGAATAAACCTTACTAATATTAGCGACATTAAGGGAATTAAATGGCTAAAACAACACTCATGTGACATAAAATCACTTGATTACCCAAAACTTAGGTTATTATTTAAGTTCGCAACCCGGCAGATTCAGTGTGATAGAAGCAGACCACATACACGACCTTAACCGAAGGGTTTCACTCCTTGAAGAACATATCGGTTTCAAATTGGAACCGATTCTCCACTACGCCCTGAGAGCAAGGGACAACTATACCCTTGAACATTCCAATCGGGTCGTGACCCTTTCCGAAGTGATCGGTAAACATCTCAATCTGCAAAAGCGCGAGATGGAAGTGCTCTCACTGGCTGCAAGTTTTCACGACATCGGCAAGATTGGCATACCCGATAACATCCTGCTCAAACCCGGCACCCTTACCAGGGAAGAGTACGAAGGGATCAAGGTACACTCTGCCATCGGCGCGAATATGTTACGCACCCTGGCCAATCCACTCCTCGATGAGGTTGCCGTGGGTGTCCTGCACCATCATGAACAGTGGGACGGAAAGGGTTATCCAGATGGCCTGAAAGGCGAGGATATTCCCATCGTATCTCGCATCATTGCCGTCGTGGACGCCTATGACGCCATGACTACGACCCGCAGCTACAGGCGGGAAATGAGCAAGATTGAGGCGTTGAAAATGATCGAATCGGAGAGCGGAAAGCAGTTCTGCCCCAAGGCGGTCGAAGTTGTATTGGATATCTGCAGATCGGGTAAATTCAGCTGGTTTAAATAAACCCCCTGACTTGATACACACCTATTTTTCCAGCTGTTCCTCGCAATAGGCCTTTGCCTGCATATTGGCAGCCACCGGATCGATTCCATTTTCGATGAACTCCTCGGTCATCTGCCTGCGGCAACCTTGATAGTTGAAGAGTTCCACCTCGACGGGATCCGAGCAACCAGCAACAGACACCACCAGGACCAGAAAAACCTGCTTCATCCCGCGCTTCCTGCCTGTTGAAGATTGCGTTGCAGCCAATACTCGAACAGGGCGATATGCCACAGCTTGCTACCACGGATTCGCGTGTGGTGCAGCTCCGGCGCCGCCATCAGCATATCGATATATGACTGCTGAAAGATCCCCCTTTGCCTTGCCTCCTGGCTATCGAGAATGTCGCGCATGAAGGCGAGAAATTCGCCCCGCACATATTTTAATGCAGGCATCGGAAAATAGCCCTTGGGGCGGTCGATTACCGCGTCCGGCAGGATACCCCTGGCCATTGCCTTGAGGGGATATTTGCCACCCTCCCGCAGTTTCAGCTCGGGTGGACAGCGGGCCGCCAGTTCGACCAGATGATGGTCGAGAAAGGGCACCCTCGCCTCCAGGCCCCAGGCCATGGTCATATTATCCACCCGCTTGACCGGATCATCGACGATCAACATGGTCTGATCCATATGCAATACGGCGTCGATCAATGTCTCCGCCTCGGACTCCCCAAGGCGTTCGGCAATCATCTCCCGGGTATGGTCGGCCCCGGCATACTCCCCCATGACCATGCGCAGATATTCATCATGATCCCGGTCGAAATAGTGTTTGGCGAATCTCTCCACCGCCTCACCCTCATGCTCCTGCATGATGCGTGAATACCAGAAGTAGCCCCCAAACACCTCATCAGCCCCCTGTCCGGACTGCACCACCTTGATCTGACGGGAGACCTGTTCACCCAGCAGATAGAAGGCCACCGCATCCTGACCGAACATCGGCTCGGCCATGTTGTCCACCGCTTCAGGCAACCGGTTCAGCACCTCGCTGTTGGGCACCAGAAATTTGTGATGCTGGGTGCGGTATCGCTCTGCCACAGGATCGGAGTATTCGAATTCATTGCCCTTCTCTTCCGGTTGATCCTCGAAGCCCACCGAAAAGGTCCGCAAATCCGTCACCCCCGCCTCAGCCAGCAGCGCCACCAACAGACTCGAATCGAGCCCCCCGGATAGCAGCACCCCTACGGGTACGTCGGCTATCTCATTGCGCTTGCGCACCGCTTCACGAAGTGAATCATGAATCGCCTCCATCCACTCCCGCTCCGAGAGCGGCATCTCAGGACGGGTGGCAGGGTAACTCCAATAGGTGCGTATACGCTCAGTACCATTGGCTTCGATAACCATGCAGTGACCTGGCGCCAGCTTACGTATGCCACGTAAAATGGTCAGTGGTGCCGGTACCACCCCGTGCAGGGTGAACTGGTGATGCAAGGCAACGGGATCAATAGCGGTATCAACCCCACCCGCCGCAAGCAGCGCTTGGGTGTTGGATGCAAAACGAAAACGCCTGCTGTCCTGGGTGTAGTAGAGGGGTTTGATGCCAAAACGATCCCTGGCCAGAAACAGGCGTTGCCGCTGACAATCCCACACCGCGAAAGCAAACATGCCATGCAGACGGTCGACACAATCCTCGCCCCAGGCGTGGAAGGCCTTGAGGATCACCTCTGTGTCGCCGCTGGAAAAAAAATGGTATCCAAGTCCCTGCAGGGTCCCGCGGAGCTCCTTGTAGTTATAGATAGTGCCGTTGAATACCAGCGCCAGATTCAACTCCTGGTCCAGCATCGGTTGATGCGCGTGTTCTGACAGGTCGATGATGGACAGCCGTCGGTGACCGAAACCCAATGCACCATCACTGTAACTCCCACCATGGTCGGGACCACGCTGGCGCAGGCGCTCATTCATTCTCTCGATCGCCGCCAGATCGGCCGGCGCACCATCGAAACGCAGTTCTCCACAAAGTCCGCACATAAAATAATCCAGGGTTTTATCTCTCTTCCGAGCCTACACCAAGCCATTTTTTATGTCATGCCGAAACATTTCAGACACAGAGAATCGGCTTGGCCATATCAGCCGGTTGCTCTATAGTCATGGCAACCTCACTACAACCGATTATGACCCAGTAGAGACGGCAAACGCTGACAGACAGGCAAAAGGAAAGGATAATGTCACGGATGACTGAAACCTTAGCGACAACCCCCGACTTGACCCATGCACGGGAAGTGCTGCGGCATACCTTTGGCTACAGCGACTTTCGTGCCCCCCAAGACCGGATCATCAGTCACCTGATCGGGGGCGGTGACGCCCTGGTGTTGATGCCCACCGGTGGCGGCAAATCTCTCTGCTACCAGATTCCGGCGATCATGAGAGAGGGTACCGGCATCGTTATCTCGCCACTGATCGCATTGATGCAGGACCAGGTCAGCAGCCTGCGCCAATTGGGGGTTCGCGCCGCTTTTCTCAATTCGGCATTGACCCCTGAGGAGGCCGGACAGGTGGAACAGCAACTGCTGCAGGAGAAACTCGACCTCCTCTACATCGCCCCCGAACGACTGCTGAAACCCAGGACCCTAGAACTGCTTCGGCAGACGCGGATCTCACTGTTCGCTATCGATGAAGCTCATTGCGTCTCCCAATGGGGCCACGACTTTCGCCCTGAATATATGCAGCTTTCACTACTACACGAACGTTTCCCCGAAACCCCCAGAATCGCGCTTACCGCCACCGCGGACAAACCGACCCGCAGAGAAATAGTGCAACGCCTCTCACTGCAGCAGGCCGGAGAATTCATCGCCGGCTTCGATAGGCCCAATATCCGTTACCAGATCAGCGAAAACAACGGCAATGCCAAACAACGCCTGCTGCAATTTATCCACCAAGAACACCCGCGTGAGTCCGGTATCGTCTACTGCCTTTCACGCAAACGCGTGGATGAGATCGCCAGCTGGCTGCAAGCCAACGAAATCGATGCCCTGCCATACCATGCGGGTCTGGATACCCAGACCCGTCAACACCACCAATCCCGATTCCTGCGCGATGAAGGCGTGGTGATCGTCGCCACCATCGCCTTCGGTATGGGTATAGATAAACCCGACGTCAGATTTGTCGCTCATCTGAACCTGCCGAAGAGTATCGAGGCCTATTATCAGGAGACAGGGCGTGCCGGCCGCGATGGACAGGCCGCGGATGCCTGGATGATCTATGGATTGCAGGATGTTATCACCCTGCGACAGATGCAGGTCGCCTCCGATGCGGATGAACAGCATAAACGGGTTGAACGCCATAAACTCGATGCCATGCTGGCATTCTGCGAAATCACCAGCTGCCGTCGACAGAGACTCCTCGACTATTTCGATGACCATCTTGAACAGCCCTGCGGCAATTGTGACACCTGTCTGCAACCGCCAGAAACCTGGGATGCCACCACCGCCTCACAGATGGCCCTCTCCTGCGTCCATCGAACCGGCCAACGCTTTGGTGTAAACCACCTGATCGATGTCCTGCTCGGTAAGGAGAACGATCGTATATTGAAATTCGGCCACCATCAGGTCAGCACCTATGGCATCGGAATCGATCACAGCGCCGCGCAATGGCGCACCGTGTATCGCCAGCTGATTGCACATGGGCTGTTGAGCGTGGACCTGGAGGGTTATGGCGGTCTTCGTCTAACCCAGGCAAGCAGACCGGTGCTACGGGGCGAAACCCAATTGATGTTGCGTAAGGCGCGAAAAAGGAAAGCTAAGGAGCGAGGCGAGCGACCCCATGCCTTGGAACTCAGCGATAGCAACCGACCTTTGTGGCAGGCCTTGAAAAGCCTTCGCCTTGAGCTCGCTCAGACACAAGGGGTGCCGGCGTATGTGATATTCCACGATGCGACCTTGATGGAAATGGCACAAAAAAGGCCCAGGGACAAACAGCAGTTGGCAACCATATCAGGGGTGGGCGATCGCAAACTGGAACGCTATGGGGATGCCTTTTTATCGGTATTGAAAAACAATCTGGAGAGTGAACAGGACCTACCTGCGGATGGAGTAAACTAACTTGAGTGATTCAGTCAGACAGGGCCTGCTATTGTCTATAATATCGAACTAGTTCTCATTTCTAGATGAAACCATTGATATATCGAAAAATACCACAATTTATTTAATATTATTACGAGAGCATAAATAAAAAGAATTTGATTCCTACCATCAACCTGAGGTGCCTGCACGATGGATCCAAAAACCCTTGTTAAAGACCTTGACCACCTGGTCTCCTTGCCCGACGTCTGCATTCGGGTAAATCATCTGATGGGGTCCGGCAATTTCTCTTCTGCGCAAGTTGCAGAGATCATTAGCCAAGATGCTGATATTTCTGCCCGACTCCTGCGCGTGGTCAACAGTTCGTTTTACGGTCTACCGACAAAGATTGAGACCCTCTCCCGTGCTATCACCATTGTTGGCGCAGATGACCTACGTAATCTTGTCATGGCAGCCACCGCCATGCGCACCTTCACCGGTATCCCTAAACAGCTGGTCGATATGACCGAATATTGGCAACATTCAGTGACCACCGGTGTCATGGCCCAATCCCTGGCCAAGCACAGCAACGTACTGCACAGTGAACGGCTTTTCGTAATGGGGCTGTTGCACGATATCGGACGCCTGGTGATTTACCTCACATTAGCGGAAAAGGCTACCGACGTACTCTATATAACAGGTGGCGATAACTGGATACTGCCGCAAACCGAAAACGAAGTAATAGGTTTCACGCATCTGGACGTTGGTGCTGAACTCATGCGCGCATGGGGTCTGCCAGACAGTTTCGCAGCGGTGGCCGGTTACAATAATCACCCGCAGGAGGCAGGTGACTATCAACTTGAGACATCCCTGGTGCATATTGCCAAGGCGATTGCCAATGGTGAGATGGTTGGACTGAATGTCCAAGAGATGCTGTGGGCAATCGATCCGTTCGCCTGGCAGATGACAGGACTGACTCCTGAAGTTGTCTCTCCCATGATTGACGAAATGGTAGCAAAAAGTCATGAGGCGTTGAGCTTGATTACTCCCCAGTACAAGCAAGCGTTCGCTTAAAGCCTAAATCGAGCTCTGTAAATTCGGAGCTGACCCGGTTGCGCTCCAAAGAAAGCGCGAAGCCGGCTGTTGGCTTAAGAATGCCCGTACATTTTGCCGTGCCTCATGGTGAAACCAGGAGGCGAGCAACACAATCCCCTCTATCCATGCAATGACAATTATCAATCGATCAGGGTAGCGCTCAATCAATTGATCTAAATCAAACCCGCAGAAAAATTTTGTAGACATCGGATCCCAATGGTCGGATATTTCCCAACCCTAGCCGTATTAATGCACGCATAAGACGAATTAATCGACTACCGGTTACTGAACTGCCAGGTCGCATAGGAAATCAATTAGGAGCATGAGAATGGATTGGTATACCCCAAACCTACCCCAAATTGCGCAAGGAAGAGCTCAAGCTAATGCATGAAACCACTTGGCAACTCCTACCCAGGGAGTTGGACGATGATAAAAAATTCAAACAGGCACTGCTCGATGTTCATCATGAAATCTATGACGAATATTTCCACGATGATCCACTGATCAACAATAGACTGGGTTTCCATCTGCATGCCTACCGACGTACCAGTGGCTGGCGGGTGGTACTGATCCTGACCCCGTGGATGCTGTCACGCCTGCTGTTTCCTGAAAATGACCCCCATATCGTCATCCCGGAAGGCTGGGGCGGAGAAGAACGATGCGGTACGGACTACCAGGTACTGGGGCCATCCCTGCGTCTTGGCTGGAGCGGCAACTATATGCAATCCCATCTCAATTTTCATTCCAGACTTGGACACTATTTGCTGCAACCGATTCTGATGAACATGCAAAACTACGACTCGCCAAAACAGGCATTTAAGGCCTGGAACGGCGCCATCAAGACCCGGGATAAAAGCATGCAGCGAATACGCCGCGACTGTCCCTGGCAGGAGGAGGTCTCGCGCCTGGAGTTTCTACAGAAACATCCGGGCTAGGACTGTTAATCCCTATCCACTGTGGAACATGTCTGTTGAGTAGGCAGCGTAGCCTGATCGTGATTTAACTCATGCCGCGCCTGACGGATGATCAGGCTGGCCGAATGCAGGAACAGCAGCGACATCAGGAATGCCACCAGGAGATCGGGCCAATGGCTTTGGCTGATAAATACCAAGCCGGCCGCCCCCAATACCGCTAGGTTTCCAATTGCATCGTTACGACTGCACAGCCATACCGAACGCACATTGGCATCACCGTCACGATACTTGAGCAGCAACAATACGCTGATCATATTGGCACTGAAGGCCATCAGTGCCACCGAACCCATGATGATCTCATTGGGAACACCAAGCACCAGCACCCGGTAGACGGTCGATCCCAGCACCCAGAGCCCCATACAAACCAGGGTCACTCCCTTGAACATCGCCGCGGCGGCCCGCCAACGCATGGAGTGACCAATCGCAAGCAGGGTGATTGCATAGGTCAGGGAATCGCCGAGAAAATCGAGTGCATCGGCACGCAGGGCCATGGAATTCGACACCACGCTGGCACCAATCTCGACAATGAACATCATGGCATTGATGGCGATAACCAGCCAGAGGATCCGCTTGTAGCTTAGCGAAACCCCATCAAACTTTATGTCATTGCCGCAATTGCAACCAGCCATTGCCTAACCTCGAAAAAATCTGTATCCCCCTCCAGATACTAGCCCAGCAGGGGTGGCGCATTCTCCTCACTCTAATATGGGTATTAGGGCCTGTTAACACTAATCCGATAGGCCCTAAGTGAGATAGTCACTTCCCGGCGACACCCCAACCACCCCCGCCGGGGGTCTCGATGGTTATAGTGTCCCCCGCCTCGACCATCACAGCGACCTTGGCCGGGAGGAGTTTTTCATTATGGCGGTTGATCCCTGCCTGACCGGGCTGACCACCGGCAGATCCCCAGGGGGGATGATTCCGCCTCTCGGTCAACAGGGTGACCTGGGTTGGCGCAAGGAAACTGAAACGTCGGACCAGGCCATCACCTCCCTGCCTGGCCCCCGCGCCCCCGGAACCCCGACGTATGTTGTAATTGATCACCCGGACAGGGAAACGTGCCTCAATCACCTCGATTGGGGTGTTCAGGGTGTTGGTCATATGGGTCTGTACGCCATCTAACCCACCACCTTTCTTTCCCGCCCCCATGCCACCGCCTATGGTTTCGTAATAGTCCCAGCGAAGATTGCCACTGACACTACCCATGGCCAGATTATTCATACTGCCGTGACTTGCCGCAGGTATCTCATCCGGCAACACCTGGGCCAGAGCCCCGAGCACCACATCCACCACCCGGGTGCTGGTCTCCACATTGCCCGCCGCAACGGCGGCTGGGCGTTTGGCATTCAACAGACAACCCGCAGGAACCCGCAACTGAATGGCTCGGAAGCTGCCTGCGCAAGCCGGTGTCTGGGGTGGCATCAAACAGCGAAACACATAGTAGACAGCAGCAGCGGCCACCGATAAGGGGGCATTGATATTCCCCCCAACCTGATCGGCGGTGCCACTGAAATCGACCAGGATAGCTTCCGCTTTCACAACCAGTCTGACCTGAATGGGGATATCACGATTCCCCTGACCATCATCGTCCATGAAATCCTTGAAGCGATACTCTCCGGGAGGTATCTGTTGCAACGCCCCCCGCGCCAGACGCTCTGCATAGGCATTGAGCTCACCCAGGCCGGACAGAAAGGCATCCCTGCCCCATTCATCAATCAACTGGGCGAGTCGCTTCAGACCGCTTCTATTGGCACTGACCTGGGCCGCGAAATCACCTTCTGATTCTCCTGGATTGCGATTATCCCGGGTGATCGCGGTGAGAAAATCCCTATCGATAGCTCCACCTCTGACCAGTCTACCCGGCGGTATCACACGCCCCTCCTGATCGAGGGAGTGCGATACCGGCATAGAACCCGGCGAACTGGCACCGATATCGGCATGATGCGCACGGTTGACCAGAAAGGCCGTCAGCCGGCCCTCCCAGAAGAGCGGCGCGATAAGCGTGACATCGGGCAGATGAGTCCCCCCCAAAAAAGGATCGTTTAATACCACCATGTCCCCCTCGCGCCACTCCACCTTGGCGACGATGTCCGCCATGGCATAGGCCATGCTGCCGAGATGGACCGGGATATGGGCGGCCTGGGCGCATAGCTCGCCCTGGGCGTCGAACACCGCACAGGAGAAATCGAGCCGGTCACGAATGTTGGGGGAGAAGGCGGCGTTACGCAACACCGCTCCCATCTCATCGCAGACCGCCTCCAGGCGCGAGGCGAAGATACTGAGCTCGACCGGGTTCATACTTGTCTCATCTAGGGCCTGTTAACACTAATCCAATTAGCTGATAGATTATTAAAAATATCTCGTACAGAACATCCCTGAAGATATATCCCAATCCAAAACATACACCTTATGGTAGGCGCCAGACAGTTATCTTTCGTAGAACCGGCAGAGATGCCGCGCAAGCCCCACCAGCATACCCCAAGGGCACTTCCTTTGGGCACAGGGAAGTGCTGTCGGGGCGTCGGAGAAAGACAACCCTCAGGTGCCGAGATTCGATGGCCCAAAATCCTGCTACTCAAACTCAGTAGCAGTGGTACTATTTCCCCCACAACACCCCCTGTTGCAACCCGGCTATTGCACCGCTAGAATAGCTGACCATTCTACTAGGTTATTGATCGGATCTCTCTATCACGAGGATCACAACAAGAATTCATATCAAACGAAGGAGTACCATTCCATGGCCCATGAACTACCCGCACTGCCCTATGCAATCGACGCACTGGAACCTGTTATATCGAAAGAGACATTGGAGTTTCATCACGGAAAGCACCACAACACCTATGTGACCAATCTCAACAATCTGATCCCCGGTACAGAGTTCGAGAATGCCTCCCTGGAAGATATCATCATGAAATCATCAGGCGGTGTATTCAACAACGCTGCACAGATCTGGAATCACACCTTCTACTGGAACTGCCTGCGCAGTCCCAACGATGCCAACGCCCCCAGCGGCGCACTGGCGGATGCCATCAACTCCACCTTCGGCTCCTTTGATGAGTTCAAAAAGCAGTTCGCCACCGCCGGCGCAACCAACTTCGGTTCCGGCTGGACCTGGCTGGTACAGAATGATGACGGCAGTCTGGAGATCTTCAACACCTCGAATGCGGGCTCGCCGATGACCTCGGGTAAAAAGGCCCTGCTCACCGCCGACGTGTGGGAGCATGCCTACTATATCGACTACCGCAATGCGCGACCCGCCTATCTGGAGGCCTTCTGGAAGGTGGTGAACTGGGACTTTGTCGCCGGCAATATGAGTTAACCCCTCTCTGCGCCCGTCAGCATGCCTCCGTGCTGGCGGGTTTTTGTCTCGGCCTATATCCTCTGCTCTCAGACCCGCCACACATGGATCAATCCTAGCTGTAGAAATCTAGACTTGATCTGGCATCTGTTAAGATCGGTTCCGATGTTATCTGACAGTGGAGTAAGGCTGCCCAAGGTTTACTACCCCAAAGTAGACCTAATACAAAGCCTGTTGCACCGGCAGGGAACGGCCACAAGCGGACAGTTGCGGGTCAGAACATCAAAGACTGATCAGTGCCTGAAGGCGTCATCTGAATTATGTTTAATGACTTACATTACTAACCAAAAACAGACTTGAATTCTGGTGTACAATTAGTCATGCAGCAGTCTATTTTTAGCGATCCTAAACTGACATTTGCAAGTTGTAAAAGCAATATTTTTTTACACCTCATCTCCAAACATGTTTCTATTCCGCCAAACTTGCTTGCTGGAGATTTTCAACAAGTCCTTCCCTGATTAATGGATCACGGAAGGGAAAGGCATAGTCCAGGCGTGCCATTGAAAAGCCCGGATTCGAGACCTCCAATTCCGCGACCTGCCACTCCATCTCATCCGTATTTCCGCTTTGGGCAAGGACTGCGATGAGCCACATGCGGGCACGCATGTGTGCTGGATTGATTTGCAAGGCCCTATTGAACGCTGCGATGGCCTCTCCATGGCGTCCCTGTAGATATCGGATCTCGCCAAGAATCTCAGCATAGGATGCAGGAATAACCGGATTGAGCCGTATCGCCGTCTGCAGAACAGTAAAGGCCTCATTAGGCTGACCCGCATAATTCATGATCCAGGCCTGCAATGCATATGCATCGGCATAATTCGGACTATAGTCGATCGCCCGCTGTGTAGCCGCGATGGCCTTCCTGTGCTCTCCCCTGAAAAGCGCAACCTGACCTGTCACAAAATGTATCTGTGGAATCGTGGGATTACTTAGCGCCGCTTTTTCTGCGTACTTCACGGCCAGAGACATTGAGTCAGATGGCTTTTCGCTCCACCCATCGATGGCCTCTCGTGAGTGGACCAGTGCAAGTCCGGCTATAGCACGGCCAAAATCCGGATCTATTTCAAGCGCCTGTGCAAAATATTCCCGGGCGGATCTATTACTGTCCGGGGTACGGTGGCCATAGGCTTCCAGGCCTCTCAGAAATAAGTCATAGGCTTCCACACTCTCGGTGGGATAGCGGCTGAAAATATTCTGCTCACCAGGTGACAATTCAACACTCAGTGCTGCAATCACTGCGGTTGCTACCTGATCTTGTAGTCTAAAGACATCGCTTATCCCACCCTCATAACGCTCCGCCCATAGTGCTTGTTCACTGTCTGCCTCAAACAGCTGTGCATTGATCCTGACACGCTCGGATTGGCGTTGCACGCTGCCCCGCACCACATAATCTGTATTCAGCTCTCGGGAGATCTGCTGGGTTCCGGAGGTGGTGTCGCGATAGGAAAAGACCGAACCCGGTGCTATCACCTGCAGCCCCGAAACCTTGGAGAGATCTGTGATTAGGTTCGATGTTAGGCCGTTTGCAAAATAGTCCTGATCTGCTTCCCCTCCCAGGTTGTCGAACGGAAGGATGGCAACGGTGGGTCGCTCCCCGGGTCCAGTGCCCCTAAGTGCGATCTCCGGCTCAAGGGTTGCATCTTGCTGTAGCAGCATCCAAGCCATCGCTCCAGCGAACAGTGCCAGGAATAGCACAGCCCCGATCCATTGGCGACTGGACCGGGAGAATGGTCTGTCCGCCCTCTTCTCTCCAGCTTGAGACGCCTTCGGCTGCTGTCCGAACCACTCCACCTCGGCCATCAGACGATAACCGGTCTTCGGCAGGGTTTCGATGACCCTCGGATCACGTGCATTGTCCGCAAAGGTCCGACGTAGCTTCGAGATGGTGTTGGTCAACGCATCCTCACCTACCATACGCCCCTCCCAGATATGCTGTTCGAGTTCCGCTCGGCTGATGACACGCCCTCCCTTGGAGGCAAGGTAGACCAGGACCTGCATGGTCTTGGGTTCCAAACGAACCACCCGACCATCACCACTCACCCGCAATGCCGATGGTTCAACGTGAAAACCGCAGATCCTGAAGCTTCTCGCTTCACTCAGTTGTGGGAGGGATTCCACCAGGATTCAATCCTTGCAAAGTAGACTCAGCCCTTGGCATAGCCAGACTTAACTTAATGTATTTAATGGATATTATAAAAATAACGGATAACCAACGGATTTCCGTTGGGACTTTTTTCAATACTAGCACTATTCCTCTTGATGACAGCGCCACACTTTGTGTGGGACAGCTCATTCAGTGATAACAAACAGGAGAATGAAATGAAAACTACCGCCCTTATCATTAACTTGTGCGCGATGTATCTGGCTACGTCTGGCGCGGTCTTTGCCGAAAGTGAACAAACAAGCGGCATGATGATGACACTCGAAGACCTCAAGTGGAAAGACAATCCCCGCGTGACCGGTTTAGGGGTCGCCCATATCATCGGCCACGGCAAGAAACCGGGACCATTCGTCTACCGGGTCAGATTCCCCAAGGGCCGTATCGTCCAGCCCCACAGTCATCCGGATGACCGAACCTATACGGTGATCTCGGGAACCTGGTACATCGGATGGGGAGAAAAGTACGATCCCGAGAAGATGACAGCTTTGCCCGCAGGCAGCTTTTATACCGAACCGGCCGGGGTACCCCATTTCATTGCCACCCCAGACAGTGAGACGGTGGTACAGATAACCGGTACCGGTCCTACGGCAGCCCAATTCGTCGATCCGTCACATGCTCCCAAGAAGTAGACAGCAATGGCTGAACTCCCACACAAAGCTATCTTTTTGAGACGGATCAGAGAGGTCGTGGCGGCCGGTCTGCTTGCCATCCTATTGCCGACTGGAGCCACTACCCATTCGCTACCACTGCATGATGCTGTTCAATCAGAGGATGTCACGATTCTAAAAAGGGCAATTGCAGCTGAAGGATCGCTGGATGCCCAGGATCAGAACGGCTGGACTGCCTTGATGTTCGCTATCGAGATAGGAGATACAGATAAAACATCAGTGCTGCTTGCGGCAGGGGCATCTCCTAATATCGGGGATCGACTGGGCAGGACGCCACTGCACCTTGCTATGGAAAAACCGGTAGGCATCACACGATTGCTGATCCATGCTGGGGCCGATATGGACACACGCAATGCGGGCGGTGTAACTGCCCTCATGCAGGCAGCAGGCCTCGGACGACGGGATATAGTCGAGCTGCTATTGGAAGCACAAGCCCGTATGGACCTCAAGGACTATCAGGGCAATTCTGTAGTGGATTGGTCGCAACGCAGTAATCACAGAGAACTGCGAAGGATGCTGGAGCGGAAACTTGCGACTCAGGTTAAGGCTGAGCCAAAGACAAGCGGCACTGAATTCGCTGAAGAGGTTTTTGTTGATGTGCAGTTTCCACATTGGTTCAAAACGACCTTCCTGGAACTCGATGAGGAGCTTAAAGAAGCAGTTGGGAAGGGTAAACTAGGGTTGATGCTTTTCGTCAGCACGCGTCGCTGCAGCTACTGTAAGGCGTTTATCCAGAATGTCCTGAGCCTACCTGACATTCGCCAGCGCGTGGAGCGCTCCTTTAATGTGGTTGGACTAGAGATCTTCGACGACAGCGAGATGACCGATCCCGCAGGCCGCAGCTTCCGCGTAAAGGAGTTTGTAAGTGCCAACAAGGCCGCCTATACGCCAAGCATGATCTTCTATGGCGCGAATGGAGCGCAACAACTGAAGATCGTGGGTTACTATCCGCCGGTAAAATTCCGCGAGGTGTTGGACTATCTGGAGGGAGCGCATTATCTACGTGAGCCTTTGCGTGACTATCTTGTCAAAACGGTCAACACATTATCGGAAACGACGAGCGGGATCATCAGCGATCCGGTGCTCTTTTCCAAACCACCCTACCAGCTTGATCGACACACCCGAGCTGCGAAACAGCCACTGTTGGTGCTATTCGAACGCCCCAATTGCGGTGCCTGTGAACGCTTCCATCGAAGGGTACTTGCAGACCTGTCGATTCGGCGTCTCATGCATGAGTTTGAGACAGTCCAGCTCAATGCCTCGGACAGCACGACACGCCTCATAAGCCCGAAAGGTGAACGCACTACTCCGTCGGAATGGTATGCCCGGCTCGACCTGGCATACAGCCCGTCAATGGTCTTTTTTGACGATACGGGCCGAGAAGTCCTGCGCTTGGATTCAGAAACCCAGCGTTTTCGCATGGAGGGAACACTCCAGCTGGTACTCGAGAAGGGTTATGAGAAGGATGCCCAACTGCAGCGCTGGAGGCGGGATAAGGCAATACAGCTGTTTAATCTCGAGAAGTAGTGAGTTAACCAGAGGCGCTCTGGTCAATAGAATATGAGGAGTTGAAACAATGACACAGAAAATACAACGCAGGTTATTTCTAAAGGTCTCATTAAGCGCGGGATTGATTGGTACTGCCACTGCTGCAGGTTTATTGATCCCGCAGCGTGTATTTGCCATTTGGGATCAGAAGGCATTTAGTTCCAAGAAGGTTGAAGATGCTCTGATGAACGGTCTTGGTAGCGCTATTACGGAGATATCCGATGCTATCCATATTGATGCGCCTGATGTTGCTGCAGATGGATCCACAGTCCCGATAAATGTTGCAACTACCTTGCCCAATGTGGAATCCATCGCCGTGCTTGCAGAAAAGAATCCAAGGCCGTTGTGTAGCATCATTCATCCCGGTCCCGGTATTCGATCGAAGGTCGGAATACGCATCAAGATGGGTAAAACGGCAGACGTCATCGCTGTGATCAAATCAAATGGGAGACTGTTTATGGCACGGCGCACTGTAAAGGTGACCGCCAGTGGCTGTGCGTAGCACATGAGCATTAATCACGCTCAACACCACTCAACCTATCAAGAGGTAATCAAGATGAACAGGAAAACCATTAAACTTCGTGCAAAGCTCAAAAACGGTGTGACCACTGTCAGATCCTTGATGCTACACCCCATGGAGACAGGATTGAGAAAAGACAAGAAGACCGGAAAGGCAATGCCCGCCCATTATATTCAGGAAGTTGCATGCCGGCATAATGGGGAGTTGAAGGTTACGACTGAGTTTGGAATCTCCGTCTCGAAAAACCCTTTTCTACAGTTTGAACTTGAAGGTGGTGAAAAGGGGGATATCCTGGAGCTGACATGGAGAGACAATAGAGGGGAGACAGAATCTGCAACAACACAAATCAAATAGTCTCAGGGGCCTCTGACGGAATCAGGGACTCCTCAAATATCAGCATACTCTAGTGTCTCAAATCAACCAAAAACTGCCTGTTTCCCAGAATCGGTAATTGGCGGCTAAGAGTCAGGATCAGTCGATCAGTACAGATGCACCCAATGACCGGTATGGTCGCGTAGCAGGCGTCTAGGCTGAAAACTTATTATGTCCGTTTTTTCTTGCGAGGAAGATACGACTGTCAGATGGCATCAAAATTAAAATTCCAAAATGTCAGATTAAGTCCGTACTTCTACACCTAGCCGGAATTGGGTCAAGGCTCCCACCCTGAATCTTCTTAATAACGACAGTAAAAATGCATAGTCACGCAACCAAGCCCGTCTATGTTGGCTCTCTGGATTTACTAGAATTCTGCTTCTGAAGCATATGGCTAACGAGAATATGACTATGTGTTTGAAGAAGATATGCCTGACAGTTGCAGCAACCGGCATAGCGACACTGTTGATGCATAGTTTTTAATACGATAGTAAGATCTATAGGATTTTTACTAGGTTTCAGGTGAGCGCTATGGCAATCCCACTTACAAAGAAAGAGATCGAGCAACTGCCGGTGCAGCCATATGATGACATGCGACAGGATTTACAGACTGGTGACCTGGTGTTCTGTTCCGGTTCCTATTTCTTCTCGCAAGCTGTGCAAAAGTTCACCCATTCAGTGTGGAGCCATGTGGGCATGATCTACAGGGATCCGACGTTACAAAGGATCTTCGTATTGGAGAGTGAGACTTTTATCGGGGTGCGATTGGCCCCGCTATCCAAGTATCTTCGCGACTACCATGGCAAGAACCGTCCCTATAAAGGCCATATCGTGATTGCAAACGTGAATCCGCCCGTGGATGAAGAGAGGCTCAACCAGGCTATCAGCTACGGCATGGACGAACTCACCAAACCCTATGACAATTTTGAGATTCTGCGGATAGGGGTGCGTATTCTGTTCAAGATCAGCCGCCGTACCCAGGATCGGAAATATATCTGCTCTGAATTAGTCTACGACTGTTTCAACAGCGTTGGTGTACCTTTCAGTCTACGGGATGAATATGTCAGTCCGGACGATATCTGGCAGGATGATCAAGTCCAGCCAAAATATAGAATCTTTTGAGGTCACTCCACGGTCATCACCCGAATCAGGTCGGTACCCCCGGTCATCTGACTATGCCCGCTGGTGGCAATGGCGATATCGCCACCATCCAGTAATCCGCGTTTTCGTGCCTGCGCTATTCCATAAGCGATCTTTGCTTCATCCGTACTCTCCTCGTCGTAGAGAACAGGTATCACCCCCCAGTTCATGCACAACCGCCTGGTCACCCTGGGCGACTGTGTAATGGCGAGAATGGGACACTCCGGCCGATGCTTGGAGATCAGCCTGGAGGTAAAGCCCGATTCGGTGAGGCTGATGATCGCAGCCGCCTTCAGTTGACTGGCCATGTCGACCGTTGAGTGGCTGACCGCCTCGGTGACCACGTTGGAGGGGTGAGGAATGATATGCTGCAGATAACCGTATTCCCGCAGTGAAGCCTCGGTACGGATCGCCAACATGTCCATGGTTTTGACCGCTTCCACCGGATAGTCACCCATGGCCGACTCACCCGACAGCATAACCGCAGAGGAGCCATCCAGAATGGCATTCGCTACATCACTCGCCTCGGCACGTGTCGGCTTTGGATTGTGCTCCATTGAGGCCAGCATCTGGGTCGCGGTGATCACAGGTTTGCCATTACTCACCGTAATACGGATGATCTTCTTCTGCATGCTTGGCACATCCGCCATGGGCAGTTCCACACCCATATCGCCCCGCGCCACCATAATCCCATCCGCCGCCGCAACGATAGATTCGAGGTTATTGATACCGGCACGATTTTCGATCTTGGCAATAATCGGGATATCGACCTTTTTTCCAATGAGGATTTCCCGCATCCGGTTTACCTCATCGGCATCCTGAATAAATGACGCCGCGATATAGTCGACATCGTTTTCCGCCGCAAACGAGAGTTCCTGCAGTACGTCATCGCGATGCTCCGGCTCCACCACTGTCATGGAGAGCTGGGTATTCGGCAGATTGACTCCCTTGTTTTCCTTCAACACGCCACCCAAGACGACCTTGCAACGAACCTCCCGGTCAAGGATCGATTGTACCGTCAGCTCCAGCGCCCCATCATCAAGCAGGATCACATCCCCGGGATTCACCTCCTGGTGCAGGCGCTGGTAGGTCACTGAAACCCCTTGCTGGTCACCGCTACGACCATCGGTGAAGATGGAAAAGCTATCACCCGAGGTCAGTTCAATACTCCCCTGGGATATCTTACCGGTGCGGATCTCCACACCCCGGGTGTCGATCATGATCGCAACCGGTATGTGCAGATTTTCAGACGCCTGACGGATACGTTGGATACGCTGACTGTGCTCTGCATAACTCCCGTGGGAGAGATTCAGCCGGGCAACACTCATTCCCGCCACGATCATCTCTTCTAGGGTATCGACCGAATCGGAAGCGGGACCGATGGTGGCCACTATCTTGGTCTTGCGTATTGGAAGTGCTGTCATCAGATCTGCTCTTTGTTGGCAAAGCGAATAAAATCATCCCAGTGATCCCTGTATCGATCAAGCTCCTGCATGAAACCATTGTTATGGTCCCCGCTCAGCTCAACAAAACGTCTCGGGTCATTGGCTCTCTCAAAAAGGAGTCGGCCATGGTGGAAAGGAATAATCTCATCATTACGACTATGAATGACCATTACCGGACTGTTGATGGTCACTATACGCTGCATTGTATTGTACTGGTATTTCGCCAACCAACGCACGGGCAGCCAGGGATAGAGCTCGGCCGCCATGTCGGGCACGGAGGTGAAAGTGGATTCCAACACCAGACCCATGGGCGATTTTTTCTCAGCCATATAAGCAGCAACCGCTCCACCGAACGAGCGACCGAAAAGCAGGATCTCTCCCTCCTGCACTCCCTTTGTCTCTGTCAGGTAGCGCCATGCCGCCTCTGCATCCCGGTAAATCCCCTTCTCGGACGGTCTTCCTTCACTCTTGCCATAACCGCGGTAATCAAAAATAAATACAGCCAGGCCTAATTCACTGAAAAGGGCCAGTGACTCCAAGCGATGGGATATATTGCCGGCATTGCCGTGAAAGAAGAGCAAGGTCCCCCGTGGCTGTTCATGGGGCAGGAACCAGCCATGCAGTTTTACATTATCCTCAGTCATCAGGTTAACCGACTCAAAAGCCAATCCCACCTGGTGCGGCGTAGCAGCCACACGCCTGGATGGTAGATCTGGCAAATGAATCAGATTAGTCTGGTTCAGATAGAGGTATAGGGTGACTGCCAGAAACAGTAGCAGGATCAGCGATAGCAGGAGCAACATCTCGCGCAACACCGGCGGCAGTGTCATGGCCTGTTTCTCGCCTCGATCAGTGCCTGATACTCATCCGGGGCCAGAATCTGCCTGAGATCGATATAGCTGCCGCTTTCAAACTCTTTCAGGCGCGGCAAGGTTTCCAGGATCCGTTCAGCCCCCTCAACCGGCGAGAGAACGACACCATCCTTTCTTGCCTGCTGCAGCCGTTGCAATGCGGGAAACTCGGTGCTGTCCGCTTGGGTACACAAATAGTCCATCATGCTCGATTCGATCAGGCCGGGGGCGATGGAAGCGATGTGGGTAGCCTGAAATTCGTGGGCATAGAGACGTCCGAGCATGTTCAGGGCACACTTCGACAGGGCATAACCGGCCCACCCCTTGTTGCCCAACACGGCAGCACCCGATGAGAGCAGCAGGATCTGATCGATTCTGATACCCGACTGGAGCAACCAATCCAGGATGATCTTGTTCGACCAGAGATTGATATCCATGATCTGTTGCAGCTCATCCAATGAGGTCTTGCTGATATGTTTGATCTCACCCAGGATACCGGCATTGAGCACCACCAGTTGCAACGCCCCAACCCCTTGCAGCAGTTGCTCCAGCTTCTCCCCAATGGTGTCAAATCGGCTAAGATCACAGCGTAAATCCACCACATCACCCGCCAGGTCACAGCCCCGCCGGCTACAGCCGAATACCTTGTAGCCATGGGCCAGCAGCACTTCACTAAGCCCTAAACCAAGACCACTGCTGTTACCGGTAATCAATGCGTTTTTCTTGTCCATATCTAATCCATGTTGATCACTTCATCCTTGGAGCAATTACAGTCAGGGGCATGCTACGACAGCGATGCGATAACCGCTCTTGTATAGTCATATGCCCGAGTCTCCCCACTCGCCCGCGGTCCCGCAACATTCAATACGTTTATCCCTTTGTCAGTGATGAATCTCCTGACTCTTTCCCCTGCTCGCTGCCTACTCAGCTCCTCGGCATCGATCAATAGGTAGGGTCTCTCTTCTGCAATACAGTAGCTGAGGGTCTGCTCCGTACCGCCTGAGATATAACCAAAATAGATGATCAGTGTAGCGTCACTATCGATGACATTTTGCAGGGTTCGTTCACTGTATCCTGCATCGGCCAACTCGGTTACCGGATAGCGATCGGGAATGACACCATCTTCAGCCAGGCGGCCTTGAGGGCACCATCCACCCACCTCGATGCCACATGCCATTGCCGCATCCAATGCGGCCCTGTCCACACCTGTCTGCGCGCCTGATACGATTTTCAACACGTTACAGATGCTGGAAATGCGCTGACCTGTTCAGATGATCGCTCTTCATTTGCGGCGCTTATCACTCCTATCTTCATCCTCATGATCCTTGGAGGGCTCTGGATCTTCCACATCACCCAGGTTGAGAATCTGCATAGCCTCCCGAGCAAAAATCCGGTGTCCGGCCCGGGTTGGATGAATGCCGTCCCAAAACAGATATCTCTTCGGCTTTTTACAGGCGTAAGGGGGTTGATTCGGCATCACGCAGGCGTCCATTACATTTTTCAGACCAAACCCAGCGGGGTCGGTCTGGATATCATGCAGGATCTGAAAGACATCCAGTTGCGCAATCTCCATCCCGGGAAAGGCGATACTCAGCTCTTCTTGCAATGCGAGCAGATTCATATTGAACTGGTGCGACGCCATGGCCGCTCCCAGAGCAGACCCGGGAAATAGCAGGTCGAGTCGTTGAATTGCAGGGGTCAGGGAGATATCGGGGGAGTTGACAATCAACAGCTTTGTCGCGCCGGCACCATGCAGAGCGATTATTGAATCGGCCAGAGACATCAACGCATCCTGTAAAATATCATTACTGGCCTGACCCGTGGGATCAATGGAAAAGGCGGCAACAGCATCCCTAACGTCGTTGCCTCCCAGGGCTATTACATACAGCGCATCCATCGTTGCCACACCCTGGGAATCGCTGAAAAAAGCGCCTAACTGGGCATTCAGATTGATATTGATACCGTCATCCCGCGCGCGCGCACCGCCGACAGCGTAGTTGGTTCGTTTCAATGCGTCCCCATTCTCTCCCTTGAAGGCGGGCTTTACACTGTCACCCAGGTCGAGCTTTTTTCCCAACTGCTCAACCCATGTGGCACCATTGCTGAAGTGGTTGCCGCCTCGCGCATAGGGTGCATCGGGTATTAAAAAATCATCGAGGGTCTCATAGGGGGGTTTGAGATTGATGCCGGACAGAAAAAATGCATTACCCGGATCTGACAGGCTGTCACCGAAAACGACAACACCGGCATAAGGCTTATCCTTGGCAAGAACAAGGCATGGGATCAGTAGGATGGCGAGTAAGGCGCCTGACAATCTAAAACGTTGTTGTTCTCTTATCATTATTTATCCTCCTTTTTTTATTAGTAGCCCTATTCTAACAGCAGTAGAGAAATCAGTTTATACCCGGACACTCTCCTGCAAGGATATCTTCACCCTCCTCCACGCCTGAAGCAGAGATCAAATCTCGACCAAAACCTTGCGACTTCATCTCTATCAGAATTTTTAAACTGAAACTCGACCTGTAACGACGGCATGCTGAGTGAACCAATCTTCAGTGGATTGTTCATATGCAATTGTAAACCAGCCCTGAATGTCTGATGGAAGATAGCCACTTCTGTTTCGGTTTCATCAATCTCGATCTGGTAGTACCGCGTGAGTGGCAACAAACTGCGTAAAAACTCTGCGTGGGAAATCGTCATTGTCCGGCTGGCGCTAGACTGCATCATTTAAGCCCTGTGCGTGGCGAGGCGACTCAAGGGTGCGACGTAACTGGCGTGCGCCATCTAGCCGCCGGCAACCGGCGGCCAGAGAGCGATCACATCCCCATCCTGCAACTGATAGGTCTGGCGCTGAGAGGGAGGCATGAACACGCCGTTGCACACAACCAGGTGGGCCTGTTCGCGAGGGACCTGGTAGCGATCCATTACATCAAACACGGTTGCACCTTCAGACAGCTTCACCTTGACGGCATGATTGAGTGCGCCCGCTGGTAGATAGTCCATTAATGAAGCATAGAGTTTGAACTCGACTGTTACTTCGGACATCGACTCAACTTACACCCTGCACGGATCCCAGATAAGCCTCCATCAACCGGGTTGGATCCTTCATCAATCGATCCTTCCACTCACCCAGGGGGACGCGACTGCGTATCAACCCCCTGAGCACACCGATATGCTGGGTATGCCCGAGGGTACTGGCACCGATCAGATAGTCTCCGTTGAATTGCAGCTGCATATAGCGAAACTCACTCTCATCCAAAAGGGTTGCCTGCTCACCACCCTCAATCCCCATCCACTGACCGAATGAGCTCGAAATCAGGCCCAGGGTATCCAGGACATTCATATTGAGGCTGCCGTGATGGGTTATCGAATCCGCCTTGACCATGTTGATTGCGGCAATGCGACCATGTTCCACCGAGGTGGGTTGAATCGCCTGTACCGTATCGGCACCGGTGGAGAAATCCCGCCCCTGGGCCACATCCCCGGCAGCAAAGACATCTTTCCAGTTGGACTGCAGATGTTCGTTCACCAGGATACCCTGATCGGTCTCAATCCCTGAACCGGCCAGGAAGTCGATATTCGCGCGCACACCCATGGCGGTGATCACCAGCTCTGCTGAGAGGCTTTCACCACTATCCAGGTTGACGCTCACACCATTACCCATCTTGGTAAAGCCCACTACGCCGCTGCTGGTGAGGATTCTTACGCCCCTGTTTTCACACCAGCTCTTCAACAGATTGCCGGCAACGTTATCCATCATACGCGGAACCATCCGGTCACCCTTCTCCACGACGGTGAGTTTCACGTCCCGCTCCACCAGGGATTCGAGGATGATGCAACCGATGAATCCGGCCCCGATCAGTACCACCGGCGATCCCGGTTTGGCACGGGCGACGATGGCCCGGGCATCCTCCAGGGTCCAACAGTTGTGGATTCCGTCCAACTCTATGCCTGGGATTGGCGGCTTCAACGGCGTCGCGCCGGTAGCGATCAACAGACGATCATATTCCAGGCTGCTTCCATCGGACAGGGTGACCCGATGCTGTTGCGGATTCACCTCGGTCACCGGCATCCTGATATGTTCGATGCTGTTCTGCTGGTAGTGACCCTCGGTCTTACGCAGATAGGTACCCGATTCATCTATCTGTTCTACCAACAGGTAGGGGATGGCCATCCGGGAATAGGGAGGCTCAGGCTCCTCACCGATCAGAGTAATCTGACCGGTGGGGTCCTCACTGCGTAGGGTTTCACAGGCGGTAACGCCTGCTGGCCCGGCACCGATTACGATATAGTGCATCTGACATCTCTCCCTGTATCAGGTCAGGCCGAGCCGTTGGCGGGTTTCATCGGTGAGTGCACCGTCCGCGGACCAGCCGCGTAGTTCATAATACTCGGGCAGCATCTTGTCCAGGTCATTGACACGCCCCTCAGCAGGTCCGGTTTTCGCCGCCTCTTTGAGTAAACGTTGCGGCAGGGTGTCATCCGCAGCGGTCAGACCGGCACGCAGATTGAAGTCCCGTTCCATGTTCCATACCCGTTCACCCAATTCCGCCAGGCGCTCCGCACTCCAGTCGCCTTCACAGGCTGCATCCACCTGGGGTGCGATATCCTCCAACGACCAGGCAAAGGTGGTGAACAGACACAGACCACTGGAATCCACCGCGGCGGTGGCATCCTGAAATGCCTTTACCAGTCCGGCCTTACCCTCGGTCTCCAGTGGATCGGTCTTCTCCGGAATGCCAAGGACTTCAGAAGCCACGGTATAACCCCGCAAATGGCAGGCGCCACGATTCGAGGTGGCATAGGCAAGCCCCATCCCCTGTATGCCCCGTGGATCATAGGCGGGGAACTCCTGTCCCTTGACCGTCATGGAGAGTTCCGGGTGTCCGTACTTTTCACACAGACGTTTCGACCCCAGCCCAAGGTCCTTGCCGAAGCCCTCGCCTGAAACCAGCGTCTCGGCACCCCAGACCAGTGCCTCCGCAGAACCGAAGTCCAGCTCCTTGCCACCGGTTTGTTCGGTGGTAATGGCACCGATCTTGTAGAGTTCGATGGCGGCAGCGAGGGTGGCACCGAAGGAGATCGGATCGAAACCGTCCTCGTTGCAGAGGAAGTTAACATAGGTCAATGCATCCAGGTCATCGACACCGGTATCCGGTCCCATGGCCCAGGCCGCTTCATATTCCAGGCCACCGGAATTGCCCCAGTACTCGGGCTTGTTCTCAATGGAGAAATGCCCCCTGTCGATGGTGGAGATCCTTCCACAGGCGATGGTGCAACCGAAGCAGCCGGCATTGGTGGTCAGGTTGGGTTTGCCATCGGAGGCTCTATTCTCATGCATAGCCTCACCTGAGACCTTGTCAGCCCCCTCGAACTGTACTTCCTTCATGTTACGGGTCGGCAAGGCGCCCATCTCATTGATCACGTTCATCAACACCTGGGTACCATAGGTGGGCAGTCCCTGTCCGGTGACCGCATTATCGGCAAGCACCTTTTTGCCATCATTGACCGCCTGCATGAATTTTCCAAAATCCTTGACATTGCCGACCCCATTGGTGCCGCGGATCGCCACTGCCTTGAGATTCTTGGAAGCCATGACGGTGCCGACACCGGACCTGCCCGCCGCCCGGTGCAGATCATTCACTACAGCCGCATAGAGACAGCCCGCTTCCGCCGAACGCCCAACAGCGGCAATACGCAGCATCGGGTCCTGGTGCTTGGCATGCAGCCACTCATCAGTGTGCCAGACACTGGTGCCCCAGATCTCTTCGGCGGAGAGCAGCTCCACTTTGTCGTTGACGATATAGAGATAGACCGGCTTTGGGGATTTACCTTCAAATATGATCATATCCCATCCGGCGAAGCGCATTTCGGCACCGATGAATCCCCCGGAATTGGAACAGGCTATACAATTGGTGAGTGGCCCCTTGGTAACCACCGAGTAGCGGCCGCTGGTTGCAGCCATGGTCCCGGTCAAGGGTCCAGTGGTCATTATCATCTTGTTTTCGGGACTCAGGGGATCGACTTGCGGATCGATCTCCTCGACCAGATATTTACTTGCCAAACCCCGTTGCCCAAGATACTCCTGTGCCCATTGTCGATTGAGTGCCTCGGTGGTGCAGGTACCTTGAGTCAGGTTGACGCGAAGAATTTTTCCAGCCCATGACATAGCTATTTACCTCCAGATTATGCGCTTGCAGCGCTGCCGGCGTCGGTTCTACCCGCCCAGGCACGCATCTTTTCAAATCCCGTCTGATCCGCGTCCACATAGGTGATCGCAGCCGTCGGACAGGCCTTGGCACAGGCCGGATCTCCGCCACAGAGATCACATTTGATAACCTTTCCGTTATCACTGCTGTAGTTGACCGTGCCAAAGGGACAGGCAATGGTGCACACCTTGCAACCAACGCACACCGAGTCATTGATTACCTTTGCACCTGAGTCGGCATCCAGTGTGATGGCATCGACAGGACAGGCCTGCATACACCAGGCTTCTGCGCATTGGGTACATGTATAGGGAACAAAACGCCCTTCATGGTGAAACGTAAAAACCCTGATTCGCGATTTAGCGGGGTTGAATACCCCCTCATTTTCATAGGAACACGCCAATTCGCATTGTACGCATCCGGTACATTTTTCCGCATCGATCAAAAGGGACCTGAGCATATTGTTCTCCTTCCCAACTTTAAAAAAAATTAAGGCATAGTAATTTTATTGATTAACTTGGTCTGACTTCTAACCCGGCAAAACACAGACGTTTTAATTATTGTCTGTACGAGTGATCACCTCCTCAGTAAAAAGCAGCTACCAAGGCTTATGGGCGAGTCGAATTGGCGTAGAAGATGTTTGATCACTCACAAGTATCTCCGTTATACAGCCGGAATCTGGTGAGTGCACAGTTGAAGGTTAGTTGGGAAATTTTTAGAGATCAAATATTTCAGTGAAAAAAATCGGCGGCTGATAATTGCGGGAAAATAGGGACAAATAATGACAAATGGTCATAGTTAAATGACAAAATGTCACTACGCGATAGTTCTGATATTTACAACATTCTAATAAAGCAAACCAAGATTTGACTGATACCTTATTGAACTATGCATAAAGCACCCAGTGGTACCGATTTCATAAACCATCACGCAACAGTTGGATAAACGCCTCAGCGGCGGCGCTCTTCAGATTGGAGCGGGTTCGTGCAATCCACAGGGTACGATTGATTCGCAGACCCTGAATCTTTATGTGATACAGACTGCCGGCCTGCAGGGCGTCGTCTACGGCAAAACGCGGCAGGAAGCTGACATGACCGCCATGTTGCAGCATCTCCACGATGGTATCCGTCGATCCCACCTCCATGGTAACGGGCAGCCGTTCGATGCCGATGTCCTTAAGCGCCTTGTCCAGAGTGATTCGCATCGAGGACTGGGGCTCGCGCAGTACATAACGCAGACGTCCCAACTCGGTCACTGGCAACAATCCACTGGCCCAGAGTGGATGCCCTTTGCCACATACCAGTACCAACTCATCGTCGAGCCATTTCTGCACCAGTATTTCCGGGTGATCCGGCGCTTGCTCCAGCAGCGCCAGATCGGAAAGCCCCGTCGCCAGACGACGCTGAATATGCCGGCTGTAACCCATGCGACTCTCGATCTCATACTCAGGATAATTTTCCGAGAAACGCAGCAACAGGCTCGGCAACAGACGCTCACCGATAACAAATGTCACTTCGAGACGCAGCTTGTTACGCCCCGAGCGCAGATTCTCCAGGTCATCCAACAGTGAGGCCTGATGATCGAGCACCAGGCGCGCATAGGCATACACCCTCTGCCCCGCAGGCGTCAGTTCGAGACTGCGTCCCTGACGCTGCATCAAACTTACCGCATAACAGCTATCCAGGGCGCGCAACCGTTTGGTCACCGCCGGCTGGCCAATATGCAGCAGGCGCGCGGCCTCAGACACACCACCCTGTTCGACAACCGCCCTCAGGGTCGCCAGATGTTTTAGGTCAGGTAGACTAGAATATTCCATAAAGGAATATTAAGACATTATTATTTATTTGAAAACACCCAAGAGGTCCGGCAGGATACACGACTTTCCCGGCTATCTATCGGCCACAATCGCAAGATACCGCTCCATTTTAGCCCGAATGTAATTCCATATCGGAATGTGCATTATTGCACTTTTGGTCCGGATCCAACTCCGGTGGCTGCTGTTTGTGCAGCACCGCAACAACCATTAACAGATAAAAGCAGTAACATAATGACCCCACCGAACGATCAGCAATCGACACCCGACCAAGACCAGCCCCAGTCACGCAAACAACTCATCGCAAGCATCGTTTTCCTCATCGGCGCCCTGCTGCTGGCGTTTATCTCTCCCACTATCGAGATCGCCTGGGTTGGGGCCATCCTGATGCTCACCATCTACCTGTTTGCCTTCGAGGTGGTCGGGGTGGATGTTGCGGCTGCCAGCATCATGGTGCTGCTCGGTCTCTCATCCCTGCTAGCTCCAGTGATGGGCCTCAATCAGGGCCTGGTGGATAACAAACATCTGTTCGACGGCTTCTCATCCAATGCCGTCATCTCCATCATTGCAGTGATGATCATCGGTGCCGGTCTCGACAGGACCGGCATCATGAACGGCGTGGCCTCATTTATCCTCAAGATCGGAGGGACCACGGAGAACAGAATCATTCCCATCATCTCCGCCAGCGTGGGTTTCATCTCTTCGTTCATGCAGAATGTGGGAGCGGCCGCGCTATTCCTACCTGTGGTATCGCGTATCTCCGCCCGCTCAGGACTGCCCATGTCACGCCTGCTGATGCCCATGGGCTTCACCGCGATACTAGGCGGCACCATGACCATGGTTGGCTCCAGCCCGCTGATCCTGCTCAACGACCTGATTCTCACCTCCAACAAGGCACTGCCCGCCGATCAGCAGATGGAGACCTGGGGACTCTTCTCGGTGACTCCCATCGGCATCGCCCTGATTGCCTGCGGGATCATCTACTTCGTACTTGCCGGACGCTTCGTGCTGCCGAAAACCAAGAGTGAAAGCAGCACCAGCGGTACCGATCCCATGCAGTATTTCCAGGATGTGTACGGTCTGCGCTATAGCCTGTCAGAGGTGATCGTCACCGACAACAGCGGCCTGATCGGCAAGCAGCTGGATGATATCGAAACCGCCTACCGGGTGCGGGTCATTGCATCCAAGCTCTCCGGCGAGGCTAACCGGATCGGCCCGGGCGCCTTGGCCCGGGATGTGGACCTGGAGGCGGGCATGGTGCTGGGCATAGTCGCCGACCCCGACTCCCTGACCGATTTCATCGATGTCTTCAAGCTGAAAAAGCGCCCGATGCTGCGTACCTTCTCCAATGACCTCTCCGCCAACAAGGCCGGTATTGCCGAGGTGGTGATTCCGCCGAGCTCCTCACTCATCGGTAAGAGCGCACGCGACGTCTGGATGCGAAAAACCTATGGCCTTGCCATGATCGGTCTGCATCGCAATGGTGAGACCATGCGCGAGGGTGAGGATATCCGCAACATCCCCTTCATGGCCGGTGATACGCTGGTGGTGCATACCCCCTGGGACGTTCTCCCGAGGATTGAAAAAGACAAAAATTTTGTGGTCGTCACCACTGAATATCCCCATGAGGAGCTGCGACCACACAAAGTGGGTTGGGCCATGCTGTTTTTTGCCATTGCACTCTCCATGGTGCTGTTTACCGACATCCGCCTGTCGGTCGCCCTTCTCACCGGCGCCATGGGAATGGTGCTATCCGGGGTTCTGAATATTGAAGAGGCGTATGAGGCGGTCAGTTGGAAGACAGTATTTCTGCTCGCCTCCCTGATACCCCTCGGTCTCGCCGTGGAGACTACCGGTACCGCAAAATGGATCGCAGAGCAGGTACTCTGGGTGGTGGGAGACATGCCGATCTGGGTCATACAGTTATCGGTCGCGGTGCTCGCCACATTCTTCACCCTGGTCATGTCCAATGTGGGCGCAACGGTGCTGTTGGTGCCCTTGGCAGTGAATATCGCCATCGGCGCGAATGCCAATCCTGCCCTGTTCGCGCTCACGGTGGCCATCGCCACCTCCAACTCCTTTCTCATTCCCACCCACCAGGTGAATGCACTGATCATGGGACCGGCTGGATATCGTGTGTCTGACTTCATGCGCGCAGGCGGCATCATGACACTGTTATTTCTGTGTGTGATGATGCTGGTGATGAACCTGGTGTTTTAAGCTGCAACGAACCCAATTCCATTACAGGGATTTGTGTGCAATGTCTGTTTTAAGTAGTATGAAGATCAACCCAATACCCTAAACAGGGCTGGCCATATCAAACCAACAACAAAGGCCAGCTATTGATAACGCACTGTTATTGATTATCTTTTTTTGCATCACAGCCAGTTGGCATTGCACAGCACGATTATAGCTCTGATCAAATCATGAATGATTCACGGATCGTCAAACGTTACAACGCCTACTATAGGGGCTGGTGCCTTGCCTTTGGTGAACACAATGCTGACTATGATGAAGAGCGGGATATCAGTTGGCTTTTCGGAGAAGACCGGATCGGCTTGATACTCTCCCCCAACCTGCGCAAACAGGCACAGCATGAGTTGCTGGGACATCACGATGAGATTCCACAACTGAAGCTGACCGACCACAGCGTGATGCTGAACCAATATGAACATTCACTCAAGGATGATGTGGACAAAAAAAATATCTTTCGATTTAAGGAGTTTCTAATGCAGGGAGAGGAGATGCATATGTTTCTATGCAGCCACCTGGTCTATCCCTCCCGCACCCGCATTCTCACCTTTGCCACCAAAAAGCCTCTGAACATCATGTACAAAGAGATGCAGCCATTGAATTTGATTATTGATCAGTTTCCACCGGTCCGGTGAAGATCGCGCATACTGTCACTCCAATACTTACCCAATAGGGACAGGGATCTAAGCCCTTCCTGGGTGCCAGGCTCCATGGCCAGTTTCACAAGATCCACCACACCACCCTTGGCCGGGGGAGAGGTGGCTATATCACGGCTCATTTTACTCAGGGCCGTGGACAGACCATGCAGCAGATGCTGGCTCTCAGGTGTGTCCAGCACCTGCAGCAAACGCATCAGCCCCTCATTGCGAGTAAGCCTGTCGAGCAGGGTGATGCCTTCACTCAATGCGGAAGCGACACGGGAGACGATGTCATCCGATAGGGCATCCCGCGCCGATAAAACCAGGGTTGCAAGCTCGGAAAGCTGCTCCAGCTCATGGGCGAGCTCATCGCGATCCACAGGTGTTGCGGTTTGAGGTGATTCAGTCTGTGCAGTCATAACCACGCCTCCTCAAAGTAGACCGCGGACGCTGGTCCAATACATCTTGTTATAGCTCATCTTGAACCAATGCATTGATTTGTTCGGCGTCTTCAGGTCGGGTGGATTTTCATAGTTGAACATCGCATAGGTCGCTCGATCATGACCGGCCTCGATGAAACAGTAGACCTTGCCATCATAGTCACGCACCGGCGTACCGATCTTGATGATCGAAGAGATATTCTCGGCCACCACTTCCGCCTCGAAGTGTGCCGCGGAACCGGTCTTACTGACGGGAAGATTGGTGGTATCACCCAGTACGTAGACATTGTCATAGCCTTCCATGGTGAGTTTGTAACGATCGGTGGGTATCCAGCCTCCGTCACCCATATGGTCCCGTTCTATCACCTCCATACCCCGGTGTGGCGGAATGGAGATAAGCAGATCGTACTCTGTCTCGGTACCTTCCTCGCTCTTTACCACCTGGTTCTCCACATCCACCTCCTTGACGTTGAACAGGGTTTCGTATTCGATACCGATACGATCAAATTCCGGTTTCGCCCATTTGGCCACATTCTCAATCGTATGGATGCGCCCGATCGGGTAGTGATACTTGATATGCACCTTGTCACGGATACCGCGTGTCTTGAAATAGTCGTGCAGGGAGAATGTCACTTCGACCGGTGCGATAGGGCACTTGTGCGGAACGCCTACGACAATCGCAACCTTGCCACCTTCAAACTCTCTTAGACGTTTGAACATCTTTACCGCTGCCGCCTCGGAGTAAAAGGTCTCGGAACCTTCCGCCAGACCAGGCACCTCTTCGGGAACGATGCGTGAGCCGGTTGCAATCACAATCACATCATACTCATGGGTCCGCCCGCTCTTGGTTTTAACCTTGTTCTGATCCAGATGAAACTCCTCCACCGGATCCACATGAAACTCGATGGATGGCTCTAGCAGACTCAACTGATCGCGATACAGCTCATCAGGCATCATCTGTCCGAACGCGACATACAGCAAGCCTGGCTGGTACATATGCTTATCGGAGGCTGACAGCATGGTGATTCTGACCTTACGCTTTCGAATCTCGACGGCCAGTCGCCGCGCAAGGTTATTGGCCAGTATGGTACCGCCACAGCCACCACCGACGACTAAGATTCTCATTGTATTCTCCTAATCCGCTATTCCCAGGATAGTTCTGACTGCGGGTCAGAAAAATCCCAGTGATTTATCCAGCCAAACCATTGATCGCTCTGCAACCAATTCTCTGATCTGCCGCCTGTTAACTACTTGAGCTTTCGCACCTTCAAGTGCCAAACCTCTCCGACCTTTTCGCTGCTGACCATTTCGTGACCGACCTTTTTGATCCACTCCGGAACATCGGCTGCCGTTCCATTGTCTGTCGACAACAGTTCCAGCATATCCCCCACATTGGCCTGTTTCATATAGGTGATGAGTTCCATCAGTGGCCCAGGGCAAAACGTATTACATGCATCGATGGTTTTAAATTCACTCATTCAACAATCCTCATACTGACATTGCATTAGCCGCCAAAGATTTAAAATGTGAGCAGCTGTCCACCTTCTGCATCGCTCAGGAAACGGGTCAGTCCGGTCGCCGGCCCAAGCACCGGATCGAGCGCCTCTTCAGAAACCTTCAATAAATCAAGCGCCATCGAACAGGGTAATAGTTTTGCATCGCCCAATTCCGCCGCACTTTGAAACAGCTGTTTAAACGGCGGCACTCCCGCCTCGTTTTCCATCAGTTCGCCAAACCGACCCTCCACCGGAACCTTGTGTGTCGAATCCTTGATGAAAAAGGGCAGGGCATTCATTGAAAAGAACACCGTAACCTGGTCACCTGTGGCAGCCGCCACCGAAGCGAACATCGCGGCCATCTGCAACTTCTCGCGGGTTCCGCTCAAGCAAACGATATGGTAACTTTCGGGCATAATCTGTACCTCATCAATTCCATTCACCACTTCTTCGACACCACTCTCTTTAACGCTTGATTACGTAATGTGAGATCGGCAACAAGGGAGCGCAGACGCTGATTCTCCTCCTCAAGCTGCTTCAATCGTTTCGAATCATTGGCTGATTGATCTGCATATTTCGTCCGCCATTTATAAAATGTTGCATCAGAGATACCATGCCTGCTACATAGTGCAGTTATCTTCTCACCTGACTCCTCGGCCTCCTTCAAAATCGCCATGATCTGCTCTTCGGTGAAACGTAATCTGCTCATCACTTTTACCTCGCGTCCATACCAGCACACGACAAATACTAATCATCAAGCGTTTCAGGTTGAATCAACGCAGTAAAAGCCACTAGATATCATTCATCTCCACGATGCCAACTGAAACGTTTGATTAACAAAACACAGGAGCTATCGAGGACGTAGCCGATAACGCCTATGATGAGAACCCAAGCCATGAGATGGTCATATGAGAGACCCTCACGGGCATCCTGAATCGAGTAGCCTAGACCTGAAGTCACGCCGAGAAATTCCGCAGGGACAATTACGATCCATGCCACACCAAGCGCAAGACGTATTCCGGTAAGCACATCGAACGTGATCGCCGGTACGATAATCCGGGTTACGATATGCCAGGGTTTGGCGCCTAGATTTCGCGCTACCTTGAACCACGCAGGGTCCACCTTGGCCAGGCCTGCCGCAGTCGCGAATGCCACCGGCCACACCGATGCGATCGCTATAAGAAAGATTATCGCCTGATTCCAGGTGGCGAATACGATAACCGCGATCGGCTCCCATGACAGCGGACTGATCATGCGCAGCAACTGAAATGGCGAATTACTCAACTCGCGGAATCTTCTACTGCGTCCCATTAATATACCGATAGGCACACCGATGCAGATGGCGATCAGCAAACCGCTACCCAGACGGTAGCCACTGGAGAGTATCGCGCTTTGTATGGTTCCCTCCTCCCACAATACCGGCATCGCCTTTAACGCCGGTATCGGTCCGAAATCGGCAAAGTGTTCGGTGGAGGGATTGGAGGAGATAAGAAAGATACCAAACCACCAGATAACAAACAGTATCGCGATACCGATAAAAAAATTCGACAGCCCCCGCCATGAAGACTTCAAAACACGCGATGACATGGATTCGCCAGCCCCGGCGTTCAGCACATTCACCCTGATTGGCGCAGTGTCATTGCTCATTGTCTTGCAACCTCTCGATCAGGGACGATCAGGGAGGACAGCCGCACATGCAATTTTCTTATCCCATCAATCACGACTCACCTCTATGCCAGCTGAATCGATTGATCAGCAGTACGCAGGCACTATCAAGCAAGTACCCAATAGCCCCAATAACCAATACGATTGCGGTGAGGTGGTGATAAGAGAGGGTTTCTCTGGCATCTTCTATGGAGTAACCAAGACCTGAGGTCACGCCTAAATACTCCGCCGGCACAAGTACTATCCAGGCTACCCCCAATGCCAGCCGGATACCCGTAAAGACATCAAAGCTGATCGCCGGCAGAATAATCTTGGTCAGTAGATGTATGGGTTTGGCACCCAGGTTGCGGGCCACCTTGAACCAGGCCGGATCCACTTTCGCCAAACCAGCTGCCGTTGCAAAGGCCACCGGCCAGAGGGATGCGATCGCAATAAGGAAGATGATCGATTGGTTCCAGGTGGCGAATACCACCACTGCGAGTGGCATCCACGCCAAAGGACTGATCATACGTAACAGTTGAAACGGTGAATTGCTGATCTCACGGAAGCGTTTGCTGCGCCCCATGAGGATACCAACCGGTACTCCGATACAGATCGCAATGAGCAGTCCAATACCCAAACGATAGCCACTGGCGGCCATCGCATTCTGAATCGTCCCCGCGGACCATAACTCTGGGAATGCCTTGAAGGTGGGGATTGGTCCAAAGGCGGCGAAGTGTTCCGTGGATGGATTGGTGGCAATGAAGTAGCCGCCAATCCACCACAAGGTAAATAGAACCGCCAACCCACCGAAGAAATTTGTCAAACCACGCCCTGATGATTTCAGGGCGCGGTAGGACCTGGATTCGCCGACCTTGAAAGATGCGGCATCTCCACTCACAGTTCAACCACCTCAACTCTGGAGTAGGGGTCGCCGGTCTTGGGCACGCTGGGATCGTTTTTCCACTTTGGATTCGCTTCCAAGGCATTCTTGACAAAGGTGTAGTTAACCAGGTCGTCAGCCACATGCTGCGGTGTGAGATTATCGAGGAACCCGGCATCTCCTGTTAGCACGGTCTCTTTCAGATCGGAGACAACAAGCTCAGTGGCTGAGCGATAGGGCCAGCTTTGGAAGTTGATTCTATCCATACCCCACTCCGGATGTTTGATAGCTACCGGATTGTTGTAGTAGGCGGGATCGTAGAACAGCATTGCCCGCTCGATGATCTTCTTCGGGAACGGCAGATATTTCTTTCCATCGCGAGAGAGCAGCTGCGCCATCTCCTGTCTGTTCTCTCCGAGATGAATCTGTGCGGCGATGATTGCATTGTGCACACCCTGTGCCCATGCCGCCCGATCCGGATCCATCGCGTCCGCCTCATGCATAACCACCACACAGCAGGGATGTCCCTTCCAGACATCACCGGTGAATCGCAGCACCTTGCCACCTGCCTTGATCTCGCCAAGGGCATTGAACGGCTCGGCCACGCAGTAACCGTCAATCGACTTGGCTGCAAGCGCGGGTGGCATATCGGGTGGATTCAACACCAGGAAGTTACATTCATTGGGACCCAGCTTGGCGGTTTGCGGCCGTATCACTGGGGTTATACCCGCCTCCTTCATGATCTTCTGGGAAACGATATTATGAATCGAGTACCAGTAAGGTACGGCAAACTGCTTACCCCCAAAATCCTTGGGCGAGTTGATTCCACTGTCCTTGTGAACGATGATCGCGGAACCATTGGTGTGATCCCAGGCAGTTATCTTCAACGGATACTTGTTGTTGTAACGCATCCAGATCGGGATCGGGATAAGCATGTGGGTCAGGTTGAATCGATGTGAGGCAAAGGCCTCCACCAGGGGTGACCAACCACGGATCAGGGTTGGGCGAACCGATTCGATCCCCTCTTTTTTGAAAAAGCCCAACTCATGGGCGACCAGCAGAGCCGCAGCATCGGTGATCGGTATATATCCGATACGCACCACCGGATCCCACTTCTTCTCCTGGGCGAACGTTGCCGCAGAGGGTATCAGGCTGCTCATCGCCGCAAGACTACCCATCTTCAGAAAATCGCGCCTGTCGACGCCACTACCCAAGACATTCTTGAAAAGCGGATCATAATCCAAGACAAGTTCTGGATCGTCAATACCATCTCCATACTTATCGACTATCTGCTTAGACTTATTCATCTTCGGTATCCTCCGTTAGGTAATCGGATATTCCGACTTATGTAGGGTCAGGCGTGCTGCGTGACGCTATGTGGACTGGAATCATCGCCAGCATCCTTGCTGGAGGAGTTCGGGTATTCGTTGGCGGCACTTTTAAAGGCTTCCATCAGGCGTGCGCGCATCGCCTGTACAGCCGGATCCTGCCTTTCTCGCGGGTCGGGGAGATTGACTTCTAGCTCGTCGTAGATCTTGCCGGGAGAACCTGCCATGATCAGCGCCCGATCAGCCATCAATACCGCTTCATCGATATCGTGGGTAACAATCACAACGTTGAAACCGAGGCGTTTGGCAATGGATCGAACATCCTTTTGTAAGGATGAACGGGTGAAGGCATCGAGTGCGGAGAAGGGTTCGTCCAGCAACAATAATTCAGGCTCCATCACCAGCGAGCGTGCGAGTGCAACCCGTTGTTGCTGACCGCCCGACAGATCCTGGACGTTGTTGTCGGCGTAATCCTGAAGATCGACCAAACTGAGTGATTCATCGACCCGTTCACGCATTCGCATATCATCCCAGCCAGCAAAATGGAGGCCGATACCGACATTTTGCGAAACCTTCATCCAGGGAAAAAGATGGGGCGCCTGAAACATCATGACCCATTGCGGCGAAGGCGCTGTCACCAGGGTATCATCAAGACGAACGGAACCATCCGTCGGTTTCAACAGGCCTGCCAGAATATGCAACAGGGTTGATTTACCACAACCGGAGCGCCCGATTATAGCGAGTATCTCGCCCTGCCTCGCTTCCAGATTAACCTTGTCAAAAGTGATAGGGCTTTTCGAGGTGTAGCGATGGCTAAGCTCCTCTATCTTGATGCGAACTCCGCGTATAGACATTCAATCTATCCTCTGTATCAAACGGATGGACTGCTCTCGATCGAACCACACACAATCCATTCGATAGCAGTAAGACAGTTTCATGATCAGGCGCTGTTCAGACGTCGCTCAACCTCTTCCATACGGTGCTCCAATTCATCCTCATCAAATAATCCACGTCGGATCAAGGTATGGGCCAGTGCCAATAACTGACTTTCAGGGAACGGCACTTCGGTATAGTGCTCATTGACCAGTTGATCCTCTTCCCAACGGCGCTCCACAGCATCGAGTTTTTTCTGCTCCTCTTGCGGATTACGATCATGCTTGGGTTTACAGACGTTGAAGGTCTCCCAATAACCGCCGGAGAGCATATCGCAGGTCGCTTCCAGGGTGATCCGCCAGGGAGGGTCCGGGTTGTCCACGCCATACTGTTCACACAGGTCATCCCAGACTCTTCCTTTTCTTTTAACCTCTTCCAAAAGTGAAACAGGTGATGAGCCATCGAGTTGGCGATCGCGCATCTCTTTATCGAGTTCGAAATATTTAGGATTTATCTCAGCCATGGGATTTCCTAATGACCATATGGATTGACTGCGGGACGTATTGGACGCGGGTCATTGGCAGTCTTACCGGGTTTTGGCAGGGCTACACCGATCAAACAGTCCCGGGTTACGATCTCGGCCAACTGATCTTCGCTCCATCCCTCGGTCCCTTCGGGGCGAACCGGTAGAACAATGAAACGTGATTTCTGATTCGAGTCCTCCACCCTGACCTCTACTTCATCGGGCAGTTGCAAGCCAAACTCCGCAAGTACCTGACGTGGCCAGCGCACCAGACGACGTCGATAGTTGGGTGTCCGATACCATTCAGGCGACTGCCCGAGAATGGGACGCGGGTAACATGAACAGAGTGTGCATACGACCACGTGTTTTAAGGTTGGCGTATCCTCGAGCACACGTAGATTGCAGTAGTCACTGGGGGTGCCAAAATGAGATGGCATACTGTTGACCCAATCAATCCCCACATCGAGGCTGGCCTTGACGCCATCCTCTATACAAAGCTTCTTGTATTCCGGGTCCAACCAAGCCTTTGCCACCATACGTGCCGCGGGAAGAGGACCAAGGGTATGCATATACTCGGTCCAACTTTGGTGGTCTTCAGCGCTGAACAGGCCTTTCTCGATCGCCAGTTCACGAACGGCGATTTCGAGCACCTCGAACTCGCTGACCTCATCGACCATTGGTGCAGGTTTGTGTTTCTCCGCCATTAGCTTATCCTCTTTAATTCTTTACCCTAACGTCTACGTGCTGTATGTCGTATGCACACCTACAGTGGTTCAAGCCAACGCTCAGGCAGTTCGGTCTCAACCGTGTCGCTTGAGAATGCATCGGGATAGTCCGGCCAAAGATCCGTTTGCTTGAAAACAAGGCTGTAAAACCAGACGACTTTATCCGTGTTGTCCCACGCCTCATCTTCCGGCGCAGGGCTTTCATAGACCAGTTCGGCAACAGTTGCAGGCGCGCCACGTGTATAGACTTGCGTACGGGTATAAAAAATATCCGGTAGATCCTTGACCCGTACCTTGTCACCCACCTTGAACTTGGGTTTACCCGCTTCGCTCTTAAAACATTGTGGATCACCGACGTTTGTCGCCTTCTTTACGTGATGCTCTCGATCATAATGTGGTTTACTCATAGCGTTTTCTGACCTCGTCTATCTTGTCGGATAACTCGGTGACTGTGATGTATTGCTTGTCAACCAGAATTCTTGCAGCGGTCAGTAACCAACGACCGTAATAGGGCAGCCCCAAATAAGCTGTCTGTCCTACATCCACATTCTGTCTGCGACGCCGCTCCTCGGCGTTCCAGACACCGCGCCATGCCAGTACCTCGCAAGTGACGAAGGTATTGTGCTCCCACACCTCTTCCTCCTTCTCTTCCCATGTAATCGGGACATCAGGTTCACCGCCGACATCATGTGCCATACGTGTATAGGCCCTATAGTGTTCGTTATCCACCTGATCTGGAGATGGCGCGTGGGTTTCCTGATGCAGAGACGGCTGGAGTTGTTTAACGATCTCCAGGTGTTTCATCACTTTTCGTCTGATGGTTGATGACATAGTTGCGTAAACTCCTCTATTAGGTTTTTAATTAAGCATACCTTTATTTACCTAATGTCTTTTTTTCTCATATAAATATTTGGTACTTCAGTAAACAATGATGCGTGGCTTTACCACATGCAAAATAGTTTCTTAAGTAATGCTTAAATTACCAAGCACTCGCCTATCTATCGTGTTAAATCAAACTATTTACCAGGTCACAATATTTGTCCAAGACCTAATTCTGATTAGCTCTATAGGCGATGACTATGAAGTGAGATACTTGACTAACGGTTTTACATACAATTGCTAATTTAAAGCCTTAGAAATATTTTTTTTACGAAATACACTTCCAAATTCAGTTATTGGTCTACACTAAGTCTCACCATGGTGGAATAAGGGATATCCGCTTTTTTTATAACTTCCATAGGGGTTAGCTATGGATAGAAATATCATGTGTCCCCGTTCACTACGCTATCTTTTAGCTGTTGCTGAACATCACAGCTTTACCCGAGCGGCCGAAACACTATTTGTGTCACAGCCCACTCTCTCCCAGCAAATCAAGCAGTTGGAAGAGTCTCTTGAGACCCAGTTGTTGGATCGTTCAGGCCGTAATGTGCACCTTACTGACGCGGGGGAGGTTTATATCAGTTATGCCCGCCGAGCCCTTGGTGAACTGGACGCCGGAAAGCGGGCCATACAGGAACTTCAGGACCTGAGCAGAGGCTCACTCAGCCTGGGCATGACTCCCATCACGGACTATCTTGCCGCCCCTTTAATAGATAAATTCAATAAACGCTTTCCCGGCATATCCGTAGGCACCTACGAAATGCCACAGGATGATATTGAAAGCGGCATCTTGTCTGGGAACATAGATATTGGTATTGCGTTTACCAATACCCTTACCGTTGCAGCTAACTATGAATACATAGAGACACAACACCTGTTCATGGAACCACTCAATATGGCAGTAGGGTCAACCCACCAATATGCCGGCATGGAGACTCCTTTGGGACAGCACTCTTTCGAACAGGAGCCGCTGGCACTCCTGAATAGCGACTTCGCATTACGCAGACACATCGATCTCTATTGTCTGGAACACGACATTAAGCCGCAGATCGCAATCGAAACAAACTCCCTGAGCACAATAATAGAGGTTCTCCGACTGGGACGGCTTGCCACCATTCTTCCCAACACAATCGCGTGTCAGCAAACCGAGATATTTCCAGTAATGCTGATTCCAGAGCTACCTCACCATACAATCACACTCATCAGCAGACAGGACTCATATAAGAGCCCTGCATCACTTGCATTCAAGGAACTGGCGGCTGAATGGGGCACAGACGGTTGTCACGATACACCCGTTAAGCGCACAGGCCCCTGTCCCATGTCAGAAGTCTGCGTACCCAACGCACACAACTGATTATTGACACAAACCTAACCAGTGATCTGAAACAGGCCTACAGCATTACCTGCGTCTACTATCCGGCCTCACTTTGAATATCATTCAAAGATGACGGTATCGGCCCTCCTGTCACCCAGTCCAGCAATTCCACTGTATGTACTACTGGAATCCTGGAGCTCGACATCAGGTGCATCATGCAGCCAATATTGCCTGCAGCAACAGCCGAGGGCGACCCCGCTTCAAGCGCTTTTAATTTATTCTCTTTCAGGCGTGTGGAGATCTCTGGCTGTAATAGATTGTAGGTCCCGGCAGCACCACAACAGGTATGCGAGTCCCGTGGCTCAAGCACCGTGAAGCCCGCCGTTTTCAGTAACCGCCTGGGTGTAAACCTCACTCGTTGTCCAAATTGCAATGAGCAGGTTGCATGGTAGGAAATTCGTAATCCCGGCTTGACCCTATAGTCCAACTCCATCTCTGAAAGCAGTTCGGTAACATCCTTGGCCAGTCCTGCGATTGTCTCTGCCTGTGATGCCAGCGAGTGATTACGGAACATATATCCATAGTCCTTAATGACCGTACCACAACCGCTGGTATTGATCACAATCGCATCCAGACCATCACCATCGATCTCGCTCATCCAGGCGCGTATATTCTTCGCCGCCGCCATCAGACTCTCTTTTGACTTACCCATATGATGGGTAACGGCGCCGCAACACCCGGCGCCTTGCGCGACAACAACCTCACAGCCATGCCGACAGAGAATCCGAATCGTTGCGTCGTTGATATCTGTGTTCAATGCTCGTTGCGCACATCCTGTCAACAATGCCACGCGACGCTTACGTTCGCCCTTTGCGGGAAATACTTGAGGTTCATCGTTGGGGCTGGGTGGTGGCAACCTATCTGGTGTGTACTCCACCATGCCACGAATCGGATTTGGCAGCATCGATGCTGCCGGCTTTAGGATTTTTGCCGTTTGCATCGCCAGGCGAAAGCGATTCGGATAGGGCAGCAGCTTTGCCAACAACCAGCGTGACAACCGATCCAGCGGTTTTCGCTGGTGCCTCAGTTCAATACTCTCCCGGGCATGATCCAGCAGGTGCTGATAGTGCACACTGGATGGACAGGTGGACATGCAGGCAAGGCAGGAGAGACATCGATCGATGTAATCCACTGTCTTCTGCAGCGGTTTGCCCTCGCTTTCTAGTAGTTCCTTGATCAAATAGACGCGTCCACGGGAACTGTCATACTCATCACCCAATAACTTATAAGTGGGACAGTTTGGCGTGCAATAGTCGCATTGCAGGCACGCGCGCAACTCCACTTCTGAACTTGCGATGGCAGGTAGTGTCAGCTGCTGTTGGTTAAAATTGGTTTGCATAGGCCCTCCGCTTAAGGAAGTACTGTCAATTCACTCATGCGCGACCCAGGAGATATGTGTAGTAGTTGCATGCTGCAAAGAAGGTTTCAGACTCCATTGCCTGTTGCTGCACAGACAACCAATGCTCGACTTCACCAGCTGTCATCAGACCGGAGCTCGAGACATAGGGGGCATAGGTTTCCGCAAACGACTTGAAATAGCTTGCCTTCCCGATCTCCACCACAGCATCCCCCCATGCGGTTTTGAGTTGCAGTCCGATATCAGCCAACATCCCTGGCAACTCACGCATAATCCTGGGATTACAGAAAGATGCATTGGCAAGAGCGCTATCCATTTGACAGCCGAAATCGTAATCCGGAAAGGCATAGGTCAAGGATGAATAGTCACCGTCGAAGATGACCACAGTTCCACCAGACTTAACCACTCTTGCCATCTCTTCGAGCACACGCACCGGGTCGGTAACATGGCTTATCAGGGTATTTGCTATAACGGTATCAAAACCTGCAGATGGAAATTCAAGATGATGTGCATCACCGGTTCGAAATTCCAACCTTTCATCGATAAACTCTTGTTGAGCCAATGCTTTGGCCGCCTTGATGAACGGAATACTTTGATCAACCCCAACCGCACTGCCTGTAAACTCTTCCCGGCGCACCAAGGAGCGAATCATCGCACCAGTACCACAACCCACCTCCAGTACCTGAGCGGGATTGGCACGCAACAACTGGGATGAATATTTCTCGATGAGATTGGTAAACACACCGTCCTTTGCACGGCTTTCCAGACGGGTTATCAGGCGATCGATTGCCTCATCATCGAGATCATTGACGAATCTGTGTGGGTCTCGCGCGGCCATTTCACAGACTACCTACAATCTCACTTACACCAAAAACATTCCAATCCAACTACCAGGTGAAAAACCTGAGACCTCTTCCTGGTAGAGGTCTCAGTTCACCATTTAGGCAGCCGCTCGATAGAGACGAGAATGAAAAAGTCTGTTGTCCTTGAGTTGATGCAGGTTTTTTGCTGTTGCAAGAATAGCAAGATCCAGTAGTGGCTCTATTAAAATAACTGTCATATAAGCAACACTGAATGTACCTACCTGAACAAGATTTTCCGCACCGAATCCATTCCCATAGAATGCCCAGAATGCCACCCAAGCGACAACCCCACCCTGATAGGCTGTGGAGAGCGCGAGTGCCTGCGCATATTTAACATCTTTATACGCAGTCTTCGCTGGGATCAGGCGGCGCGCCAACGCATCAACAACCAGCAGCGGCACTAACAGAGAGGTTACATTCATACCATATTGCGGCAGGTCCGCAGGTGCAAATAGTAGCCCTTGAGCAAGCAATCCCATAGCCAGGCCAATTGCTGCTGGACCTGCGCCAAAGATTAGAAACAGCGTAGCGCCAAGAATAAAGTGTACCTCGGATACACCTACCGGATAGTGCGGTAATACTTGAAAAAAGCAGAACACGAGTAGTGTCGTGATTGCGCTGCGCATCGCCAGTATAGTGACACTGTTTTGTTTAATTGTACTCAACGTGAGTTTGGCCGCATATCCAATTGCGCCTGCAGCCGTCACAACGCCAAGTGCCATTTTTGCGCCCTCAACAATGCCTGGTTCAATATGCATCTGTACCCCCTCTCCTCATACTTGTGGATCAACTGTTGAAACGATATTTAGCAACCTCCAGCCTGTTGCGACATGCTTGCAATGAAATACTGACGCCGTCTCGCACAAACCTCGAGATAGCTACCATTAGATTAAACTATTTACCAGGCACCACTATTTGTCCAAGACCTAAACCTGATCAACTCTATAGGGGATGTCTATAGCAACTGAACTATCAGCCCAAATAACCGTAAGAGATTGAGATTACAAAGAAAAGAAGAAAGGGATATTGCTCGTGAGACTTGAACTGGATCTATAGCGAATAGTTATGAGAAAAAAGAATACAGACTAAAACACCAATAGCATGTATTAACTTTGTTGCTGCCCAGGTATATAAAGCGTGGTCCGCAAGATAACGACCAACAATATAGCGAACAGAAACCAATCCAGTTGACCGCCACCACCGGGACTATCAAACTTATCCGCACCGTCAGCGTCGCTGAAAACCACACCGTGCTCAAGGTCCTCCCCGTCCAGTGGCTGGCAATCGTTGCCAAGGGTAGCCTCTGAACCTGCAATACTCAGGGTGTCATCGGAGATTGCAAAGAAGAGATTGTCTGAACAACTGAGCATGACCCTGGCATACCCTATAGAAACATTCGGCAATTCAATAGTTGCGAAGCCATCGTTGGGAAACTCACCCAGGGATAACTGTTCGTATCCGCTATCATGCATATCACAAAACGTTTCAGGGGAACTCCCGGGACTCAGGCTAAGCAGTGAAACTTGTACGCTTGAACAACTCGTTTCAGTACCTGCGGTTGCCCACTCCAGGGTGTGCGAAGTACCCCCCATAAAGGTCGATGAACGATTCAATCCTCCGCCAGTGATCCGGAACGGTCCCTGATTGCCATCCACCTGAATGGCAATGTCATCGTTAGCGACACCACTCGCACCATCCCTTACAGTAAGTCTGAAGTTGAGGGTTCGGCTGGATTGAGGCAGGGTCTCACCGATCTCATCCTGCTGCGTCAACAATTGACTCAACCTCGGAAAATATCGCACAGGCGTTCGTTTTGGAAGAAATGACCTGAACAACGGATTGCTTGCATCGGGCAGATCAGTACCGATGGTCGATGCGTCAGTGGCTCCATTAACCCCCCCCGCATCCATCTCATCCCATTGATAGGAGAGAGCGTCCCCATCCACATCGGCAGCCGTACCGCTCAACCTGAACGGGGTGGCTGCAGGTATGATTCTGACTTCATCCTCGCCCTCCTGGCCGGCATCCGCACTTGGGGCGTTGTTTTCTGTGATTGTCAGCTGGCCGCACTGATTACCTTCACCCTGAGTGATAAACTCGTTCATCTGCTGAATACTGATGGCATGAAAGGTAGCATCAGAATTGGCTTGCAGGTCCTCCTCGGCACAAATCCCCGCATAGCTCATGATGGTTGATCCGCTACCTGGCTCCATGGCGGCACTTGCAACCCTGTTCACTCCACCGCAACTTGCTGTCGTTCCATTGAACGAGTGCGATGCATTCAGTTGATGACCCAGTTCATGAGCAACAAAATCGATGTAGAAACCATCGTTATCAGGCGTCGGTGTCCCTGTATAGGCCTGTGCTTTGTAGACGGTACACAACGAACCCACGCTGGCCAAACCACCACCGACCGTCCCGAACAGGATGCCGATATCATAGTTGTCAGCACCTAAAATAAAATCGAGTTGCTCTTGATTCTCGATCAGCATCAGACTGATACCGGCCGCAGTCTGGGTGTAGGGATCTGTATCAGGATCGGTAAAGATGATGCGATCGTTATTCCCCACCAATTGAAACTGTACTGCCAGATCGCGACCATAGACCTGATTCACTCGATTGATGGTGGTAACGATTTGCGCCAGGGCAGCGCTGACAGAACCGCCAAAATAGGCGCTATATTCACCGGTTGCCGCCACGGCCAGGCGATAGATCCGTCGATGGGCGCCACTCACAGTTCTGCTTGCAAGGATGGGAGAAACGAATGTGGATAGTTGGTTGGCGTGGGCTTGTCCATCTCTATGCATACAGACCAAGGGTGATGTCTGGCCGGCCTGAACAGCTGCGTAATCCCGCTTGTAATAACTCCGATAACCGCCGTCACCATCCGGATCGATGAACACGCTACCCGCCGGGGTGGTGAGCATGGCATGAAACCCGGCCGGCGTCAGATCCAAACGTCCACTGCTGGCGGGATTATCCACCCCCCTGACCCTGTAGGTACGAATCTCGGGATAACGCCGGGCCAATGATTCGGCCATCACAGGTGACTCTTCCACCATGAAGCGCTGCATCGAACCATAGGGCAAAGGCAACTCGAGTTGAACAGCCGATGAGCTGCTCTCCTGCAAAGGCGCCTGCAGTAGCCGTTGCCTCAAGGCGGAGCTGTCCGCTTGAAGTTTACGATAGTAGACGGATGACAGGTCGACACCCTTTGCCGCCAGCTCAGGGATGTCGGCATCCTGCCAGATTGCAGCTGATGTGATAGTGGGAAGAAACAGTACCAGTGTTGTCAGAATCCATCTTATAACCTTCACTATAGATTCCCGCATCACTGATCCCTTTTCACTTTTGACAATTGTTGCACGGCATCGATAACAACCAAACCTATCGGCGATTAACCTTTTAACTTGGCCAGCAATATCTGGTTGACCTGACCCGGGTTGGCCTTGCCCTGGGTCTGCTTCATTACCTGCCCAACGAAAAAGCCAAGCAGTTTATCCTTGCCGGCCCGGAACTGTTCAACCTGTTTGGGATTGGCGGCAATCACTTCATCGATAATCTGCTCAATCTGACCGCTATCGGTTATCTGCTTCAATCCCTTTGCCTCGATTACCGCATCTGCATCACCCTCACCATTCCAGATGGCCTCGAATACCTGTTTCGCAATCTTCCCGGAAATAGTGTTATCCCCAATGCGTTGCAGCAAGCCGCCAAGCTGCTTCGGGTTGACTGGGGATTGGGTCAGATCCAAACCCGCCTTGTTCAGCGCCCCTGCCAATTCAACCGTGACCCAGTTGGCGGCCATCTTGGCCTCAGCGCCGCTGGCGACCACCTGTTCAAAGTAGTCTGCTATTCCTCGGCTAAGGGTCAAGCTCTGCGCATCCGCTGCATTCAGTTCGTATTCGGCTTCAAAGCGCTGCCGTTTCTGATCAGGCAGTTCAGGCATATCCTCCCTGGCACGCTGTAATCGCTGCTCGCTGATCTCGACCGGCAGCAGATCTGGATCGGGGAAGTAGCGGTAGTCGTTGGCCTCCTCCTTGCTGCGCATGGAGCGGGTCTCATCCCGGTCGGCATCGTAGAGCCGCGTCTCCTGGACAACCTCGCCTCCCCCCTCGACCAGATCGATCTGACGCTCCAATTCAAAATTCAAGGCACGTTCCATGAAGCGAAACGAGTTGATGTTCTTCAACTCGGTTCGCGTCCCGAATTCCTCCTGACCGAAGGGACGGATGGAGAGATTGGCATCGACCCGGAATGATCCCTCCTGCATATTGCCGTCGCAGATACCCAGATAGACTACCAGCTGATGGATCTTACGGGCGTAGGCCACGGCCTCCTTGATGGAGCGCATATCCGGTTCGGAAACGATCTCCAACAGCGGGGTCCCGGTACGATTGAGGTCGATACCACTCAAACCATGAAAATCTTCATGCAGTGACTTTCCCGCATCCTCCTCAAGATGGGCACGGGTGATACCGATCACCTTATGCGCGCCATCCTCCAGGTCTATGCCGATCGAGCCCTTGCCCACGATCGGCAGTTCGAACTGGCTGATCTGATAGCCTTTGGGAAGGTCGGGGTAGAAGTAGTTCTTGCGGGCAAATATGGATCGAGGGGCAATCTCGGCATTCACCGCAATACCGAATTTGAGCGCCATGTCGACTGCTGTCTCATTCAGCACCGGCAGAACGCCGGGAAATCCCAGGTCGATGATACACGCCTGGGTGTTCGGGTCCGCACCATAGGCGGTGGAGGCGCCGGAAAAGATCTTCGACCTGGTCGCTAATTGAGTATGAATCTCAAGCCCGATAACGGTTTCCCACTGCATGTCTGTTCTCTAATTTTGCGTTATGAAGTTTGAATTATGAATCGAGGTGTGTGCTCCGCGCACAGCATTGTTTAAGCAAAACCCTCAGGCATCTGTTGATGCCAATCCGTCTCTTGCTGAAGCCGATGGGCCAGATTCAGTAATTTTCCTTCATTGAAGTAGTTGCCGATTATCTGCAATCCAACGGGCAATCCCGCTACCGGCTGTACCGGAATGGAGATGCCTGGCAACCCGGCCAGATTGGTGGCGATGGTATAGATATCGTTCAGGTACATGGTCACCGGGTCATTCATCTTTTCGCCCAGGGCAAAGGCTGTGGTGGGCGCGGTCGGCCCCATGATCACGTCTACCGTTTCAAAGGCCCGTTCGAAATCGTCGGAGATGAGGTGCCGGGTCTTCTGCGCCTTCAGATAGTAGGCATCGTAGTAACCGGCGGACAAGGCGTAGGTGCCGATCAGGATACGACGCTTGACCTCGGCACCGAAACCCTCGCCCCGGGAGCGTTTGTAGAGGTCTTCCAGATCCTTGGGATCTTCGCAGCGGTAACCGAAACGCACCCCATCGAAGCGGGACAGATTGGATGAACACTCTGCCGGTGCAACCACATAATAGGTCGGCACCGCCAGACCAGTATTTGGCAGGCTGATGTCGATCACCTCGGCTCCCATCCCTTTGTAGAGATCTATCGCCCCCTCGATGGATGCCGCAACAGCGCTGTCCAGTCCGTCGCCGAAATACTCCCTGGGCAGCCCTATCTTCAGCCCCTGCAAGGAGTCGTTCAGAGTTGCCGAATAGTCGGGCACGGGGTGGTCCGCACAGGTCGAATCCTTGCTATCGAATCCCGCCATCACCTGCAGCATCAGGGCGGCATCCTCGGCACTGCGCGTCATCGGACCGGCCTGATCGAGACTGGAGGCGAAGGCGATCATGCCAAAGCGGGAGACCCGTCCATAGGTGGGCTTGAGGCCGGTAATGCCACACAGCGCCGCCGGTTGGCGAATCGATCCGCCAGTATCCGTGCCGGTAGCGGCCACAGCCAGTCTCGCAGCGACTGCCGCGGCCGACCCCCCTGAAGATCCGCCGGGCACCCTGTCCCTGTCCCAGGGATTACGCACCGGCCCGTAGTAACTGGTCTCATTGGAAGAGCCCATGGCGAACTCATCCATATTCGCCTTGCCCAGGGAGACCACACCTGCCTGCTTGAATCTCTCAACCACCGTTGCATCGTAGGGAGAGATGAAATTATCCAGCATTTTGGAGCCGCAACTGGTCTTCACCCCCTGGGTGCAAAAGATATCCTTCTGCACCAGAGGAATCCCGGTCAAGGGACCTGCCTGTCCCGACCTGATCGCCCTATCGGCGGCTTCGGCCTCTGCCAGAGCCTGATCAGGGGTGGTTGTGATCAGGGCATTGAGATCTCCGTTCAAGCGTTCGACGCGATCGATAAAATGGCGGGTCAGTTCAACACTGGAGAACTCTCCAGCTTGCATAGCGGCGCCCAGTTCAGCAATGGATTTACTCTGCATGGTGTAATTTGTGTCCAGTGGGTATCTGTGAGATTACTTTCTGTTCAGCCCAGTCGCTGATGGTTCGGCCCATCACTCGATGACCTTGGGTACCAGATAGAGGCCGTTTTCCACCTTGGGCGCCACAACCTGGTTGGCCTCGCGGCAATCATCTTCGGTCACCTCGTCCACGCGCATGCGCTGGGCCATATGCAGGGGATGCGACATGGGTTCGATGGCCTCGGTATCAGCCGCTTCCAGCTGTTCCACCAGATCGAGGATATTGCTGAGATCCTCGACGTAGGCATCGATATGGGACTCATCCAAGGCCATTCGCGCCAGATGAGCTATTTTTTCAACATCGGACTTATCCAGTGACATCCACTTGCTACCTACTCTGAAAAATGGGCAAATCTACCATATTCTCTGCACCGATACATGATACTTGAACAGTCAGCGGTCCTATATAGATATAAGCTGATACCCGGATCAGGCCGGTATGCACTGAGCATCGAGACAAGAGCCCAAAGCCATCGGCTGCAATCCACACCCTTAAAACACCACATAAGCAGTTATAAATAACTGACACACAAGAGAAAAATCAATTGGACGCTAGATATTAAAGTGTGATCCAAATTCCACTTCTGAAAAGTAACAATTAGGCTACAATATAATTAATGACTGCATTGGGATATAATTCCCAACATAGAGCGCAGATGGATCTGTAGGAAACTGCATAAGATTAAATACCGCCCTGACAGGCGATAAATATCAAAGACAACCAGACATAGCTGGGATATAGAGTAGACAGATCAATCCGAAATCAGAATAACCCGGTTAAACAACGCCCATGGACGAGATCCGAAAGACACTCACTGCATCCATCCTCAAACTGCTCAGACCCCTGGTCAGGCTGATGTTACGCAATGGCTTTACCTATGGTGATTTTGCCGATCTGAGTAAATGGACCTTTATGGATGTGGCATCCAAGGAGTTTGGTATTCCCGGTCGAAAACAGACGGTTTCAAGGGTCTCCGTCATCACCGGCCTGACCCGCAAAGAGGTCAGCCGACTGCAAAAAATCGACACCCCCGATGACAGCGCCATCGCTCATCAATACAACCGTGCCGCCAGGGTCATCTCCGGTTGGCTGCGAGACCCTAGGTTCCAGACCAAAAAGGGCGCGCCGGCTCCACTCTATTTCGACAAGGGAAAAGCAAGCTTCAGCGAATTGGTCAAGGAACACAGTGGTGATGTACCACCACGCGCAATCTATGATGAGCTTGTCAGGGTTGGCACCATAGCCAAGGATGAGAGCGGCAAGATTACCCTCCTCAGTGATGGCTATGTTCCACGTACCGGGGAGACGGGTAAACTACATATTCTCGGCACTGATGTGCAACTTTTGCTCGATACCATCGATCATAATCTTCAACAGGGCTCCCTAACACCCTATTTTCAACGTAAGGTCGCCTACGACAACCTTCCCATGGAGGCACTGCTGGAATTTCGCAATATGAGTGCTGAAAAGTCCCAGGCCCTGTTGGTGGAGTGCGACAAATATCTGTCGCAGCACGATCGAGATCTCAACCAGGATAGCGACGGCACAGGCCGAAAACAGGCAGGTATCGGTATCTACTATTTCGAACAGGATGTAATAAAGGATGAATAGACCTATTCTTAAGATCCTGATTTCGTTGGCACTGGGGGCATCCCTTGTCACACTCTACAGTTGCGGTGGCGCGGGTGGCACACAAGTCGCCGATGGCGGTATCGGTGGAACAGGCATTACCCAGGGCAGGGTCACCAGTTTCGGCTCGGTCTTCGTCAACGGCATTGAATTCAATACCGACAGTGCCAGTTTCACTGTCAATGATCTCACTGGGAGCCAGGATGATCTGGCTATCGGTATGGTGGTTCGCATCAGTGGCAGCAGCGATACCACAAACGCAACCGGGACTGCAGACTCGATAACCTATGACAGCCTGATTGAAGGTGTGATCAACAATAATAACATCATCCTGAACAACACCCTTACGGTGATGCAGCAAACAATAATCGTGGATGGGGATACGGTGTATGACAATCCCATCGATGCCACACTGCTTGAAGACCTGCCGCCCAACAGCGAGGTGGAAGTGAGCGGCTTCACCAATGGCAACGGCACCATATTGGCTACCCGTATCGAAGTCATATCCCTCGCATGGGCTGGTGATGAGCTGGAAGTCTCTGGTGTGGTCAGTGCCATTTCAGGGGACACCTTCCGGATCGGCAGTCTCGTGGTCGATGGCTCAGGCATACCGTCCATCCCACCGGAAGGAACATTTGTCGAGGTCGAGGGAAATCGTTTTTCCGGGGGTCTCTTCGTAGCGGAATCCATCGACATCGAATCCGAAAGTGATAGTGCGGTAGCCGAGGATGGTGAAGAGGTTGAGATCGAGGGTCAGATCACCCAGGCCCTTGACGTGAATAACCTTTTCACCCTCAACAGTCAGCTTGTAGATGCTTCTGGAACCACCCTGAGCGGCGCCACCAGCCAACTCACCATAGGGCGTGTGGCAGAAGTTGAGGGGGTCATGAATGGGAATATCCTGCTCGCCGAAGAGATTGAGCTGAAGGCCGCAGCCGCTGATAGAGGTGAAATCAGCGCTATCCTCGGGATTGACAATGTGGACGTCAGCGCAGGCACAGTAACGCTTTTAGGACGCACCATCAGGGTAGACAACTCGACCATCATGGAGAACGATGAGGAGGACGAAAGCGCCTCCTTCACCTTGGATCAGCTGACCTCTAGCGACTATCTGGAGGCCAAGATCTACACCGACAACAACACCCTTGTGGCGAGTAAACTGGAGTTGGAACAGATCCCGTCCAACCACAACGCCGAGGTGGAAGGTATAGCTAATCTAGTGGATTCATCCACAATCGAGATATTCGGTATCACCATCGACACCTCCGGTGTGGACGACTACAGCTTCAGCAACCAGATTATCGAGGTGAAGGGAGACTTCGTTAATGGGGTCCTGATTGCCGACAGCATCAAGGAGGATGACTGACTAATCAGCAGGCATCAATGGGGCTATCGCGATAACGATGCGCTGCCCCTGATGCCTGTAGGTGTTTGCGTCGAGGCAGTTAATTCTGCCTAATGTGCTCAATTCCCCATCCCCATCCTTGCCCAACTCCTGTACCATTGATAGATTAATCCACTTTCGGTTTGGCCTGAGATGGATTTAGTCTCGGCCCAGCCTTTACCAACAGAGAAAAAGACTAGAAATCCATGCTGTTCCGACGCATACGTGGCATATTTTCCAATGATTTATCCATTGACCTGGGTACCGCCAATACCCTGATCTATGCCCGCGGTCAGGGCATTGTATTGAATGAACCCTCAGTGGTCGCGATTCGCCAGGACCGGGGACCGGGGGGGGCGAAATCTGTGGTTGCCGTGGGTGAAGACGCCAAGAAGATGCTTGGCCGAACACCCGCCAACATCACCGCCATCCGCCCCATGAAAGAGGGCGTCATCGCCGATTTCACCGTTACCGAGAAGATGCTGCAGTACTTCATCCACAAGGTGCATGAGAGTCGCATCATCCGTCCCAGCCCCCGGGTGTTGGTCTGTGTGCCCTGCGGATCCACCCAGGTGGAACGGCGTGCAATCAAGGAGTCGGCAGCGGGCGCAGGCGCCAGAGAGGTCTACCTGATTGAAGAACCCATGTCAGCCGCTATCGGTGCCGGCCTGCCGGTGGACGAGGCCCGTGGCTCCATGGTACTGGATATCGGCGGCGGCACTTCCGAGGTGGCGATAATCTCCTTGAATGGTATCGTCTACGCCAATTCGGTGCGCGTGGGTGGCGACCGTTTCGACGAGGCGATCGTCAACTATGTGCGACGCAACTACGGTACCCTGATCGGTGAAGCCACTGCCGAGAGAGTTAAGCATGAAATCGGCTCGGCCTACCCGGGTAACGAGGTCAAGGAGATCGATGTCAAGGGCCGCAATCTGGCAGAAGGCATTCCGCGCAGCTTCACCCTCAACAGCAATGAAATCCTGGAGGCGCTGCAGGAACCGCTCTCGGGCATTGTGGGTGCAGTGAAGACCGCCCTTGAACAGACACCCCCGGAATTGGGTGCCGATGTGGCGGAACGTGGCATAGTCCTGACCGGGGGGGGCGCACTGCTACTGGATATCGACCGGCTGCTTCAGGAGGAGACAGGACTACCCGTGATCGTTGCAGAGGATCCCCTTACGTGCGTGGCACGGGGCGGCGGACGGGCCCTGGAACTCATCGATGAAAGGGGTGGCGAGTTCTTTATGGTTGACTAGTGTATGAGCCCCCTGCGACCGGATGGGGAGGGATCAACGCAGGGAGCCAGCGAAATGAAAGTGGAGTCATTCAGCCATTAAACTCATCTTTACACAGGGTCCATCGATCACCACCAGACTGGTGGTGGCAGTACTGCTGTCCATCTCAATCATGGTCCTGGACCATCGTTACAACCATCTGGAATCACTGCGTTCCGGGCTCTCGGTGCTGCTCTTCCCGGTACAATATCTCGCCTCGCTGCCCCTGCTCCTGAGTGAGTCAGCCAGCGATGCCATCACCAATCGCAACAAATTGGAGTCGGAACGGAACAAATTGCATGCAGAGAATCTTCTGCTGCGTGCAAGGCAGCAGAAATTCGAAGCGCTGGAAGCGGAAAACATGCGCCTTAGAGGTCTTTTAGACTCTTCATTCAAGGTTGGTGACCGGGTCTTGATCGCGGAACTGATATCCGTGGAACAGGACCCTTTTAGGCAACAGGTCCTAATCAACAAAGGGAGTACTTCAGGGCTTTTCGTCGGCCAACCCGTGGTCGATGCGAGTGCCGTGGTCGGCCAGGTCACCCATATCAGCCCCTTCAATGCCAGCGTTCTGCTGATTACCGATGCCGCCCATGCACTGCCGGTGCAGGTCAATCGCAACGGTCTTCGTACCATCGCCCTGGGCACCGGTCTGATCAACCGCCTGGAACTGCCTCATCTGCCCAATAATGCCGATATCAAGGTTGGCGATCTGTTAACCACCTCGGGCATGGGGGGCAGCTTTCCTCCCGGCTATCCTGTGGCCGAGGTTATTGATGTGAAACGGGAGCCCGGGCAGCCCTTTGCCTCCGTTATCGCTCAAACCACAGCCCATCTGGACCGCATTCGTGAGGTCCTGCTGGTATGGACCCTGGACCCCGGCATGGGTACTCTGGCCGATCACACCGAGGAGACCGGGGAGACCGGGGAGACCGAAGAGACATCTGAGACATCTGAGCCGACCGGGGAGGGAGCCGAGTGATCAGTCAAACCCAATCCCGTCGCTATGTCATCACTTCAACCCTGCTGGTCGGTTTCATCCTTACCATCATGCCACTGCCTGAGTGGGCCTCCACCTATCGGCCACAGTGGGTCGCTCTGATCCTGATCTACTGGTGTATGGCCATGCCTGAACGCATCGGTGTGGGTATCAGCTGGACTACGGGTCTGTTACTGGATGTACTCACCGGTACCCTGCTTGGCCAACATGCCCTGGGATTCTCGGTAATCACCTATATTATGTTGAAGCTGCATCTTCGGGTCCGCGTCATGCCATTGCGACAGCAGGTCTTCACGATTTTTGTACTACTGCTGCTCGAACGTCTGTTGGCTTTGTGGTCAACTGGAGCAGCAGGCTATCCAACGCCATCGCTCCTGTATTGGATAACTCCGCTGGTAAGTACCCTGCTCTGGCCTTGGGTTTTTATTATTCTTCGGGATGTTCGACGCCGTTTTCACCTCAGCTAGGAGATATTGGTGCCTCAATCCTCGATCAAGGACTATCTGCATGAGAGTCAGTTGTTCCTGGGACGCGCAATTGCCTCAGGTACACTTGTGCTTGTGGTTCTGTTCATCCTGATTGGGCGCCTGTTCTACCTGCAGGTAGAGAATCACGATCACTACAAAACCCTGTCCCAGGATAATCGGGTAAAGCTTGAGCCACTGCCACCGACACGGGGCCTGATCTATGACCGAAACGGCGCCATATTGGCGCAAAATCTACCCGCATACAGTCTGGAGATCACCCCGGAAAGGACTGAAAACCTTGATTTCACCATCCAAAAATTGAGTGAAATCATCGATATAAATGAAGATGACATCAACAGATTCCATCAGTTGCGCAGGCAGCGTAGACGATTCGACAGCATACCGATCCGGGTGCGCCTGAAAGATGAAGAAGTTGCCCGTATCGCTGTCAATCGCCACCGATTTCCCGGTGTTGAGGTAAAAGCGAGCCTGCTACGCGACTACCCGCAGGGCATGAAGACCGCCCATCTGCTGGGGTATGTCAGCCGCATCAATGCCCAGGAACTTCAGATCATCGATACTTCCAACTACAGAGGTACCAATTTCATCGGCAAGAACGGTGTTGAAAAGAGTTACGAAGGCCTGCTGCATGGTAGCGTCGGTCTGCAACAGGTGGAGGTCAACGCCAAGGGCCGGGTACTGCGGGTATTGGAAAATCGGCCACCGCAACCCGGGGACAATCTGCGGCTGTTTCTGGATATGGATCTGCAGGCTACCGCTCTCGAGGCGCTGGGGGAGTACAACGGCGCAGTCGCCGCCATCGATATCCAGACCGGGGGGGTGCTGACCCTGGTGAGTAAACCGGGATTCGATCCCAATCTGTTTGTGGAGGGGATCAGTGCCAAAGCCTACCAGGCCTTGGAACAATCCCTCGATAACCCCCTCTTCAACCGTGCTATCCGCGGTCAATACCCGCCAGGCTCCACCGTCAAACCCTTCATAGGCCTCGCCGGACTGGAGTATGATGTGGTTGGTTATCATCAGGAGAACTACTGTCCAGGTTACTACCAGCTCCCAGGGAAAGACCACAAGTATCGCGACTGGAAAAAATGGGGGCATGGCAAGGTCAATATGCAACGGGCGATCGTGGAATCCTGTGATGTCTATTATTACGAACTGGCGCGGACACTGGGCATCGACAGACTCTATGAGTTCCTTTCCGGTTTCGGCTTCGGACACCCCACCAAAGTCGACCTGGATGGAGAATTGTCTGGCTTGATGCCGAGCCGCGAATGGAAACAGAAGAGGCAACGGGAGCCCTGGTATCCGGGTGAGACCCTGATCGTGGGCATTGGACAGGGCTATTTTCTCGCCACCCCGTTGCAGCTCGCATCCGCCACGGCAACCCTGGCGAATCGCGGCCACCGTATCCGTCCCAGGGTGGTCGATAGCATTGAAAAGTCCGATGGCACACAGGTGGAGAGCCCTAAGATCGTGGACGACCTTCATCAGCTCGACCCTATGCATTGGGACCAGGTTATCCATGCCATGACTGAGGTTGTGGAAGGTATCCGTGGTACTGCCCGTTCAATCCACACTGATCATTATCGTATTGCCGGCAAGACCGGCACGGCTCAGGTATTCAGCGTAAAACAGGATGAGGAGTATGATGAAGAGACGATCGCTAAACGGAAACGTGATCATGCGCTCTTCATCGCCTTCGCCCCCGTTGAAGATCCGCGAATCGCCATCGCCGTGGTGGTGGAGAATGGCGGCCATGGCGGTTCCGTGGCCGCACCCATAGCCCGCAAGGTCATGGATCGCTATCTCGTCGGAGCCGCTGATGAGGGGTAGGAGTTACACCACCTTCTATGAATCACAGCCGGCACAGGCGAGTGGCTTACTGGCTTGGTTGCACCTCGATATCCCCCTGTTGACTGGTCTGCTGCTGCTGTCAGGTTTTGGTTTGACCATCCTCTACAGCGCTGGCGACCAGGAGATGGTACTCCTGCAAAAGCAGTTGATACGCCTGGGATTCGGCTTTGTTGCCATGTTTGCCCTGGCCCAGATCCACCCGGCCAATATACGCCGTTGGGCCCCCTTTCTGTACACTATCGGGATCCTCATGTTGATCTCGGTGATTCTCTTCGGCGAGCAGGGAAAAGGTGCCCAACGATGGCTGGATCTGGGTTTTATTCGCTTTCAACCCTCGGAAATGTTCAAACTCACCCTGCCGATGCTGATCGCCTGGTATCTGGCTGAATATCGCCTGCCACCCAATCCCTCCCGTTTGATAATCGCGGGCCTGTTCACCCTGCTGCCGGTCTTACTGATCGCAAAACAGCCGGATCTGGGCACCGCCCTGCTGGTGGCCACCGCGGGGACATTCGCCCTGTTTCTAGCCGGCATCAGCTGGCGGGTGATAAGCGCTATCGGTCTGTTAATGGCCGCCCTCGGCCCGGTAGCCTGGTACTTCATGCACGATTATCAACGCCAGCGCGTGTTGACCTTCCTGAATCCGGAGAGCGACCCATTGGGTACCGGCTATCATATCATCCAGTCAAAAATCGCCATCGGCTCAGGAGGCATCAGTGGCAAGGGCTGGCTCAACGGCACCCAGTCTCATCTGGAGTTTCTTCCTGAACGACACACCGATTTTATCTTTGCCGTCATCTCCGAAGAGTTTGGCCTGGTTGGGGTGCTGGCGCTCCTCACACTCTATCTCTTTATCATCATGCGCGGACTCTATATCGCCACCCAGGCCCAGGACACCTTTGGCAGGATCCTGGCCGGTTCACTGTCACTGGTTTTTTTCGTCTATCTTTTCGTCAATGCAGGTATGGTCACAGGATTGCTACCGGTAGTGGGTGTACCCTTACCGCTAATCAGTTATGGAGGGACATCCCTGGTGACCATTCTTGCCAGCTTCGGTATGCTGATGTCCATCCATACCCACAAAAAACTACTGCCAACATAAACGATCATGCGAACCATAACCCGACTGCTGCTCTTTTTCACCCTCACCTTGACCACGGTGGCGTGTGCCCATACCCAAAAGCAGACCACCGAGTACAAAAAATTCGCCCTGGAGATGGCCAAAAAGCACAATTTCAATGCCCTCCAGGTAGAACGCCTGTTGACCAGCACAACCTTCAGGGATGACATCATCGCTGCCATAACACGGCCCGCAGAATCCAAGGCCTGGCATGAATACCGTCCGATTTTTCTCAAGCCGGACCGGATCGCCGGGGGGGTCAGGTTCTGGCAGGAGAATGAGGCCCTGCTGGCCTCCGTCAGTCAAGAGTATGGGGTACCGGCTGAGATTATCGTCGCCATCATCGGCGTGGAGACCCGTTACGGTAAACATACGGGCCGCTACCGGGTCGTCGACGCCCTGACCACACTCGCCTTCGGCTATCCAAAACGGGCGGATTTCTTTCGCCGCGAGCTGGAAGAGTTCCTGTTGCTGACAAGAGAGGAGGGTGTGGACCAGGAGAGTGCCATGGGTTCCTATGCCGGCGCCATGGGTAAGCCCCAATTCATCTCCAGCAGCTACCGCCAATACGCCGTGGACCATGATGCTGACGGCCGGCGCGATCTCTGGAACAGCAATCCCGATATCATCGCCAGCATCGCCAGCTATTTCAAAACCCATGGCTGGAGAACCAACCAGCCCATCACCCTGCTTACTCAAGGAGGAGAGGATCTACAGCGCTTTGTCGACGCCGGTATGAAGCCCAGCATCCAGGTAGGCAAGCTGCTGGCCAAGGGGGTACGCCCAGTAAACGGTGCGCCGCCTGCGCCCGAAACACTCACCAGTCTGATTAAGCTGGATGCGGGTGAAAATCATGAATATTGGCTGGGACTGCACAATTTCTATGTCATAACACGCTACAATCACAGCAACCTCTACGCCATGGCCGTCTATCAACTGAGCCGGGAGATCCATACCGCCAAACAGGCGGCTGATGCAGCCAGGTAGATGAAGAAGCGCAACAGCATATATTTGCCAGACAGGATTTCAATCAAGGCCGGTTTCACCGCGCTGATCGGCATGCTATTGATCACTGCCTGTAGCACCAGCAAGATAGGACCCGGCCCCAAGCAGGATGGCATCAGCCACCGCCATCCCCCGCCTGCGAATATGGCATCCATCCCCGATGCGGTACCCAAGGACGACCCCAAAAGCCGCTATGGCAATCCTGAAAGCTATGAGGTGTTCGGCAAGCGTTACTACACACTGCGCAGCGGTCGGGGATACAATGCCCGCGGCATTGCATCCTGGTATGGCAGTAAATTTCATGGCCAACGCACCAGCAGCGGTGAAAGCTACGACATGTATGCCATGACTGCAGCACACAAGACCTTGCCCCTGCCAAGCTATGTCCGGGTCACGAACCTGAAAAATAACCGCAGCGTGGTGGTCAAGGTCAATGATCGCGGCCCATTTCATGACAACCGCCTGATCGACCTCTCCTATACGGCAGCCTGGAAGCTGGGCATCACCGGCGAGGGAACGGGGCTGGTGGAGGTGGTGAGTCTCGATCCGAAGAGTCCGCTACAGCCGCTGAAGACAAAACCGGTAAAGCTGAGAAAAGGCAACATGCTGCCTGAACTGTTTCTCCAGGTTGGCGCTTTCGGCAGTTCCGAGAATGCCCAGCGTCTGAAAAAAAGGCTCGAGGAACATTTAAAGACCGGCGTACTCATAGAAGACAACGATCACCCGGAGCGCCCGGTCTATCGGGTACAGGTGGGCCCGATTGCCAGTGTGGAGCTTGCTGACCATCTCAGCCAACAATTGGCCAAGCTCGGCATTGCCGACCCACATGTTGTCATTCGCTAGCGGAATAATAGAATAACCCACCACTATGCCAAGTAGATTATCCTTACCCATGCACCATCTATCACCGACCAGATTTGTGAAAGTCACTTTGTTATGGCTCTTCAGCCTAGTTGCACTTTCAACCCATGCCACCACCCCCACCCCGGCCCCGCCGGAGGTCTCTGCCTCAGGCTATCTTCTGGTGGATTTTCACAGCGGCAAGGTACTCGCCGAAAAGGGAGCCAGTAATCGTCTTGAGCCTGCCAGCCTGACCAAAATCATGACCGCCTATGCGGTATTCCGTGAGTTGAAGCAGGGCAATATCAACCTGGAGGATAGGGTACTCATCAGTGAGAAGGCCTGGCGTACACCGGGATCACGCATGTTCATCGAGGTGGGAAAAAAGGTCAAAGTGCTCGATCTTGTCAAGGGAATGATCATTCAATCCGGCAACGATGCCTGTGTTGCCCTCGCCGAGCATATCGCCGGGAGTGAGGCCACCTTCGCTGAATTGATGAACAACCATGCCAGTGAACTGGGAATGACCGACACCCATTTCGTCAACAGTACCGGGCTTCCCCACGATGACCACTATACGACGCCTGCGGACATCGCCAAGGTGGCGGCAGCCACAATCCGGGATTTTCCTGAATACTACCCCTGGTATAGCGATAAGTCTTATATATTCAACGATATAACTCAGCACAACCGGAACAAGCTCCTGTGGCGGGACGACAGTGTGGACGGCATCAAGACCGGTCACACCGAGGCGGCGGGTTACTGCCTGGTGGCATCAGCTCAACGGGAAAACATGCGTCTCATCTCAGTGGTGATGGGCACCAAGGGTGAGGAGGCAAGGGCCAAGGCTAGCCAAAGCCTGCTCAATTATGGTTTTCGCTTCTTTGAAACCCACCAGCTCTACGCGGCGGGGGAGGTACTCAATCGGACCCGCATCTGGAAGGGGGAAAAAGAGAAACTGCCCCTGGGCCTGAACCGGGACCTGAACGTAACCATTCCTCGTCATCAGTATCAAAATCTCGATGCCCGTATGGAGATCGAACCGAAGATCATGGCCCCGATCAAACAGGGTGATGTCCTCGGTCACGTCAACATCACCCTGAACGGAGATCCCGTTACCGAGGCACAGCTGGTGGCGCTGAAGAGCATCGCTGACGGTAACATCTGGCAGCAGATCAAGGACAGCGCCCTGTTGTGGCTGGAGTGAAGGCCGATCCATCATGAGCCAGGATGAAGAGACACTGCTGAAATTTCCCTGCGACTTTCCTATCAAGGTGATGGGCAAGGCGGAACCGGGTTTTGAGGCAATGGTTGTGGAACTGGTGGGCCGGCATACTGAAGAGCTGCTTGAAACAGCCATCAACAGCCGGCTCAGCAAAGGGGGAAAATGGGTATCTGTCACCATCACTCTGCGTGCCCAGAGCAAGGCTCAGCTGGATGCCATTTATCTCGATCTCAGCGCCCATGAAAAAGTGGTCATGGCCCTCTAGTGTACACCCTGCCAACGACAGATCCTGCGACACCCGGGGAAAGGCTTGACGTGCCTTCTAACCTCCTGATCCGACAACTTGGCATGCAGCCCTACCAAGCCACCTGGCATGCCATGCAGGACTACACCAATGGGCGGGATGCATCGAGTCCCGATCAGCTCTGGTTACTCGAACATCCGGCGCTGTTCACCCTGGGACAGGCAGGAAAGGCCGAACATATCCTGGACCCCGGTGACATCCCTGTGATCAAGTCCGACCGGGGTGGCCAGGTGACCTATCACGGCCCCGGGCAGCTCATCGCCTATCTGCTACTCGATCTGCGCCGGGCCCGCATTGGCATTCGCACCCTGGTCACTCATTTGGAACAAGCAGTGATAACACTGTTGAGGGAGTACGGCATAGGCGCAGCTGCACGCCGGGATGCCCCCGGTGTCTATATCGCTGACAGCAAGGTCGCCTCGCTTGGACTGCGGGTGCGCCGGGGTTGCAGCTATCATGGACTGAGCCTTAACGTGGACATGGATCTCTCCCCCTTCGAACGCATCAATCCCTGCGGTTTTCCGGGCCTGAATATCACCCAACTGGCCGATCAGAAGATTGATACCGATATCCCTTCGCTTGGCCTAAGATTGTCCCACCACCTGGCGCAGGCCTTAGGCTACACTCTGACCTGCATCGATACAGAAGTAGACCCATGAGCCTCGACAAAGATATCCTGCCACCATCGCGCACAACGCCGGAGAGCCACCAACGGGGCAAGTCCAAACTGGCGCGTATCCCAATCAAGGTGGAACCCCAGGAGACCATCCCGCGTAAACCCAAATGGATCAGGGCCAAGGCCCCGCTCGGCAAGGAGGTCAGCCGTATTCGTCGCATCCTGCGGGACAGGGGGTTGAGTTCAGTTTGTGAAGAGGCTGCCTGTCCGAACCTTGGGGAGTGCTTTCATCACGGCACCGCCACCTTCATGATCATGGGGGATATCTGCACCCGCCGCTGCCCCTTCTGCGACGTGGCCCACGGCAAACCCCAACCCCTTGATGGGCAAGAGCCTGCGCAACTCGCCGAGGCCATAGCCGCCATGCAGCTCAACTATGTGGTTATCACCTCGGTGGACCGGGATGACCTGCGCGATGGGGGCGGCGCCCATTTCGCCCAATGTATCTCGGCAGTCCGCCAACACCGCCCTGAGACCAAAATAGAGATCCTGGTACCTGACTTTCGCGGTCGCGTGGATGCGGCGTTGAGGTCATTGTCGTCACATCCGCCCGACGTCTTCAACCACAACCTGGAGACGGTCCCGCGACTCTATAAACAGGCCCGCCCTGGGGCAGACTACCAAGGATCGCTGGATCTGTTACAGCGCTTCAAACAGCTACAACCGGATCTACCCACAAAATCGGGCCTGATGCTGGGATTGGGTGAGGCCCGGGAAGAGATACTCGAAGTCATGCAGGCACTGCGCCAACATGGTTGCGAGATGCTCACCCTGGGTCAATACCTGCAACCGAGCAAGGATCATCTGCCCGTGGCACGTTTCGTCTCACCGGAAGAGTTTGAGCAGCTGGGAGAAATTGCCAAGGAGATGGGATTTTCCAGTGTTGCCAGCGGCCCTATGGTGCGCTCATCCTATCATGCAGATCTGCAGGCGAATCCTCTACTGCAGGAACAGTCATAGCCGAAACGCAGGATTTAGCGCCTGCCGGATGGGTTCGCAGCCGGTGGTGTCAGATGCGAATCATACCGTTCCATCAGATAGCAGAGACAATCCTGTCGAATGACGTTCAGGTCCTTGGTCAGCATGGAAGGCATCACCGAGCGATGCAGACAGAGCTGACCCTCCTCAATTGAGAAATAGTCACCCACCACCGCCTCTCCCTGTTCATCCCTGACATCCAGGACATCGAGTCCTACGCCATTGATCCAGCCGAAAAGGGTGCCGGCAGGCAGTTCGCGAAAATTGAGATGATCGATGTCGGGATCCAGCACGATATCACTCGCCTCCGGGGCAAAGCCGAAGCTGACACTCGGTGATATCTTGACCTGGGCCACGGTATGAAACAGATCGATATCGAGATGACTCACAGGATGCTGAGGATGCTCTGCCAGGTGCAGACAGGCCTCGAGATAGTCCCGCGCATGCTCTACACCATGGGCACTGCCGACCTTGCCACACTCCAGGGTTACCGAGGGGCAGAGATCCGCAAAGGCCATCGACTGCACCCCCTTGGGGCGCAAAAAATAGACCACGGTACGGGAAAACAGCAGCGCCAGATGAAAGAACTCGGTATCCAGCCGGTTGATGCAGGCGTAGTGGGGATTCAGGCCGGTGTTGTTATGTATGTCGACACTGGCAAAGGGCTTGCGCTCACGCATGCGCTCAACAACCTGTTGCATGATACGGTGTTCAGGTGTTTCTGCCACCTCACTACCCCTCCAGATCCTGTTGTAGTCAGGCTGTCCGGGTAACAGCCGCAGCCCTTGGGCCGCCGCATCCACATTACCGATAAACAGGCTCAACGCCCGAGGCAGCTCCTTACCCCCTGCATAGCGGGTAAGCAGGGTGCGTATGGCCTCCCACCCGACTGTCTCATTGCCATGCATCAGCACAGACACAAACAGTGGTTCCTCTCTTCTCCCGGGGATATGGATCAGGCTCGGACCATTCAGTTGTTCGGCGAGCTGATTTGCCTCCAGCGCCAACAGATTTTCCGGTAGATGATCGAATTCCTGCAGCATACTTATAGTTTACCTGAATAGGACAGGGTAGCTCGCATTTCTCGCAACAATTGGTGCCACAAATTAGTCTACATCCAGAAACCGCGACTGTTGTACCCCCGGCGTCTGACGGTTGTCTTTCTCCGACGCCCCAACAAGAAAGATTAATCCAACGGCCACTCATGCACCGGCTTACCACTCTCCTGCTGTTCCAGGTAGGCCTGTGTCAATGCTTGAAAATCCCTGCCGTGACGCGCCACCCATTGCCGCTGCCAGGTGGCGCCATTGATACCACGCACAACCCGTTGTTCAATAATGCCCAACCAGTAGTCGATGGAGGCGGGCTCAATACCCAGGCTGCTCAATCCCTCTCTGGCCACAGCCAGCAGCTGATCCCGGATCAACTGTTCGGCACTGCAGGTCTTCCAGTTGAACCAGAAAAACTCCGCTTGCAGACCCTGGCGTGCCGCATTGTAGAAGTTGCTTCGGGCACGGATAAATCCCATATCCTCTTCCGGCGATTTGTAACGTTCCGCCATGCCGGTCACCAAACCAAAATAAAACGCCGCATTGGCGATGGCATCTAGCACGCTGGGTCCAGCTGGCACCACTCGATGCTCGATCCTCAGATGGGGCTTGCCCCTGGCATCGAAACCGATCAGCGGACGGTTCCAACGCCAGATGGTACCGTTGTGCAGTCTCAGGTGGGAAAGACTCTCCACTGCTTCATCCATCAACAGGGGTAGCAGTACCGGATAGCGCTTCAGATTGGCCTCAAAATTTTCCAGTATCGATTCATAGACATAACGGATGCCAAAACTGACTCTTTTGGTCAAATCCGAGGCCCCCACAGCGATCGATTGTTCAAACAGGGGGATGCGTGTCTCGTCCCATAGGTCGTGACCGAACAGATAGGGGGCATTGGCACTCACGGCCACCATCGGCGCTGATGCAACTTTCGACAGGTTATAGAGCCTCGCCGCATGCCTTTCATCCACCTGTAAATGAATCTGAAACGAGGTTGCCGCCGACTCAAGCATGACATCGTGGTGTTGCAGATCCAGGGTTTCTCTACCCTCTATGTGGACTGACAAGGGTCTGCCGTGACGCAGTTTAAACACCTGGTCATTGAGGGCCTGGTAGCGGTTCAAAGGGGACATGTTATGCAGCGAAAGCGCCTCTTGCTGCAGGCTCGGCATGATGCCGATCATGCCCATTCTGGCACCCAAGGGATGGGCCAAACGGTTGCACTTATCCCAGACACACTGCAGCTCATCGGCCATTCGCTCAAATACATCACCCCGCAGCGGCCTGGCAGTACTGTTTATTTCAACGTTGAAGGTGGCCAGTTCAGGGACCACCAATGGCTCATCCAGCTTTTCCAACAAGGGCTGATTGAGCGGCGCCGGAGCCCCCTTCTCATCAAGCAGACAGGCCTCCAGTTCAAACCCCCCGATCGACCCTTCCGAGGCGAACACCCCCGCTTCAAACCACTCAGCAAGCAGCTCAGTCTCTCGCTTGAGACGGCGTTGAAACTCGGCAAAATCATCCGCAGAGAATTCACTCGAATCTATTTCCTGTCCCATGCCTTCTCCAATACCAAAACGCCTCTATTGCACGTTGCATGCCGTCCTCAATTTCACGATTCATTGCTGGCACCCCTAGCGTGCTGCAGGATGAGTTGCTGTAACTGTGACAATCGCTGAGGTGTACCTATATCCATCCACACCCCGCGGAAATACTCTCCTGATACCAAACCACGCTGCATGGCATCCCTCAGCAGAGGTGCCAATGGAAATGCGCTGGGGCTGCAGGATGCGAACAGTCGCGGATGATAGACGCCGATACCGCTGAAGGTCAGCCGTCTCTCCCCGCCCTGGCTCACCCGACCCTGTTGCAGATGAAAATCCCCCTGTTGATGGTGATCGGGGTTCGGCACCAGCACCAGATGGGCCATATCTCCCTGTTTCAAGGTTAGCTGTGAATAATCCAAATCACACCAGATGTCTGCATTGACCACCAAAAAGGGCTCATCCCCCAACAAGGGAAGTGCATGATAGATGCCCCCGCCTGTTTCCAATGCCACCGCCTCGGGTGAGTAACGTATCTCAACACCCCAGGCGCTTCCGTCACCCAGCTCAGATTCGATCATCTCGCCCAAATGGGCATGATTGATAATCAGCTCGCGATAACCCGCCTCTGCAAGCCTTTCGATATGGTGCACGATCAAGGGCTTGCCGGCGACCGGCAGGAGTGGTTTAGGCAGCTTATCGGTCATGGGCCGCATGCGCTCGCCACGCCCAGCAGCCAGTATCATGGCTTTCATTTTTTATTTAAGAGGTCGATTGCTTTAGCAACAATGTAACCGGTTCTTCTGATAAACGCATCCTGGAAACACAACCTCTATGTATAAAGACTATAGCGGAATGAATGATCCATGCGCCAGCGACACTGTCCGATATGCAGATTGGAGTCATGTTTAACGGGAAACCAATAACTGGTAGCACTGTAGGGTGGGGCCCTGCCCCACCAATTTACTAGCCCACACGCTGACCGCTGGCCGCTGGAACAATAATCGAATTATCCGGAGAATTCGGTCGGGCTGGGCCCCACCCTGCCCGCTGACAGATGGGTGTGGAGGCGGTCTTTGGCTAGAGGGTGATTTGTTATTCACCGATGATAAAATAGATTGCTTTCAGGGTTCCAAGCGTACCCTTGATCAAGGTGCGGTAAGACGCGCCCTACGCTAGCCCTTCATGGCATCGAAAAATTCGTCGTTGGTCTTACTCACCTTCAACTTGTCGTAGAGAAACTCCATGGCGGCAAGTTCATCCATGGGGTGGAGGATCTTGCGCAGAATCCACATCTTCTGCAACTCATCCGGCTTCATCAGCAACTCCTCGCGACGGGTGCCGGAACGATTGATATTGATCGCCGGGAAGATGCGTTTCTCGGCAATACGCCGGTCCAGATGGACCTCCATGTTGCCTGTACCCTTGAACTCTTCGTAGATAACGTCATCCATGCGTGATCCCGTATCCACCAGGGCGGTGGCCAGGATCGTCAGGGATCCACCCTCTTCCACATTCCGCGCGGCACCGAAGAAGCGTTTCGGCCGGTGCAGTGCATTGGCGTCGACACCACCGGTCAGGACCTTGCCCGAGGAGGGCACGACTGTATTATAGGCCCGGGCAAGTCGAGTGATCGAATCCAGCAGGATCACCACATCATGTTTGTGCTCGACCAGTCGTTTGGCCTTTTCGATGACCATTTCAGCGACCTGCACATGCCTGGTTGCGGGCTCGTCGAAGGTACTGGATATCACCTCGCCCCTCACCGAACGCGCCATTTCGGTCACCTCTTCCGGACGTTCGTCGATGAGCAACACCATGACGTAACATTCGGGATGGTTATGGGTAATCGACTGGGCGATATTCTGTAACATCATGGTCTTACCCGCCTTCGGTGGCGATACGATCAGACCGCGCTGCCCCTTACCGATGGGGGCGCAGAGATCGATGGTACGAGCGGTGATATCCTCGGTACTGCCGTTGCCTATCTCCAGGTGAAAACGCTTGTTGGCAAACAGGGGGGTAAAGTTTTCGAATAGAATCTTGCTCTTGGCGTTTTCCGGTTTGTCGTAGTTGATCTCATCAACCTTGAGCAATGCAAAGTAGCGTTCACCATCCTTAGGTGGCCGAATCTTGCCTGAAATTGTATCGCCGGTACGCAGGCTAAAGCGCCGGATTTGACTTGGAGAGACATAGATATCATCAGGACCGGCAAGATAGGAACTATCTGCGGATCGAAGAAAACCGAATCCATCCTGCAGGATCTCCAATACACCATCACCAAAAATACTTTCGCCTTTTTTTGCATGCGCCTTGAGAATCGCAAATATCAGATCCTGCTTTCGGGTCCGTGCCATTCCCTCGATTTTCATTTCGGTGGCGAGCTGAGCCAGATCGGCTACCGGCTTTTTCTTGAGTTCAGTGAGATTCATAATTTTTCAAGGGTTGTTATGTTTGGGAAATTGTTTGAAGGGAGTTCAGCCACACCGGGCAATTTGAGATTATTGGTTGATTCGCTATTCAGGCGCTACCAGAACGAAACGAGATGGTCCACAGAGAACTGTGCTTGGCAGACAGCGATGGCACGTCCGGCGCCTGAGATTGTTAAAGGTTACTATCGATAAATGCCACTAGCTGTGATTTTGAGACAGCGCCCACTTTCGTTGCCTCCACTTCACCATCTTTAAACAGCATTAACGTAGGAATTCCACGAATACCGTAGCGGGGTGGTGTGTTGGGATTCTCGTCAATGTTCAACTTGACCACTTTCAATTTGCCATCGTACTCAGTGGCAATGTCATCCAGCACCGGTGCAATCATCTTGCAAGGACCGCACCATTCGGCCCAGTAGTCGATCAGCACAGGCTGATTTGACTGAAGCACTACCGATTCAAAGGAATCGTCTGTTACATGAACAATCTGTTCACTCATAGATTGAGGCTCTCCAACTGAATGATCGGGGATTGCTGTGCGGAATCATCCCGCATTTTAATATCTCGTTATGAATCCAGAAGGGCACCGTGAGACAAGCTTTCAAGACAAATCGAGGGGGGCATCTGGATAGGACTGATTATTCAATCCCAAATTTGATCATATTTCAAGACCTAATTATATAAAAAAACAGCAACTAATCCACTACATTCTTTTTTTATGACTCAGGTACACCCATCCAACAGGGATTCAACCTGGCACAGACGAGCAATGGAGAGCATCGATTCCGGTACACCGGTGAATACAATCTTGGCATTTCGCTCGGATGCTTGCGCCATCCATTCCAGCACCAGCGCCAATCCTGCACTATCTGCATGATCGACCTGGGAGAGATCGACCTCCAGCTCTTCAAGCGTAGAAAAGAGTTCATAGGAGCGGTGCAACAGTCCATTGACACTGGAAAAGGTCATATCTCCCTGAACATGGAAACGGAAGGCTCCATCCCGTTCAACTTTAGTGATACTCATAGGTTATAAATCATCCTTGATAGCGTTTTCTTCCGCCTTACTGAACAGAAACTGACCGATTATCTCTTCCAATACCAGGGCAGATTGGGTCAGCATCAATTCACTGCCCCCCTGCAGACTCTCCAGACTCCCCCCGGGATCGAGCCCGATATATTGCTCACCCAGCAGTCCGGAGGTGTAGATCTTGGCGATACTGTCATCCGGAATCTTACTATATGCCGGATCGATAGACATGGTAACCACCGCTTCAAAGCTCTCCTGGTCATAATCGATATCGACCACCCGGCCGATTCGCACCCCAGCCATGGAGACTTGTGATCTCACCTTGAGCCCGCCGATATTGTCGAACCGTGCTTTGATTTCATAGCCTTCGCTGGCACTTATGCTGGCCAGATTACTCACCTGCATGGCGAGAAAGAACAGCGCTACCAGTCCAGCTGCCATGAAGGCGCCAACGGTAATCTCCAATCCTCTTGTATTCATCACTATTCTCCGAACATCAGTGCCGTTAAAACGAAATCCAGCACCAGTACCGCCAACGCGGAATGGACCACGGTACGCGTGGTCGATTGACTGACACCGGCTGAAGTGGGGATGGTGTCATATCCCTGAAACAGGGCGATCCAGGTACAGACAAAGCCGAACACCAGACTCTTGATTACCCCATTGATGATATCCTCGTTCCAGTCGATCTTGGCCTGCATCTGGCTCCAGAAGGCACCCTCGTCAACCCCCAGCAGCCCCACGCTGACAAAGAAGCCGCCGATGATACCTACCGCGCTGAACATCGCGGCGAGTAACGGCATCGAGATAAATCCGGCATAAAACCGTGGCGACAGGATGCGGCGAATGGGATCCACCGCCATCATCTCCAGGCCGGAGAGCTGCTCGGTGGCCTTCATCAGACCAATCTCCGCGGTGAGGGCGGAACCGGCGCGTCCGGCGAACAGCAGGGCGGTAACCACAGGGCCCAATTCCCGCACCAGGGAAGCGGCGACCATCACCCCGAGACTGTCTTCTGCGGCAAACTGGGACAACACATAATAGCCCTGCAACCCGAGCACCATGCCGACGAACAGACCGGAGACAACGATTATCGTGGTGGTTCGCACACCGATACTCTGCAGTTGTGCGATCAGCAGTCCCAATCTTGGCAGCAGACTGGTGAGCCCCGCAAGGATCTGGATCAGCAACAGATGGCCGCGTCCAAGACGTTCCATCGCCGCCAGTCCCAGGCGGCCAAAGCGTGCCAGGGTATCGAGCACTATCTCGCCCCCCGCATACTCAGCAGATCATCATTCAGTGCCGGTGCTGCATAGTGAAAATGTACCGGACCATCGGGCAGCCCCCCCATGAACTGCTTGACCGCGGGGGATTGGGATACACCCAGGGCCTCCGGGGTGCCGGACTCGATCACCTTGCCCCCGGATAATACATAGATCATATCGGATATGCCTGCGGTCTCCTCCACATCGTGGGAGACCAGGACGCTGGTGAGCCGCGCCGCATCGTTAAGGCGCCGTACCAACTGCGCCAGAACCCCCATCGAGATCGGATCCTGGCCGGTAAAGGGCTCATCATACATCACCATCATCGGGTCGAGAGAGATGGCCCGGGCCAGGGCCACCCGGCGCGCCATGCCGCCGGAGAGTTCGGAGGGCATCAGATCCCGGGCACCTCTCAGGCCGACCGCCTCCAACTTCATCAGCACCAGACGTCTGATCATCGACTCCGGTAGGTCGGTATGTTCCCGCAGCGGATAAGCCACGTTGTCATAGACAGTGAGGTCGGTGAGCAGGGCGCCGCTCTGAAACAGCATCCCCATGCGCATGCGCAACCGATAGAGCTCCCTGCGGGAGAGCTTGTGGACATCCTGCCCATCCACTTCGATGCTGCCCAGGCTGGGGCGCAACTGCCCCCCGATCAGTTTCAGCAGGGTGGTCTTGCCGGTGCCGCTGGGCCCCATGATGGCGGTCACCTTGCCATGGGGGATATCGATATCCACGCCGTTGAAGATGACCCTGTCGCCATGGGAAAAGTGCAGATTACGGATTTTGACCAGTGGTTCGTTACTGTTCACTTTACCCTTCTGACTGGAGGTCCCTGTGGATGGGGGAAGATCGGGGCATTGTGGCTGCGAGATGGAGGGGCGTCAAGGGATGGCTTGCCAATACAATAGGTAACTGAGATACCAGTCAGGCTTTTGCAGGTGAGTGAAATCAAGTGGCATTTACATAGGGTAAGGATATGACGGAGAAAAAACTCAGGTATTAATCTACTACAGCCTGCTATGAAGGGGGTAGCAATACACCCCACTATTATTCAGAACAACCACTATGTAGATTATTTATTATCAATTTTTGAAGAATAGAGGTTGTTACGAACAGCACAGACCCATTCATGCTTCATGGAGGCTTCATCATTTCCTACATCCCTGTAGGTCAAATGAAGAAAATAGAAAGCTGTATTTCCTGTTAAAGTGCTCTGATCATCCCAAGGACAGCCCTAATCAGGGCTTAACATTAAAAGCTATAATCTGCCCGAGTGGTATTCCCATTTGGCGTTGTAACTAAAATCGTCAATGGACCAATCCCATCGGCTGGAATATTAAACGTAAAAAGATCAGCGCCTACCGCATCGCCTAATCGGGCATTGAAATTAGTATTTGGCACCGTATACGAGTCATCAATGTCACCTTCTTCAAGCGAAGCAGTAATGCCTGTATCCGCAGGCATTATCTGTCCATTTTGAGAGCCTACTATTTCGAATGTTACCGAACTACCAGGTGCCACTGTACCGGAAACTAGTGTGATTGTGGCGAAGCTCTCCGCCATGATAAGGACGACTGATTCACGTACATTAATGTTCTTTTCACTGCTGCAGACAGGTGATGTGGTGGGCGTAACACCATAGCAGACGCCAGAATCCTCACCCTCCGCCACTGCCGTTTCCGCCGCGGCCACAGCAGCAGCATCACAGCAGAGTACGCCATTGTAGCCGAGATCGCTGTCGGCGCCATCATAGACTCCATTGGTGTTGAAATCCACAAACTCCTCGTAGGTGGGATGCTTCTCACCGTCCTCGTTATCATCCCTGAAGGCCTCGGGTATGTTCGCGTAAGCGGGATCTCCTGCATCCAGGACACCGTTACCGTTGGCGTCGATAAAACTCTCTTCCCCCAACATGCTGGCGAGGATCGTAAGACGCCCCGCCATGCCGTCAGGCACGTCATTCTCCTGGGGCCGTGGATTTGCACTCGTCCAGTTGACACTGCACCTGCCGTTTTCGATCTGGCATTGGGGTTGGATCTGCCCGCCCTCGGTGGTGAAATAGACCGAGGCCCCGTCGGGCACCGGATTATTGAAATGGTCGGCGGCGTGGATCGTTATCGCATCTTCTACACCATTGTAACCCCAGGTCTCCGGATTGAATATCTCTGCACCTATGGTCATGCTGTTCTGGTCGGAAACACCGGTGGAGATTACCAAACCATCCGATTGGGTGGAGATCAGCGGATTGGAGTCCAAGGATGCGGTGACCCGAACCGCTGTGGGGATAGTGCCGGATTTGACATCCGTGCCAACCAATCCATTGGTATCGCTGACTGCGGTCTCAGCGCCTGCAGGTATGTTCGCCCCGCCCACATCGGTGCTCAATGAGAAATTGACCCGTTGTTGCGGCACCGGGTTGCCGTTCTGATCCAGCACCCTGAAGGACACCCGGGAAACCTCGGTCAGACCGACACCGCGCAGGCCGATGAGGGCCGGTTCCGCAGAGACGAACTCCATCGAGCCGATCTCGGCGGGCTGTACACTGATGGTGCCTGTCGCCGTAGTGGTATCGCCATTGACGGTAACCGTAGCCCTTACGGTGTCCGCCCCGGAACAGCCCTGGGCGATATAGGTGGCCGTCACCACCCCGCCCACAGAATCCACTGGTGTATCAATTGTCGCCAGTGCGGTTGAAAAGCAATCAGTGTTGAAAGAGACACTGACATCGTTTTGATAGAGATTGCCCTCTGAATCGGCGAGGGTTGCCGAGACCGTTGTCTGACCACCCGCCGCCAGTGATGTGACAGCGATATCCAGGGTACCCGCACTGAACGAGCTCCCTGAACCACTGCCGATAAATATATCCGCCCCGCTGGTGCCGGCATCGTCGATCGTGTCACCGTCTACCGTAGTGGATGAATCCCAAGGCACATCCGGGTCGCCACCACCACAGGCAGCGAGCAGCAGCATCAGAGAAAAAGCGGTTAATAAGCGGGCTAGACCTGACATGGCAAACTCCAAAATCCCATAGGAAACAGTCCATTAAGAGCAGAAACTTAGACTAATTTCTTAATAGTATACAATCAATCGGGTATTGCAAGTGATTATAAGCAATCACCCGGTTGTTTTTTCTCCTCAATACCAACGCACTTCACGCTTTTACCAAGGAACCAAAAACGACCCATGATCCCAGTGATCACAGGGTCAGTAAACTAGCGGCAGCTCTCCCCGCCTCTTTAACAATCAATCATATTATCCTGACAGGAATCACATATCGGCCGCTGTCGATACTCAATCGATCAGCAGGCGCTCAACCACCCTGCCTTCGATCAGATGTGATTGCAGGATCTCCTCCAGATCATCATGATCGACAAAGGTATACCAGACCGCCTCGGGATAGACCACCAGTACCGGCCCCTTGTCGCAACGGTCGAGGCAACCGGCGGTATTCACCCTTACCCCACCAGGCCCGGCCAGTCCCATGGCCTTGACCCGCCCCTTCATGTAGTCACGCATGGATTTCGCCCCATGCTGGGCACAGTGGGGACGGCCGTCGCTGCGTTCATTCACGCAGAAGAAGAGATGGTGACGATAGTAGGACATGGGTCGATAGTTTAGCGTGAAAAAAAATCTCACATAAAGGCCTGTTGGCGATGATACAACGACGATTAACCGTTATGATAGGGTCTGTTTCATCAATTCCGGCCCCGCGCAATCAAACCGTGACCCCAGAACAGCTGCTGACCGAAGCGGACCGCTGTGTAAAGTGCGGCCTCTGCCTCCCCGAGTGCCCAACCTATCAGCTGCTCGCCAACGAGGCCGACTCGCCCCGTGGCCGTATCAGTCTGATGCAGGCCCTGGCAGAGGGTGAGCTCGATCTCGGTACAAGCATCGAAACCCACCTGGATCGCTGCCTGGGCTGCCGACGTTGTGAAACCGCCTGCCCCTCAGGGGTAAAATATGGCCAGCTTCTGGACGCCAGCCGCAGCCTTATTGCGAAACGCAAACCAGGCAGACCCTTTATGCGCTGGCTGTTTAATCAATTGACGGATCCCAAACGCCTGGCGCGGATCAGCCGTTGCAACAGACCATTGCAAAAGCTGGGTATCACCCAAGGTGTTGCGGCACTGCTGCCGGACAGATATGGCCGTCTAGCCAGATTGAGCAGTCAGCTCGCCGCTGCAGCACCCATCCCGACAGGGCTCTATCCCGCCGATCTGCCCAGCGGCAGACTGGTACAGCTTTTCACCGGTTGCGTTGCCACTCAGGTGGAACAGACCCTCCTCGAAAGCGGACTGGCACTGCTACGCCGGCTTGGATATGCAGTGGAGATACCGGCATCCCAGTGCTGCTGCGGCGCCATCCACCGTCATAATGGATTCCAAGAGAGAGCGGAGCGATTCTGCACAACCAACCGGCAGCAGACTACCAAAAGCCAGGCCCAGACCCTGATCACCCTCAGCAGCGCATGCGACCTCGAACTACGCGAGCATGATGCCAGTGAAATCCCCGTGATGAGCCTGACGGAACTCCTGCTATCCCTGCCGGAGAATGAGCTACCAAGCCTGAAACCCTTTGCCGGGCGGGTGGCAGTGCATACGCCTTGCAGCTGTCAGGATGACGCCAGCCTGAGACTGTTGCAGCGCATTCCTGTGGCAGAGATCTTCCCCCTGGCGAACAACACTGTCTGCTGTGGTGCCGCAGGGAGCTATATCTTCACTCAACCCTCACTCTCCACCGCGTTGGGCACGGCAAAGATTGAACAACTGCAGGCCTGCAAGGCAGATATACTGATCACCAGCAATACGGGTTGCAGCATGCAATTTCGCCAACTTGTCGCAGAGGCCGGGTTGCAGGTCCAGGTCATGCACCCCATCGAGCTTGTCTATCGACAATGGCCCGTGTGATCCGCAAATAGACATAAACTGCAGTTGTATCCTGGCGCAGAAAGAGGCTAAGGTTTCAGCATGAACAAGCGAAGATTCAATTCCGCCGACCAACTCATGATCGGCATCGACAGCGCCCTGCGCACCCTGTTCGGACGCCCTCAGGTGACTGAGCGCGTGAACCCGGCCGAGGCCCTCGACGACGCGGAGATGAGCGATGAGGAGAGGGATCTGACCGCGCGTCTGATGCGCATCAACCACACCGGAGAGGTATGTGCACAGGCCCTCTATCAGGGACAGGCGTTGACGGCGAAACTGCCGCAAATCCGCGACACCATGGAGCGTGCGGCTCAAGAGGAGAATGATCACCTGGCCTGGTGTGAAAGCCGTCTCGATGAACTGGATAACAGGAAGAGCCTGCTCAACCCGTTCTGGTATGCCGGCTCATTCCTGGTCGGCGCGACGGCCGGATTGGCGGGAGACAAATGGAGTCTCGGCTTCGTCGCGGAGACCGAACACCAGGTCGAGGCCCATTTGAATGAGCACATAAACCGCATCCCGGTGCAGGACCAGAAGAGCCTTGCCATACTCGAGCAGATGAAAGAGGATGAGATCCACCACGCAACGGTGGCGCTTGAAGCGGGCGGTGCGGACCTGCCAGCCCCGATCAAGGCGGCGATGAAACTGACCTCGAAACTGATGACAAAGTCGGTGTTCTATCTCTAGTTAGGGCCTGTTAACACTAAGACTAACCCGCCTTGGGAATCACTTCGATGACTTCCCTGTCCACGACCTGTTGCCGGTCAACCAGACTGACCTGTACAGCCAATGTCAGACCGAAGCCCACCATTACCAACACCAGGACCACGGCGAAGAAGTCAGGTTTTCGATGTTGATGATGTCTGTACATTTACCTTACTAGCCTATTCAATAACTTAACTAGGATTATTGTGTAGTTTTCCAACTTAACTTGGACCCTGTTCACGTTGTTGTGCAATTTTCAGTCAATTTATCCTTTTACTTACTAAACACTGATCAGGATCAAAAAAAAACCCTGCCAGTAACTACTTGGCATCTTTTTTCGCGCTTTCCACAGCACCCATTTCAGTCAGCAGTGCCGATACCTTCTCATGTTTGCCCCTGTTGGACAGGGCAAGGGCCGTGTTACCGGCCTGATCAGCCGCATTCACATCCACACCCCGTTGCAGCAGCAGACGTACGATTTCCAGATGCCCAAATGCGGAGGCCTCCATAATTGGTGTAATGCCTCTGCTATCTGCCAGATTCGGATCTGCACCTGCCGCCAGGAGTGCCTTGGCGCTTTTCAGGTTGCCATTAAAGGCCGCGATGTGGAGAGGACTTCTACCCGACGGGTTGGCGCTGTTGACATCAACACCCTGCGCCAGGAGATCATTGATGCGGCCCACATCTCCCAACATTGCTGCGGATAACAGCGCTTGGGATTGTTGTGGCGCTTCCGCTGACCAGCCGTGGGCACTGAACAACAACAGGAACAGGGTTGTCAAAAGAGCGTTTCTCACGGTCAAGCATCCTAATCATATAGCTTATCCACACTATCGGCATCGGCATTTAATTCTTAACCCATTGCACTCACACCATCCCCTCAGTAACCTTGTAGTCTTGATGATGATAACCACGCCAGAGCAGAGTAAACACTTATATATGGATAAGGAATCGCAGCACCAGATCGATGTCCAGGTCGAGACCCGCTATGTGGAATCGCAATCTCTCCCAAACGAGGATAGATTCGTCTTCTCTTACACCATAACCATACGTAATGATGGAGAGTCGAGTGCGCGCCTGCTGAACAGGCACTGGATCATCACTGATGCCAACGGCAAGGTACAGGAGGTTCGAGGGGAAGGCGTGGTGGGTGAACAACCACAACTCAATCCCGGTGAGACCTTCCGTTACACCAGCGGCACTGTACTCGACACACCGGTCGGCAGCATGCAGGGAAGCTATGACATGGTGGACGGTCAAGGCAACCGTTTCGACGCCTTGATACCCCCCTTTTCCCTTGCCCGTCCGGGCAGTCTTCATTAAGCACCGGTCAACCCGAAACCAAACCATAATGTATGGATAAAGATGGAGCTGCGAACTCAAAGTGAACTGCTTTGGTTAGCCGGCGGGGTCGGCTTACTGCTTGTTCTCAGCGGCCTCGATCCGGTGGCTGACCGTTATACCTGGTTCCTGGAAACCTTACCGGTCATGATCGGACTGCCACTCCTCTACTACACCCGACCGGGCTTTCCATTGACCATCCTGGTCTACCGCCTGCTTGCGCTGCATGCCGTGATACTGATCATCGGTGGATACTACACCTATGCCGAGGTACCCCTATTCAACTGGCTCAGAGACACCTATGAACTATCACGTAACCACTATGACCGGATAGGGCACTTTTTTCAGGGGTTCGTACCGGCCATGCTGGCCCGGGAGATTTTATTGCGACGTTCGCCACTGAAACCGGGTCGCTGGCTGTTTTTTCTCTGTCTCTGCTTCTGTCTCGCTTTCAGCGCCTTCTACGAACTGATCGAGTGGTGGGTTGCGCTGATGAGCGAACAGGCCGCGGAGGCCTTTCTGGGTACCCAGGGCGATCCCTGGGATACCCAGACAGACATGTTTCTTGCACTTATCGGGGCTATATGTGCCCAGCTGTTGCTGGTGAGAATCCACGACAAGCAACTGTTTCAACTTGGAGTGATCTGATGTCGATCTATGCCATCGGAGACATTCAGGGTTGTTATGACGAACTACAGCGACTGCTGGAGAAGATCCGCTTCGATCCATCCAAAGACAAGCTCTGGTTCGCCGGAGACCTGGTCAATCGAGGCCCCAAATCACTCCAGGTACTTCGCTTCATCAAATCCCTCGGTGATCGGGCTGTTACCGTTTTAGGCAATCATGACCTGCATCTGCTCGCCCTCTCCCAAGGCAATCGCAGCCTCAATAAATATGGCACCCTGAAAGAGATTCTCGATGCCCCCGACAAACTGGAGCTGATCGAATGGCTGCGTCATAGACCCATGATGGTACATCACCCAAAGAAGGGGTACAGCATGGTCCACGCCGGCTTGGCTCCACAATGGGACATGGCAACCGCCATGGCATGCGCCAGGGAACTGGAAACAGTCTTACGCGGCGCCAAATTCTCCAAATTCTGCCAGGTCATGTATGGCGACAAACCGGATCTCTGGTCCGACGATCTCAACGGCATGGAGCGACTCCGTTTCATCACCAACTGTTTCACCCGCCTGCGCTACTGCACCCGTGATGGTCGTATCTCGCTAAACGATAATGGTGCGCCGGAAGAGCAGAGAAATGGGGTGATTCCCTGGTTCGATATACCCGGACGTCCGACTAAAAAGGAACGTATCCTATTCGGACACTGGTCGACCTTGGGTTACCGTCAGACCGCTAACGTCTGCTGCCTGGATAGCGGCTGTTATTGGGGTGGCAAACTCACCGCACTGCGTCTACGCAAAAAAAAGCCTCCCGAACCCCACCAGGTCTCCTGCCCGCTCAAGGGTTGACGCGGTTCAATACAATAAAGGTGTAGGGAAACTGATTATTGTTATCACTGGAATGAGACACACGACTGACCTCTTGCCAATCATCCCAGTCGATCTCAGGAAAAAAGGCGTCCCCGTCCACTGCAACCTCCACCCTGGTTAAATAGAGGCGGTCAGCACGGGAGAGCATCTGCCGATAGAGACCTCCACCGCCGACAATCATCACTTCGGGCACATCGCCGGCAACCTGCAGGGCTTCATCCACCGAATGCACAAGATCACATCCTTCTGCGCGATAGTCACGATCATGGGTTACCACGATATGGCGACGTCCGGGAAGGAGACCGGGAAGAGACTCCCAGGTACGGCGTCCCATGATGATCGGTTTACCCATGGTCAGGGACTTAAAGTGCTGCAGGTCGGCAGGCAGACGCCATGGCAGGCCGTTGTCTATCCCGATAACACCGTTTTTTGCTACCGCTGCAATAAGAGAGATCAACGGTTTCATTCAGCCACTTCCTGCCCCACATGAACTACTCACAAGCATGCACACTATACGGCCACTGGTGCTTTGATATGGGGATGAGGATCATAGTCGACCAGCTCGAAATCCTCGAAGTGGAAATCGAATATTGACTTCACTGCCGGGTTTATCTTCATGCTCGGTAATTTTCGCGGAGCACGACTGAGTTGCAGATCGACCTGCTCCAGATGATTGCTGTAGAGATGGGCATCACCGAAGGTATGCACAAACTCACCCGGCTCCAGCCCGGTCACCTGGGCGATCATCATGGTCAGCAATGCATAGGAAGCGATATTGAACGGCACGCCGAGAAAGATATCGGCACTGCGTTGATAGAGCTGGCAGGAGAGCCTTCCCTCAGCCACATAGAACTGAAACAGACAGTGACAGGGCGGCAGGGCCATATGCTCCACCTGTGCCGGATTCCAGGCCGAGACAATCAAGCGTCTCGAGTCGGGGTTTGTCCTGATATGTTCAATCAACTGACTGATCTGATCGATATGCCCCCCCTCCGGCGCCGGCCAGGAACGCCACTGGTAGCCATATACCGGACCCAGATCACCATCCTCATCCGCCCATTCATCCCAGATAGAGACCCCGTTCTCCTGCAGATAACGAACATTGGTGTCACCCTTCAGAAACCACAGCAGCTCGTGAACAATGGAACGAAGATGGAGGCGCTTAGTGGTCAAAAGGGGAAATCCGTCATCCAGATCGAAGCGCATCTGGTAACCAAACACACTCCGGGTACCCGTATCTGTCCTGTCCTCTTTATCCACACCTTGATCGCGTACATGCCGCATCAGATCGTGATACTGCTTCATGTCGTCACTTCCCGACGACCTAGTAAAACTCGTCTCATCTAATTTACCTGCAGGAAAAAACTAGCCCTGGCTGATCTTCGGCCTGTAGGCCAGAAAGAGCAGCAAGGCACCAAATAGTATCATCGGCAAACTCAGCAGCTGCCCCATGGTCAACCAGTCAAAGGCAAGATAGCCGATATGCTGGTCGGGCATGCGCACGAATTCGACCATGAATCGAAATATCCCATAACAGACCAAAAACAGTCCTGAAACCGCCATCCTCGGTCTTGGCCTGGCCGAGAAGGTCCATAGGATCAGGAACAGCACCAAACCTTCCAGGAAGGATTCATACAGTTGACTGGGGTGGACAGGCAGCGAGTACTCCGCATCCATGGGCAATCCGAGCCGGGCACAGAGCGCTTCCCCCACACTACAGGGAACACGCATCCCCCAGGGTAGATCGGTCACCCCACCCCAGAGTTCCGCATTGATGAAATTACCGATACGGCCTGCCCCCAAACCAATGGTGACCAACGGCGCAATGAAATCGGTCGCCTCATAAAACGTTCGGCCATGTTTGCGGGCAAAGTACCACATTGCCAGCAATACACCCAACAGCCCCCCATGAAACGACATCCCGCCGTTCCATACCTTTATCAGTACCAGGGGATTCGCCAAAAATTCGTTGAAATTGTAGAACAGGATATAGCCTATACGCCCGCCCAGAACCACCCCAAGCACTATATAGAAGACGATATCGTCCACCTGCTTGGCGTCCCATACCATACCCGGTTTCCCTACCCGGCGGCGTCCCAGCCACCAGCCTCCCAGAAAGCCAACCACGTACATCATCCCGTACCAGTGGATACTCACCGGCCCCAGGGTTAGCAGGGTGGAGTCGATAACAGGGTAAGTGATCATGGGGGTGAATGGTATCACAGGAATTCTATTCGCCAATGTGCCAAGAAATCGTAAATCCACAATTTCATGGCATATTTTCATGTTAGGATAGTGTGAAATTGGTCACATTTTCCCCATGTACTGGAATTAATTTCGCAAGCGTTATGACGGACTTCTACGGGGTGTCAAGTTTTTGAACGCTGCGCCGCTACCACGTACAGGTGATGCAAACCCACATCGGCATCTTAACGGGAAGGACCATGAGCTACGTACACGCACAGAAATTTGAAACATATATACCGCGGGAAATGGATACTCTAGGCTCTCGATTACGCAGGAAAAGACGGGAAAGGGGTTGGACCCAGGAAGAGTTGGCCCTGCGTGCCGGCACCAATCAGGCCGTGATACAGAAAATCGAGAACGGTAAGAGTCTTCGTCCCCGTAAGATAGATGAGATCGCCCAGGTACTAGACGTCAATCCAGCCTGGTTGATGTTCGGCGAATCCACTACCACCGTGATGGATGACGAAGCGGTTGAAGTGGCCAAGGCCTGGCACAACCTGCCGGAACCCATTCGTAGCCGCATCAAGAGAAATATCTTCGAACAGGTTCTGCTCCATTCAAACAAGAAGTAGCTCAGCTTCAAACCGGGATGCACCCGCGCATCCCGGTTATCAATCCCCTCAAGCGATCCCCCTCACGAGTCAGGCATTTGCCACTGCAGGGTTGCCTCATCATCACTCTCTCTTGCATCCACCCAGCGATCTCCCTCTGGGGTTGTCTCCTTCTTCCAGAACGGCGCCCTGGTCTTTAGATAATCGATGATGAATTCACAGGCCTTAAAGGCCTGTTTGCGGTGACGGCTCGCCACCGCCACCAATACGATCGGATCGGTCGGCAACAAGACACCTACCCGATGCACCACCCGGCAGTGTTGGATCTCCCAGCGGCTGCCAGCCTCATCGACTATCTGTTGCAGGGCGTGCTCTGTCATACCGGGATAGTGTTCAAGGGTCAGTTTTTCCACCCTTTCGCCCTCGTTGATATCCCGCATCAGGCCGATGAATGTCACTACAGCACCAATGGACGAATCATTCCCGCGCAACAGGTCCACCTCATGATTCGGATCGAATGGGTCAGCCTGGATAGTTATGTTGTTCATCCTTCAACCCCCGGTGACAGGCGGGAAAAAGGCAACTTCGTCACCAGTATTCAGCGTTGTTTTCCTATCAGCCAGCTCCTGGTTGACCGCCATCATCACCCGCTGATCCGCGGCAAAGAGTCGGGCCCATGCACCCCCTCTCCCCCTCAGTACCGCAAGCAGGTCGTCAACGCATGTCAGGCCATCCAGATCGATCTGCTCGGACGCGACCCCAAGTTCCTCGCGAAATCGGGCAAAAAAGAGGACCTGGATCATGTCATCATCTCGCTGAAGGGTATGAAGTCCACAGGATCACCGGGCTTGATGGCGGTAAGCGGCGGCAATACGGCAAGTCCATTTGCCCATACCACAGAGCTTAATACACCGGATGAAGGATTGGGATAGAGTCGCACCACCGCCTGCCCCTGCTCGTTCAGCTCCAGTCGTCCGCGGGCATACTCCTGACGCTTATCGGTGGCGGCCTTCTCGAAGCCAGCAATAACCTTGATCGGTTGCGGCAGCACCTCCCCGGTTATGCCTTGCATACGCAGTATGAATGGCCGGGCGAAGAGAGAAAAGGTGACAAAGAGTGAGACCGGATTCCCCGGTGCGCCCAAGAAAGGTGTCTCTGCTATATAACCGAACGCCAGGGGTTTTCCCGGACGAGAGGCAATCTTCCATAACGCCAGTGACCCCAGTTTTTCCACTGCAGGTTTGACATGATCCTCCTCCCCCACGGAAACCCCACCCGACGCAAGTACCAGGTCGGCTGCTTCGGCACCATGAGCGAGGGCTTCGCAGGTGGCTTCAAATGTGTCTTCAACTATGCCCAATTGAATCACTTCACATCCGAGCCGCTGCAACAGTCCAGCCAAGGTGAACTGGTTGGAATTGTATATCTGACCCTCCTTCAACTCCCCACCAGGCATTACCAATTCATCGCCACTGGAAAAAACCGCCACTTTCAACCGATGATAGACCGACAACCCGGCCACCCCCACCGAAGCGGCCAGACCGAGGTGTTGCGCATCAAGTTTGACCCCTGGCGACAATATCTCCTCACCTTGCAGGATATCTTCTCCCGCCCTTCGGATATTGGCGCCGCTTGCAGGCCTCTCTGTGATCACGACCTCTTCGCCGTCGACCCTGCAGACCTCCTGTATGACCACCGCATCGGCACCCTCCGGCACTGGAGCGCCGGTAAATATACGTGCGGCAGTGCCAGGCTCAAGCGGTGTACCGGCTGATCCGGCTGGGATGCGTTGAGCGACTCTCAACCGGTCCCCATGTTTGTCTAGATCTTGACTGTTGATGGCAAACCCATCCATGGCGCTGTTATCCCAGGGTGGTACGTCAACCTGACTTTTAACCGGAGCGGCCAGCACCCGGCCCAGCGCCTCGTTTAAGTCCAGGATTTCGAGCCCGGAGATGGGTTTGACCTGATCGAGCAGGAATGACAGCGCCTCATCGACCGGCTTCAGCTGCGCTTGATGACTATCGCAATCAGCCATCTCAGTCCTCCAACAGGCGCGGAAACATTTGTGCGAAATTACAGGGCCTGGTGCGCATATCAAGTTGGGATTGCAAGATCTTGTCCCATCCGGTGCGACAGGCGCCGGTAGACCCGGGCAGGCAAAAGATCAGTGTGCCATTGGCCAGACCGGCGATCGCACGGGATTGAATCGAGGAGCTACCGATCTCCTCCAGGGAGATTGCGCGATAGAGTTCACCAAACCCCTCGATAGACTTATCGAACAGGGGTTGCAGCGCTTCCGGTGTGCTGTCGCGCCCGGTAATGCCGGTACCTCCGGTGGAGACGATCACATGTACATCGGTGTCGGCAATCCAGGCCGAGACCACCGCCCGCATCTGATAGACATCGTCCGGCACGATGCGTTTATCAACTACCTGATGACCGGCCTCCAAGGCCCTTTCCCTGAGGGTTTTACCCGATTTATCCGTCTCTTCGGTACGGCTGTCCGATACCGTTAATATGGCCAGATTGAGGGGTACAAAGTCGCTTTCTTTAAAATGTCCGGACATAAATTATTCTCTATGTAAATTTATAATCAAACGCCTTCTCAAAACGGCGGCCAAACTCCTCCGACGTTACAATATGATTCTGGGTACCTGCCTGTTCGATCTTGATCGCACCCATCAATGCGGCGATTCGACCCGTTGTCTCCCAGTCCATATCATTCATCAGGCCATATAACATTCCGGCACGATAAGCATCGCCACAGCCAGTCGGGTCCACGACCGCCTTCACCGGTGCTGCAGGTATGGAGTAGACGCTCTCCCTGGTGATAATCTCTGAACCTTCACCACCGCGGGTTACGATGATCGCATCTACCATCTGCGCCAGTTGCTTCAAGCTCTTTCCGGTACGCTCCTGCATCAACTTCGCTTCATAGTCGTTGAAGGCGAGCCAACTTGCCTGTTCAGCGAACCTCATCAGGCTATCGCCATCGAACATGGGCATGCCTTGACCGGGGTCAAATATAAATGGCACCCCGATCTCGGCGAATTGCTCAGCATGCTCGATCATACCCTGGCGGCCATCCGGGGAGACCATACCAAGGGTACAGCCATCGATCTTTGAGACATCGATTTGGTGGGCCTGGTTCATAGCTCCGGGATGAAAGGCGGTGATCTGATTATCATCCTTATCCGTGGTGATATAGGCCTGGGCCGTATAACTGCCGGATACTTCCAACACCTGTTCACGACTGATACCACACTCGTCCATCCATTTTGCATAGGGGGAAAAATCCTCACCCACGGTACCCACCGGCCTTCCCTCACCACCGAGCATTTTCAGATTGTAGGCAATATTACCGGCGCACCCCCCAAACTCCCTGCGCAGATCAGGCACCAGAAAGGAGACATTCAGAATATGCACCTGCTCCGGAAGAATATGGTGCTTGAAATGATCATCAAAGACCATGATGGTATCGAAGGCGAATGAACCACAGATCAAGGCCGACATGTTTACCTCTTGTCGAAATTTGTAGGATAAAAAAAATGCAGCGTGGGAACCAAGCAATGTGCATGCTTACATCATGGCATGACAGGTAGGACTACTCGTCCCCTCTCCAGGCGAGATCGAGCTCTCGCGCAGCGCGCACATCGTCGAGTCGCCTTACTGGCATGGTATGAGGCGCCTGTTTAACCATATCAGGTTGGGTTTCGGCCTCCTGCTTGATGCTCTTCATGATCTCAACAAAGTTATCCAACTCCTCCTTGGCCTCTGTCTCGGTGGGCTCCACCAACAGACACTCTGGGACCAACAAGGGAAAGTAGGTGGTCGGCGCATGCACCCCATAGTCGAGCATGCGTTTGGCAAAATCCATGGTGTTGACACCCAACTCCTTGGCTTGCTGTTTCAAGGTAAGGATAAATTCATGACTGGCACGACGTTCAGGATAAGCGGCATCAAAGCCGGCCTCCATCAACCGCTTGAGCAGATAGTTGGCATTCAGGGTGGAAAACTCTGCCACCCGATGCATCCCTTCTTTGCCCAGGAGACGGGCATAGATATAGGCGCGCAATAGCACCCCGGCATTACCGGCGAATGCGGAGAGACGTCCCATGGATTCGGGTCGCTCCTTTTCTGTCAGCCAGCTATAGTCGCTGCCGTCGAAATCAACCATGGGTACCGGCAGATAGGGCTCGAGACGTTGACTGACCCCGACCGGACCAGCACCTGGTCCGCCACCACCGTGGGGCGTGGAAAAGGTTTTGTGCAGATTCATATGAATGACATCGAATCCCATGTCCCCAGGCCTGACCTTGCCGAGAATGGCGTTCAGGTTGGCGCCATCATAATAGAGTAGCCCCCCCGCGGCATGGACCAACCCGGCGATCTCCTTGATACGCCGTTCGAAGACACCCACGGTGGATGGATTGGTCAACATGATACCGGCAGTCTGCGGACCCAGTGCAGACCTCAAGGCCTCCACATCGATATCCCCATCGGCACCGGTTGGAATCTCTCGCGTCTTATAGCCGCACATGACCGCCGAAGCGGGGTTGGTGCCATGGGCCGCATCCGGCACCAGGATCTCACTGCGGTCTGTATCCTTCCTGGCATCATGGTAAGCACGGATCATTGCGACCCCGGCAAACTCCCCTTGGGCCCCTGCGGCAGGGGTCAGGGAGACCGCATACATACCGGTGACAGTCTTGAGTATCTCCTGCAGCTCATAAAGACATGCCATAAAACCCTGGCTGTGGGTTTCAGGCGCCAATGGATGTCTTGAAACCAGTCCGGGCAGGCTGGCCAAGCTATTGCACGCCCGCGGATTGTATTTCATGGTGCACGAACCCAAAGGATAAAAATGGGTGTCGATGGAGAAGTTCTTCTGCGACAACTGGGTAAAATGTCGCACCGCCTGCATCTCGGATACTTCCGGCAGGGATGCCTGTTTATCTCGCAGCATCGCCGCCGGGATAGCTGACAGATCAGCCTTTTCCAATGGTGCCTGAGCTGCCGCCCGACGCCCCTTTCGTGAACGTTCGTATATCATATCTTTAGCCTTACCAATCGGGTTTCAGCTGACAGGGTGTCTCCACCTGGGATGCGATCACCCGCTCCAGTTTGCTCCGATAGCTTTCTATATCACTGTCGGTTCTTAATTCAGTCGCACATACCAGGATCGCATCACCCAATTCGGGATAATCATCACTGAGATCGAAACCACCCAGTACATTGTGCGCCGCCAAGGCACGCAACACCTTCTTTGCGGCGATGGGCAAACGCACTACACGTTCATGGAAACCTGGGCCATCGAATACACTCTCCACACCCGGTAGCGAGTTCAGGACCCGAGTCAGCTTTTCGGTGTTGGCATGGCTTGCGGCAGCAACCCGCTGCAGGCCTTCGCTACCCACCAGGGTCATGTGGATGGTCGCCGCCGTCACCATCAAGCCTTGATTGGTGCAAATGTTGGAAGTCGCCTTTGAACGTCGGATATGCTGCTCTCTCGCTTGCAGCGTAAGCGCATAGCCAGGCTTTCCATCCATGTCCACAGTCTTGCCTATGATGCGCCCCGGCATCTGGCGCACCAGTTTTTGTGTACTGCAGAGAAATCCAAAATAGGGCCCGCCGGAAGCCAGTGGCGCACCCAACGGCTGCCCTTCTCCACAACAGATATCCGCACCCTGCTCACCCCACTCACCAGCCGGTTTCAGAACCGCCATGGTGAGTGGGTTAACCACCCCGATGGTCAGCATATTGTTTGCATGAGCCCAATCCGTCAGCTCATCGACTGACTCCAGCACACCGAAAAAATTAGGCTGCGGAATAATCAACGCGGCGAAATCTTCACCACTGTGGCGTTCCAGTTCCTGTCTATCGATCGCGCCACTGCTGCTGTCATAACCCACCTCAACCAACTCGATCTGCTGGTTTCGCACGATGGTATAAATCACCTTGCGGTAAGTGGGATGCAGGTTGCGGGGAACGAGGATGCGTTTTGATTTGGATTTGCGATTTGCCCTGACTGCCATCAACGCCGCTTCAGCCAAGGCTGAAGCGCCATCATAGAGCGATGCATTGGAGACATCCATTCCTGTCAATGCGGTCATCATCGACTGAAATTCATAAAGCAGTTGCAATGTCCCCTGGCTCGCTTCTGCCTGATAGGGCGTGTAGGCGGTATAGAACTCGCCCCGGGTGGTCAGTTCCCAGACAGCAGCCGGTATATGATGATCATAAGCGCCCGCCCCGATGAAACAGAGTGGTTGACCATCATCACGGGCACGCGCCTGCATCAGCCGGGAAAGCTCCATTTCCGATATGCCCGACGGTATCGTATTCAACTCTCCGCAACGCAACTCCTCGGGTATCTCATCGAACAGCGCATCGATATGCTCGACCCCGATAGTCGCAAGCATCTCTTGAATATCTTCTTCTGTGTGGGGGATGAAAGGCATAGCTCTCTCGTCTGCTAAAAAAATATGTCAGTCCGCCAGCGAATCCAGGATTCGCAGCAGAGAGGATCAAGGTAAAACCGGGATCATCCCTCTTCGGCGATCATTGCATCATAGCCACTCGCATCAAGCAGCTCATCCATGCCACTTGTGTCTGTCACTTTGACCTTGAACATCCAGCCACTACCGTAGGCATCCTCATTGATGGTTTCAGGTGCCCCATCGAGGGTTTCATTGATGGCGATGACTTCACCCGAGGCCGGGCTATAGACATCGGAAGCAGCCTTGACTGACTCTACCACAGCGCAGTCGCTACCAGCCTCGACCTGGGCACCCACCTCAGGCAGGTCGACAAAAACCAGGTCACCCAGTAACTCTTGTGCATGCTCGGTGATACCGATGGTGAAACTGCCATCGCCCTCATCTTTAATCCATTCGTGGGACTTGGCATAGCGTCTATCAGTAGGTGTAGTGCTCATATTTCTTACCTTCGTGGAGAATAGGTTACAGGGTCATCCCGTTAAGTCGTTTGCATTCCGGATTATAAGTCGATGATGGCTTTGCCATTGCGCACAAATGGCGGTTTGACAAATTGTGCCTTGATACGTTTGCCGCGCATTTCAACCTCACAGGTCTCACCAATATCGGGCAGGACCCGGGCAAATGCGATGGACCGCTCCAATGTGGGGGCATATCCACCTGATGTGATCTCACCGATCTCCCTCTCACCGTCATACAGCTTTAAATGGTTACGCAGCACCCCACGTCCGGTCAATACCAAACCGATGAAACGCCGCTTTTGCGGATCATTACGCTGTTGTTCCAGCACTGTACGGCCGACAAAATCCCGTTCCGACGGATCCCAGGCAATGGTCCAGCCAAGCCCGGACTCCAGGGGGGAGGTCTCTTCGTCCATATCGGACCCATACAGATTCATACCCGCTTCCAGGCGCAGTGTATCCCTGGCACCGAGTCCACATGGCTCAACCCCGGCCTCACGCAATTGTTGCCAGAAAGAGGGTGCCTGATCCGCCGGCAGCATGATCTCGAAGCCATCTTCACCGGTATACCCGGTTCGGGCCAGAAACCATTCGGCATCGGCAACCGCATTGAACGGTTTCAGGTCAGCCGCAGTCTGTTGCAACACTTCCGACATCAGTGGCAGCGCCTTGGAGCGGGCATTGGGTCCCTGTACTGCGATCATGGCGAGATCGCGACGGGGGGTGATGGTTACCTCATAGGCCCCCGATTTCTGTTCCAGCCAAGCCAGATCCTTGTCTGTGGTACCGGCGTTAACAACCAGGCGATACCAACTGTGGTGCAAATGATAGACGATAAGATCATCCACTACCCCTGCCGATTCGTTAAGCATACAGGTATAGAGGGCCTTACCCTGATGCTTCAACTTATCCACATCGTTGGCCAGCAGGTAGCGTAAAAAGGGTTTAACACCAGCGCCCTTGATATCGACAACGGTCATATGCGATACATCGAACATACCCGCATCTCGTCGCACCTGATGATGCTCCTCCAGTTGCGAACCATAGTGCAATGGCATATCCCAACCGCCGAAGGGAACCAGTTTGGCGCCCATCGATTTGTGAGTATCGTAAAGAACGGTCTGTTTATTCATGATCTTCTCCCGGTCCAAAACGCAAAAAAGGGCGGCGCAGATGATTAATTCATCCGCGCCGCCCCTCTGTCCAAAACCTGAGAGTTTGGCGCTGCACTCGTCGGGCTCGGCATGATGTAACACCATCACCGTCTCTCCAAACAACGTCAGTAAGCGCCTGCCCCTTCGGTGGGTGCTGTTACACCACTCTCCAGAGTCGACCTAAATCCCTCGCTGATTGCCTTACACAAGGTGACTTTCTCCCCCACGGTCCTTTTGCCTGAGCGATTCCGGGCGGGATTGCGCCTTCGGCGCCGGTTTGAGCCGGCCTCTCCCACGGGGGTGGATCGAGTTGACGACTATACCTTGCCGCAAACCGCTTGCCAATTGCGAAAAACCTTGCAGGCGACCCCGTTTCATCCCTCAGAGATGGGGCTGTAACAATCTGCGATAGGAGCGTCACCTGGCCAGGGGCGGCAGCTCACCACTCATCCCCATGGCCCGACGAATCAGCTGATGTTTGACAATTCCGGACCTGTTGGCCAGATCAAGGCCCAGATTACGCATCAGTTTGAGCGGCATCAGATCATTGCTGAATATTCGCTTGAACGCATCCATCGCCGCCAACATGGCCAAATTCGGACCCTTTCTCGCTCGTTCATAGCGTCTCAGGGTGACCATCGAACCTATTGCTCTGCCCGCAGCATGGGCCTCAATTATCACATCGGCCAGGGTCATGGCGTCCATGAAACCGAGATTGACCCCTTGCCCCGCCAAAGGATGCATGGCGTGGGCCGCATCCCCCACCAGGACGAAACCTGGACGACAATAGGTTTGGGCATGTCCAAGTCGTAGCGGGAAGAGGCCACGCGGACCTACCTCCACCATCTCACCCAGTATCGCCTCGCTGGCAAGGGTAAGTTGATCGCAGAACAACGCATCGGAGAGTGCCATCAACTCATTCGCCTGGTTTGGTGAAGTGGACCAGACAATGGAACAGCGGCCATCATCTATGGGAAGCAGCGCCAATGGCCCTCGCGGCATGAAGCGCTGCCTGGCCGTCTGTTGATGGTGGCGTGCGGGTTTGACCGTTGCGACAATGGCGTGTTGATCGTAATCCCAACCCTTGGTACCGATATCCGCCATCTCGCGCATTTGCGAATCTCGACCGTCCGCCGCAACGATGAGTTTCCCTGTTATTTGCTCACCACCCTGTAAAACCACACCCGGCAGCGGTTCCAGTTGCAACGCCGCTACGCTTGCAGGGAAACACAATCTGACATTGGGCAGGGTCTCCAGCCGCTCCCATAGCGCCAGCTGGGTGACACGGTTTTCCACGATATGGCCCAAGTCGGGCTCGCCAATCTCAGCCGCGCTGAAATGGATTCGACCGCTACCCTCTGCATCCCACACCTCCATATGGGTATAGGGACTGATACGCATCTCGCTCATCCTGGACCATACTTGCAGGTTTTCCAACATGCGTTGAGAGGCGCGGGTAAGGGCGGAGACGCGCAGATCGACTTCATCCAATGGCCAACTACGTTGCGGCTCTCTCGCCTCGAGGATACAGATACGCATCCCGGCATCGGCGGCAGCACAGGCCAATGCGGCCCCCACCATGCCACCACCTACGATAATCAGATCGTACATTTCGTCAGTCAAGAGATACTCCCCGAGCCAGTCTTGGCAAGCGTCCATTCAATCCCATGAATTGGCGTGCCACAAGATGCTTCATACTGGGAGCAACATCAAGACCCACCATGCCCATGTTACGAAGCAGTCTTACCGGACCGAATGGATTAGCGAAAAAACGTGCCAGGCTATCGGTAATCATGGCAACACTGTTGTGATCTTTTTTGCGCCATAATGCATACTCCTGCAACAATCCAATATCACCTGGATCAGCGCCCCGTTGGGCAGCTGAGGAGAGCAGATCTGCCAGTACCGCAACATCCCGCAGACCGAGATTGAACCCCTGCCCCGTTACCGGATGAATTGCATGCGCGGCATTTCCAATCAGGGCTACCCGGGGACGAACCTGTTCAGCCGCCTGGCGGAGACGCAATGGGTAAGCAACCCTCTTACCCAGTTCATATAAACCTCCAAGACGATAACCGAAACGGTCCTGCAGTCTGAGCAGGAAGGCATCATCCTGCAAGACCATCAGTTCGGCAACCTGGTCATCCCGCGCCGTCCACACCATGGAGAGGCGATCATCAAGCATTGGCAACAATGCCAAGGGTCCACTATCGGTGAATCGCTCATAGGCGACACCATGGTGTGCCTGTTGAGCGCGCAGATTGGCAATGATGGCGGTTTGGCCATAGGACTTCTCTTTCAGCCCAATCGACAGAAATTGTCTGACCTGGGATTCACCACCGTCGGCAGCCACCAGCAGGCGTGTATTGAGACGTTTCTCACCACTATCCTGATCGATACAGACCTCAATCTCTTGGTCAGATACGGCAAAACTCTTCAGCCTGGCCGGACAGATCAATTCTACGGCTTGACGATCAACCAGGTCCTCTATTAAAGCCTCACCCAGTGCGCGTGCGGTCACCACATACCCCAAGGCCTCGACCCCTTCATCATGATGGTTGAGTCGGGTAAAACCAAAGTGGCCACGATCGGAGATATGGATGCCTAGTATCGGCTCTGCGGCGACCTGGATGGATTGCCATACACCCATCGCCTCCAGGATGACGCGGCTACCCCAGGAGAGGGCAATCACCCGGTCATCGAAACTGGGTTGGGAAGAGGATTCAAGCGGCCAGGCTTCGATGACGCCGATGCTCAATCCCTGGCCGCTCACTGCATGCGCCAGACTGGCGCCGACCATGCCGCCGCCAACGATCAGAAGATCAAAATCTTGTGCCATATCATGCCGCCATAATGGCCTCAATCTCAGCCACTGATTTTACAATATCCTTGGTTAACACATCACAGCCATCCTTGGTCACAACCACATCATCTTCGATACGGATGCCGATGTTCCACCACTTCTTGGCCACACCCTTGGAACCGGAGGGAATGTAGATTCCGGGTTCGATGGTTAAAGCCATGCCCGGCTCCAATAAACGCCATGTACCGTCGACCTTATAATCACCCACATCATGAACGTCCATACCGATCCAATGCCCGGTGCGATGGGGAAAATAGGCCTTATACTTCTCTTCGCGTATTAACTTGGCCAGAGACCCCTTGAGTATTCCCAGCTTGATCAAGCCCCTGGTAATGGTACGCACCGCAGCATCATGTGGATCATTCCAATGATTGCCCGGCTTGACCTTGGCAATTGCCGCCTCCTGTGCAGCTAAAACCAATTCATACAACTGTCGCTGGGGTTCGCTGAAACTACCGTTGACCGGATAGGTACGAGTGATATCCGAAGCATAGTAGTCTACCTCACACCCGGCATCGATCAGCAACATCTGCTGCTCACCAACCTTATCCCCATTCTCAATGTAGTGAAGTGTGCAGGCATTTTTACCCGCACCGACGATCGGGGGATAGGCCTGGGACTTGGCGCCCAGATCAGTGCACTCACGCACGAACTCCGCTTCAAGTTGGTACTCCCATAACCCAGGCTTGCAGCGCTGCATCACCTTCTTGTGCGCCTTGGCGGAAATCCTTGCAGCCTGTCGCATCACCTTCAGTTCCGACCGGCTCTTATACAGCCGCATTTCATGCAGATAGTGATCAAGGGCAATAATCTCGACAGGCCCCTGAACACCACTGCGCGCTTCACAGCGAATAGTGTTGATCCACTCCGAGAGGCGTTTATCGAACTTTGCATTGCAGCCCATGATGTAAAAGATGCGCTCACACTGCTCAAGCATGCGTGGCAAGATATCGTCCAGGTCTCCAATCGGGAAGGAATCATCGGCTTCATACTCATCGCAAGCGCCTTCCTGTCCCGCTATGGCACCATCCCACTGCTCCTTAACCGGGTCCCGCTCCCTATTGAAAAGGATATATTCCGCCTGTTTTCTTCCCGGAATCAGAACCAGTACCGCCTCTGGCTCAGGGAAACCGGTCAAATAGTAGAAATCACTGTCAGGGCGATACGGGTAGTGCACATCTCGATTACGAATCAGCTGTGGTGCCGTGGGCAGTATGGCAATACTACCTGGTCCCATCATGCGCATCAGTTCACGTCGCCGCCGCTTGAATTCACTCTTCAACATGGCCAGGTCCCCGGACATCAGACAGATCACCCCAGATAAGTAAGGTCACCACTTTCAGGAACTCCTGCAGTTCTGTATAGGCCTGCTCTGTCGCATCACCTGACTCGAGTAACTCATAGTCGAGTTGAGTGAAATGGGATATATCCTGCAATGCCTCCCTGGCATCACCCTCGAATTGCTGATCGGTGATACCTGACATGCCCAATCCATACAGATAGCCTTCACACCACTCGCTCAATGCCTTGGCCCTGGTGGAGATAGGTTGAGAATCGTCAGGAAGATAGGGCATGAATGTCAGGTCGTCATTCCCGATCTGGTCACGGGTTACATAGTACAGTTCACCGATCAGTTCTCTGGCCTCGCGCGCCAATAGATCCTCTTCTGGCCAATCCTCGAACAGTCCAGCCATCCAATCGATATGGCTTTGACTGGTTCCGGCGCACACCAGTCCACAAATCACGCCATGAATCTCACTCGCGCCCAGATCGAGTCCGATTGACTTCAGCGCCCCATCAACACGGGAATAATCGGGCATCTGGCTATTCTCAATCATCTACAAATTCCTCTATCATATAGGTCAGTTGCCTATGTAGACTCACTACACGACGCTTCTTCTGCATTGCAGGACAAAAACAGGGTATTGGCAGTGACAATCAAATTGGTGTTAACAGGCCCTATGAACAAATCATAACATGCAGCCGTAGAGATTGACCCACCACTGTCAGACCACTATATTGATGGCCATGACTGATAAAGAGACACAAAATCCGGCAGATTTGGACCTGCACAAGCTTGAAATCCGGGTCGAAGAGCTTATCCGGGCCTGCTCCTACCTCAAAGATGAGAATAAATCACTGCGTGCCACCCAGGATAACCTGGTAGCTGAACGTGCTGCGCTCATCGAAAAGACAGAACTGGCGCGTGCCCGGGTTGAAGCCATGATTACACGACTGAAATCGATGGAAACACCCCAGTGAGCAACGATTCATTGCCTGTAACAGTCAATATCCTCGATAAAGAGTACCGTATTTCCTGCCTGCCAGAAGAACGAGAATCCCTTTTGCAAGCAGCGGCCTATCTGGATGGCCAAATGCGTGAAATCAGGCAGAACGGACGTATCATAGGCACCGAAAGAGTTGCGGTCATGGCCGCACTCAATATTGCCAATGACCTGCTATCCAACCAGCAACACAGGGAAGACGGTTCGCAGAACATATCGCGCCGCATAAAAAACCTTCAAGAAAAGATTGAGATTGCACTCAACACAACCAATCAACTGGAACTTTGATCAAAATAGGTTTAGCCTAGAGGTATGACATCCCCTGCGGTGTACGTAAGCAACCAGGGTATTTTCTTGAGCCTAACAACTACCCAGGGAACATGATGATAGTGCCGTTGTGCATGTCCGCACTCCAGCGGAAAGCCTGAGGTACTTCTGTTGTTCCCACTTGAGCCCTCTGGTTCAGGAACAACGGTTTGCGACGGCACAGGTGGGGGATGTCTCTTATCCAACCCCGCTCAGACAATGGAATCACACGAGATCCGGCATAGAATCAAGGCCCATCGGCAGCAGTTAACTCAGCAAACGCTCAATTTTCATAGCCGAAAGGTCCTTCGCCTGGCAAGAAACTACATACCCTTTAGGCATAGCCGGCGCATTGCGTTTTACTTCGCTGTCCGGGGAGAGATGGATCCGGCTCCCTTGTTACAACTCGCCCAGGGTACCGGGAAATCGGTTTTTTTACCCATTTTGCGCGATAGACCAACAAAGGGGTTGTGGTTTGCACCCTTTACAACCCAAACCGGCTTCACAACAAACCGTTTTGGTATACCGGAACCGAACTACAGGCATAGTAAGTTAGTCATGCCATGGGCACTGGACCTGGTATTCGTACCTCTGATTGCATTCGATAGAGAAGGTAATCGCCTGGGGATGGGAGGGGGTTACTACGACCGGACATTCGCCTTTAAAAACAGACGCAGTCATTTAAAAGGCCCAACACTGGTTGGTTTGGCGCATGAGTTTCAACAGCAATCACAAATATCAGTTATGCCTTGGGATATACCACTCGATGCTGTCATTACGGAAGCTGCGATATACAACTTCACTTAATATGAACATATAAACGAGTGTTCATAGCATCATTTTCCTGCCTTTCACTACCCGCAAACTACACTTAGCAAGTGTTGTATAACAACAACGAATTGAAATAATTGATAAAAGATTGCTTTCTATTCTGGATTTTTTTAAAAGCTGAATTATACTCAGTTCATCTATCAGGTAGTTCTCTCGGGAGGGAATGTAAATGGCGAAGAAAAAAGCCGCCAAAAAGAAGGCAACAGTAAGACGTTCAACCACAACCAGGAAGGCACCCGCAAGGAAAAGGGTTGCTAAGAAGAAGGCAACGACGAAGAAGAGAGTCGCAGCCAAGAAGAAAGTATCGAAGAAGAAGGTAGCAACCAAGAAGAGAGTTGCTAAGAAGAAGACCGCAAAGAAACGGGTAGCAAAAAAGAAAGCTACGGCGAAGAAGAGGGTTGCTAAGAAGAAAGCAACCAAGAAGAGGGTCGCTAAGAAGAAGGCAACCAAGAAGAGGGTCGCCAAGAAGAAGGCAACCAAGAAGAGGGTTGCTAAGAAAAAGGCAACCAAGAAGAAGGTTGCCAAGAAGAGACCAGCTAGGCCCAGGAAAGTAACGCCTCGCAAGAAAAGAACAGCCAAATAAGACTGTTGGTTATAGCTAAACTAAACCCCGCTCTGCGGGGTTTTTTTTATCCTGCCCGGTTCTGATTTTGCATATTTCAAAGCACTTTGAATATATAATAATTGACTTATAATTCAATTAGTTAATCCGGTATTCAGATAACAGACCGGAACCGGCATGATACTTAACTTTGGAATTCCGCATCCGGGGGATGAGTGACTATTGAAGCGCAACTGATCGGGCCCTTGGTGAGTGCAACATAAAGATGATACATATCTGACTTAACTTATCAGGTATGCCCACACTGATGAGCCTAGCTGACTCCCGCAAATAACTTGTAGGCTGGATTCTCCGTCTCATCCCAAAACGGATAGTTGAGTTTCTTCAAACGCCTGAGCAGGGTGTTTTTCTCCGCGTTCGACAACTGTATACCCATCAACACACGCCCATATGCGGCGCCATGGTTACGGTAGTGAAACAGGCTGATATTCCAATCTGTACCCAAATTGTTCAAAAAATAGAGTAGTGCACCAGGCCTTTCTGGAAACTCGAAACGTATCAACTTCTCTCCATCGATACCTTGAGCATGTCCACCGACCATATAACGAATATGCAGTTTGGCTGTTTCATTATCGGTCATATCCACTATGGAATACCCCTTGTCAATGAATCGCTGAAGCAGCTTCTCTCTCTCCTCATCACCATCACTTAACTCGATACCGACAAAGATCTGTGCGCGTTTTGCATCACAATAGCGATAATTGAACTCTGTGATGCTGCGTTTTCCTATCAATTTGCAAAAACGCAGAAAACTCCCAGGCTGTTCTGGGATCTGAACCGCGAACAGGGCTTCTCTGCGCTCACCAAACTCCGCACGCTCAGCCACATGGCGTAGTCGATCGAAGTTGATGTTTGCACCACTATTGATGGCAACCAGGCGTTTGCCTGTTATCCCCTCGCGTTTTACATAGCGTTTTAACCCGGCAATCGACAACGCCCCAGCTGGCTCTGCGGTGGTGCGTGTATCATCAAATATATCCTTGATTGCAGCGCAAATTTCATCTGTATTTACCAGAATCACTTCATCCACCACCTGTTTTGCCAGGCGGTAGGTCTCTTTGCCCACCTGTTTTACTGCAACCCCATCCGCAAATATCCCCACCTGCTTGAGTGTTACGCGCCGCTTTGCCGCCAATGCATTGTGTAGCGATGGCGCATCCTCAGGTTCAACCCCCACAATCTTCACCTGGGGATAGACATATTTGATATAGGCGCCGATGCCTGCAATCAAACCACCTCCACCGACTGGTATGAATACCGCTTCGGGGGGTAACGGATGTTGTCTCAGCAGCTCCATTGCAATCGTCCCCTGACCGGCGATGACCTCCGCATCATCGAATGGATGTATGAAAGTCAGCCCCCCTTCCTGAGCGATCGTCTGTGCACGTGCATAGGCCGCATCATAGGAATCGCCGGCAAGGATAATCTTCGCCCCATAACTCTTTACAGACTGGACCTTGATCGGTGGTGTCGTCTTTGGCATCACAATCAAGGCCTGAATCTTCAGCTTTTGCGCTGCCAAGGCTACACCCTGGGCATGATTGCCGGCTGAAGCGGCAACCACACCCTGGCGTTTGACTGAATCCGGCAGGTTAACCATCTTATTGTAGGCGCCACGTAACTTGAACGAGAAAACAGGCTGCAGGTCCTCCCGCTTGAGAAACACCTCATTATCAAGCCGTAACGAAAGACGATTGGCTCTATCCAGGGGAGTCTCCCTGGCTACATCATAGACACGGGCGCGAAGTATTTTTTCTATATAACGTTGTGGCATGGACTCATCCGATATCAGACCCTTGACGACAATTGTCGGGCGACACTCAATATCCTACTCGTAAACCTGACATTCTTCATAGGTATGGTTATTATTACTCACACTCAAAGAAAAAGCTTTGGTAACCTGCTAACCCCGTATTATTTGTGCCAATGTGTAGTTAATTTTCTAGATTATGGGACCGCCATGGGGATAATGACCATTGAACCTCGCAGTTTACCTCCCACAATCCGCTTTTTTGGCTCACTTATCTGAGCTATGAAAATAACCTTGTTCGGCTCCGTTATATTTCTACGGTCCGATGTAATGACCGCCGCAGGAGAATAAAATGAATGCAGACGATCTTAAAAAACAGGCCGCTGAGGCCGCTATTGAATATGTCAAAGGCGGCATCATAGGAGTAGGCACGGGTTCAACCGTCAATCACTTTATCGACTTTCTGGCCGGCATCAAAGGTAAGATCGAAGGTACTGTCTCGAGTTCAGAAGCCTCCACCGAACGTTTGAAGGCTCACGCTATTCCCGTGTTAGACCTGAATGCCGCGGGAGAGCTTGATATCTACATCGACGGAGCAGACGAATCAGATCACTATCTCAACCTTATCAAGGGTGGCGGGGGTGCGCTGACCCGGGAAAAGATCATAGCTGGGGCAAGCAGAAAATTCGTCTGCATAGCGGATGCAAGCAAATTGGTCGACGTGTTGGGCACATTTCCACTCCCGGTGGAGGTCATACCCATGGCCCGCAGCCATGTTGCCAGGCAATTGGTAAAGTTGGGCGGTACCCCAATCTGGCGAGAAGATTTTATCACCGACAATGGCAACCTTATCCTGGATGTCCACAACCTGGAGATCATGAAGCCGAGAGAGATGGAGAATGCCATCAACGCCATAGCTGGCGTGGTCACAACCGGTATTTTTGCCATGCGCGGTGCCGACGTACTGATTTTGGGCACCGAACAGGGGGCCAAAACGATATTACCAAAATAGCACTGGCGTAAAAATAGCCAAACGACTTATTCCAGGTTCGTCTTTACTGGTGGAAAGCGTTCGTCCAGGGCAACCGACGGTCCATCCGCGGTTACGATCCTGGCATGGTGCCGGCGCAACTCGCGAGGTGACTTGACGCCACAGGAGTGGGCGATGACCCCGACCTCATGCACCAGGTGACCGACATAGCTCGCCACCCGCTCGGCCTTCACCTCCGGAACCAATCCCTGTTGCAGTTTCGGATCATGGGTCGTGATACCGGTAGGGCAGGTATTCTTATTGCATTGCAGGGCCTGGATACAACCCAATGCAAACATGAAGCCGCGTGCTGAGGTTACAAAGTCAGCGCCCACACAGAGTGCCCAGGCAATATCAGCCGGTGTAATCAGCTTGCCTGAGGCAATCACTTTAATGCGCCCTCTCAGGCCATAAGCATTGAGTTTATCGACCAAAATATAGAGGCTCTCCCTCAGAGAGAGGCCCACTGCATCGATAAGCGGCATCGGTGCTGCACCTGTACCACCGTCACTCCCATCCAGGGTGATGAAATCGGGGGCATACTCTACACCGCTTTTCTGGATCTCCGTGAACAGTTCCTCCAGCCAATGGGGACCGCCGATCACAGTTTTAAAGCCCACCGGTTTTCCGGTCACATCCCTGACCCGCTTGATCATATCCAACAGGTCCTTGTTGCTGCGGATATCGATATGCCGGTTTGGGCTGATCGCATCCTCGCCAACCGCAATCCCTCTGATCTCTGCTATCTCCGGGGTCACTTTACCGCCGGGCAGAATACCGCCCTTACCCGGCTTGGCGCCCTGGCTCAGTTTGATCTCAAACATCTTGATCTGAGGATTACTCGCGACCTCGCGGAGTTTATCGTCACTCAGGTTTCCCGCCAGATCACGTACCCCATTCTTTGCTGTACCGATCTGAAATACGATATCCGCACCACCCTCGATGTGATGAGGAGAAACGCCACCTTCACCGGTATTGACCCAACACCCCGCCTTGTTCGCTCCCATGGAGAGTGCCAGCACGGCCGGTTTGGACAATGCCCCATAACTCATACCAGAGATATTGAACAATGAGTCGGTCATATAGGGAGTGCGGCAGCCTTCGCCGATGCTAATCGCACCAGGTGGCACCGCATCCTCTCCCAAGGTCGGGAACGGGCAGTTGACGAAGAGAATCGAGCCAGGACGACGAATATCCCGGGTTGAACCGAAGGCAACCGTATTCGGCAGGTCTTTACAGGCCCTGTAGACCCAGGCCCGCTGGGCGCGATTGAAGGGCAACTCCTCCCGGTCCATGGCAAAGAAATATTGGCGAAAGAACTCCCCGAGGTGTTCAAAAAAATAGCGGAAGTGACCGATTACAGGATAGTTGCGACGAATCGCCGTCTTGGTCTGTGTCACATCATAGATATAGGTGACAATCACTGCTACGAGCAGACCGGCCAATAGCAGCAGCAACACAATCGCAAACACCTCTAAGGCACCGTATAGAAAGCCCCCATTTGTAAGCGCTGCTTCGTTCATATCTACCCCCTGCATTTTCGCCAACCGTAGAACAGGTGTTACGGCGCAAGATGAGTCAGATGGAAACTACTAGAGGGTCAGCGGTACAACTTGCGAAACAGTGATTGGCCCCGAAGTTTCACCATTGATAGCGGCGCCATCCCCTGGAACTTAATCCAGACTCTGGATGCATATTTTCATTTTCACCCCTAAAATACCGCCAATTACAGAAAAATGAGTTGTGGGAACATGAAACTTAAAAAGTTAGGCCAGCAATTGATAGTGACCCTCACCCTACTCGCAGCAGCACATCCGGGCTGGGCGGAACAGGAGCAGGCTTCAGAAAAGGGAGTAAAATCCGAAACCAGCTCAGAGGAGACGGTTCCGGCAAACCTGAAATCGCCCCGTGCCACCATGGAGACCTTTCTCCATGCCATGAACGATATCAAGCGAGGCGCACCAAACAGGATCGAGGCGGCAATATCCACCCTCGATCTATCCGACATCAACCAATTGGTGAGAAAAGAGCGGGGACAGGACCTGGCCTGGATGCTGCTGGAGGTGCTCGATCGCACAAAAATCATCGATGTTAAAAAAATACCGAGCCGTATCGAGGGATCGAGGTACCTGTTCAAGCGTTATATGAACGGAGAGATCGCCATCTCACGTAGCGAATCCGGGCGCTGGCTTTTCGATCGCAATACCATCAACAGTCTGCCTGCCATCATGGATGAAGTGGCGAGCGCTGAACGGGTCACCGGCGAAAAGGATGAGGCCTCATATGTCCCCTGGCATATCCGCTTTCGGCAAAAGGTGCCTCTATCACTGAAACAATCCACTTTTCTGTTGCAGAACTGGCAATGGATAGGTCTTCTGCTGACCATCCTGGCTGGTGTTGTCATCGACAAGCTGATCACCCTGTTTCTGAAGACCAGCGTTCGTCGCTGGCGTAACGGCACCCGTCACAACGAGTTCAAAGAGATCTCGGAAGATATTCTGCGTCCTCTCGGCCTGATGGCGATGGCAATCGTCTGGTGGGGCAGTCTCAATCTGATGGGGCTACCGGAAAATGTCATGCTGGTGTTGTTGTTGGCAGTGAAGTTCCTGGCCAGCATCTCAGGGGTATGGGCCGCTTATCGACTGGTCGACCTGGTTTCCGCCTATCTGCATAAACAGGCAGAGCTGTCGGATAACAAGCTGGATGATGCGCTGGTGCCGCTGATACCCCGCACCCTCAAGGTATTCATCACGGTCATCGGCTTTGTGTTCATCGCCGACAACCTGAATGTGGACATTTCCAGCCTGCTGGCAGGCCTTGGACTGGGTGGCCTGGCATTTGCCTTGGCGGCGAAGGATATGGTGCAGAACCTGTTCGGCTCGGTAACGGTGCTGATGGACCGCACCTTTTCGGTAGGGGACTGGATCATTGTCGACGATGTGGAGGGAAGCGTGGAAAGAATCGGCTTTCGCAGTACCCGGGTCAGAACCTTCTACAACTCAGTGGTCACGGTACCCAACTCCAAGTTCATCACCGCCACGGTGGACAATATGGGTGAGCGTCGTTATCGCCGTCTGTCATGCAAATTATCACTCACCTATGATACGCCACCGGACCGTATCGAGGCATTTTGCGAAGGGGTGAGGGAGTTGGTCAGGCAACACCCCTACATGCGAAAGGATTACTATCATGCCTATCTGAATGAGTTTGCAGCTTCATCCCTCGATGTGCTGCTGTATGTCTTTTGGGAGACACCGGAATGGAATACCGAGTTGCGTGAGCGCCATCGTTTTATGCTCGACATCCTGCGCCTGGCGCAAAAACTGGGGGTTGAATTCGCCTTCCCAACCCAAACCCTATATATGAAAAAAGAGGATGAAGCAGCAGCTTCAGCAACGGAGATGGATCAACAACAGGCCTTTGAACTTGGCCAATCCCATGCCAGAACCATCGTGGCAGAGACCACCGGTAGCGGCGTCAAACCACCACCCGTTGTGTTTCCACCCGTTTCGTAATCAATCGCACAAATCCGTTGGGTGCGGCTTGCTAGATCAATCAGCTCACCAGCAGTCTATCCACCAGCTGGGTCAATCGATCCAGCGCACCTCGATTCTGCTCCACCAATTCCCTGCCCGCTTCACCCACGCGGCTACGTTCGCTGGCGTCACTGAGCCAACGGCTCACCTGATCAGCCAGCTCTGCCACCGAGTCGACTTGGACCGCTGCCTGGTGATGAAGATACAGCTCGCTGATCTCGTTGAAATTGAACATGTGGGGACCGAATACCACAGCCACGCCTTGCGCGGTCGCCTCCAGAATATTGTGTCCCCCGTGAGGCACGAGGCTACCACCAATGAAGGCGATATCGGATGCCCCCAGGAAGAGGGTCAATTCACCCATGGTGTCACCGAGAAAGACAGCGGTATCATCATCACAAGGCAGTTGCTGGGTTCGCTTCACAAGTTTAAAACCTGCCTCTTCAACCAATTGCCCCACCCGCTCGAACCGCTCCGGGTGGCGGGGCACCAATACCAACAATGCTTCGGGCAGGGCTTGCCGAATGCTTGCATGGGCTTGCAGGATCAGTTCATCTTCGCCCTCATGGGTACTCGCTGCGATCCATACCGGTCGTTGCCCTCCCCACTCCCGGCGCAGCACATCAACGCGCTCCAACAGACTCCCGGGCAGGTGTACATCAAACTTGATACTGCCGGTTACCTCGATCTTTTCGGGTCTCGCACCCAGGGTATGGAAGCGCTCTGCATCCGCCTCGGCATGGGGAGCGATCATGGTAAGGTTACGCAGCGCATCCCGGGTCAATCCCGCAACCCGGTGATAACCCTTGGCAGAGCGTAATGAAAGTCTGGCATTCGCAAGCAGGGTTGGTACACCCTCCAGCTTGGCGTAGTAGATCAGGTTGGGCCAAATCTCAGTCTCCACCAGGATCAGCAGCCGGGGCTGGAATGCGATTAAAAACCGCCTTACCACCCAGGGCAGATCGATTGGCGCATAGAGATGTGTCACATCACTGCCAAACAGCGCTTTGACCCGGTCGGCACCGGTGGGTGTGGTGGTGGTTATGAGCAGCGGCATATCGGAGTAACGATCGAGAAGGCGCCCGACCAGTTGGGCAACCGCCTGCACCTCGCCCACCGAAACCGCATGTACCCAGATCCCACCCTGTTCGATAGGCGTTTCGAATATACCCAGCCGTTCCAGCCAGCGTTGTCTATAGGCAGGCGCCTTGAAACCACGCCAATAGAGCCGCAGAAAGTAGACTGGAACCAGTAGGGTCAAAATGAGTGTATAGATATAGCGCATCGAAATTCCGTCTCGACTCGCTTAATCCAGGGTCTCGAACTGATCGCTGAACTGATGTCGGCAGAGTTGATAATAGACACCCTTTCGATCGATCAATTGCTGATGCACACCCTCTTCAACCAGTTCACCATCCTGAATAACCAAAATCTTGTCCGCATGTTGAATGGTTGAGAGGCGATGGGCGATAACCAGGGTGGTTCTCTCCTGAGTCAAGGCCTGTAAGGCGGCCTGGACATGTCGCTCCGATTCGGTATCCAGTGCTGAAGTCGCCTCATCCAGCAGCAGGATAGGCGCATCCTTGATCAGCGCCCTGGCTATGGCCAGCCGCTGGCGCTGCCCACCCGACAGACGCACCCCATCCTCACCGATCAGGGTATCGAATCCATCGGGCAGGCGCTGAATGAACTCCAGGGCATGGGCACTTTTCGCCGCCTCGACTATCTGCTCCTGACTGACCTCGCCCACAGCCCCATAGGCGATATTCGCCGCCACGCTATCATCAAAGAGTACCGAGTCCTGCCCCACATAGGATATCTGTCTGCGCAGACTGATCAGACTCAACTCCTGAATATCGATAGCGTCAATCAGTATCCGCCCTCCCGTCGGGGTGTAAAAACGGGGAATCAGATTGGCAATGGTTGTCTTGCCTCCTCCAGAGTGACCTACCAGTGCCACCGTGGAACCCGGGGACATCTCGAAACTGATCGGTTTCAATGCATCCTTATCCATACTCGCATAACGAAACGAGACCGCTTCGAAGGACACCCTACCCTCAATATTGTCGATGCAACGCTTGCCGTTATCGGCTTCGGGCTGTTCATCCACCAGGCTGAATACACTCTCCGCCGCGGCTAACCCCTTTTGTAGGGGTTGATTGATACCGGTGAGTCTCTTTAAGGGTGAAAAGAGTAGGCCGATAGCCACCATCAACGAGACGAAACCACCAACTGTCAGCTCTCCCACGGCTGTCTGGTGAGTACTGACATAGACCAAAGCCGCAATCATCGCTGCGCCGACAAACTCGACCAACGGCATATGTGCAGAACCGGCCACCTTGCTCTTCATGTTATAACGACGCACCCAGTTCGCACGTTCCATGAAACGCCGTTGCTCATAAGGTCGACCCTCGAAGATCTTGATCACCTTATGCCCTCTGATCGACTCCTCCAGGACCTGGGTCATCACTCCCATGGTCTGTTGCAAGGCCCGGTTCACCCGGCGTAAACGAATCGCCAGGTAACGCACCGCGATAACAATAACCGGCATCGCCAAAAACACCGCCAGGGTCAACAACCAATTAAGGTAGAGCATGTAGGCCAGCAGACCGATGATAATGATCGTATCCTTGACCAGGGTTGTGAGCACCTTGGTTGCCGCCATGGTGACTTGATTGACATTGAAGGTGACTTTTGAAATCAAGCTGCCTGTGGCATGGGCATCGAAAAAAGCGGTACCCATGGTCAGGATTCGCTCAATCATCATCTTGCGTAGATCCAGCACCACCTTCCCGGCAACCCACTCGAAGGCAACACCACTGATGAAGTTCATGATGCCACGGATGCTGAAGAGCAGGATCAGCAGGATCGGCGACCAGAAGATAATCTCCGGATCCTTCTCCACGAAGCTGCCGTCCAGCATCGGTTTCATCAGCCAGGGAATGGCCGGTTCGGTCAACGCCAACACCACCATGGCCGTCAGTGCACCGCTGAACTGGCGCCAGTAGGGGCGCACCCGCTTCAGCAGTCGTAGATAGAGTTCACGACCTGTCATGCCGGGGCCGGATGGCGCTCCGGTCTCATTCGACATCGCGCATGGCCTCCACGATACGGCTGGTGGAGGCGCCTTCCAGGTATTCGAGCACCCTCACTTCACCGCCGTTTTTCACTACACAATCGTAACCGGCTATCTCCTGTGGTTGATAATCCCCTCCCTTGACCAGGAGGTCCGGTTTGATATCACAGATCAACGACTCCGGCGTATCTTCACTGAACGGTACAACCCAATCCACCGAGGCCAGGCCTGCCAGGACCGCCATGCGCTGATTGATACCATTAATCGGTCGCCCTGTTCCCTTCAGGCGTTGCACAGAATCGTCATCGTTCACCGCCACCACCAAACGGTCTCCCTGTTGTTTGGCTTGTTGCAGGTAACGCACATGCCCCTCGTGAAGAATATCGAAACAGCCGTTGGTCATGACTATTCGCTCACCCTGGTAGCGCGCCTCATGCGTGGCCTCACGCAACTCATCCCGGGTCAGGATGGTGTGGAAGTCTCCCTGCCTGCGCAAGGCACCCTTCAGCTCACCCAGGGAGACACTGCCCGCGCCGAGCTTCGCCACCATCAGGCCGGCCGCCACATTCGCCAAACCCGCTGCCTCCTGTATCGGCATACCAGCCGCCATTCCGCTTCCCAGCACACCGATTACCGTATCCCCGGCACCGGTCACGTCAAACACCTCCCGGGCCCGGGTTGGCAGGTGCAATGGAGGGGCATCCTCATGGATCAACAACATGCCACGTTCGCTAAGGGTGATCAGCAACGCCTTCAAGTTGAGCTTTTGACGTAACTCGATAGCTTTTTCATTGAGTTCCCGATCCGACTCGCAGGCACCGACAACTGCCTCGAACTCCTTCAGATTGGGGGTCAGCAGGGTGGCGCCCCGGTATTTGGAAAAATCCCCCCCTTTCGGATCCACCAGAACAGGTATGCCTCGTTCGTTGGCGGCATCGATCAGGCGTTGCGGCTGCTGCAGGGTGCCCTTGGCATAATCCGACAGAATCACCAATTCAGCACCCGGCAGTTGTTGCAGACAGAGTCGGTCGAGTTCGGTCAGATCACAGCGCCACAAGGGCTGCTCGAAATCGAGTCGAATCAGCTGTTGATGCTGGCTGATCACCCGCAGTTTGGTGATCGTGGGCAGACCCTTCTCTACCTGCAGGTAACAGGCCACACCTGCCGCTTCAAGATGCTGCGCCAGGGCAGTGCCGGCCTCATCCTTACCCACCAGGCCGCACAGGTCCACATTGACGCCCAGGGAGGTCATATTCAGCGCCACATTGGCACCACCGCCAGGACGCTCTTCACGCTCGTGCACATGTACCACAGGCACCGGTGCCTCGGGTGAGATCTTGGCCGCGGCACCCTGCCAATAACGATCCAGCATAAGATCGCCTATTACCAGGACCCGCGCACGGCTAAAGTCGGGAAGATGAAATTGCATTAAACCGTTAACTTATCAGCTGGGTAATTGAGTGACATTATACATTTAGCGTGTTTGCGGCAAGCCGCACCCTACAAATAATCGAAGTACGGGGTGTGGCTTGCCGCAGCGGAAAACGACAGATCCGTGCATAATAAACAATCGAAGCAGTAAAGGTAACAATCTGAATCCAGGTTGATGCACAGCGGTTAATGGCAAAAAAACGTAAACACCACCTCTATTCCCCACGCTACTGGCCCACCTGGGCAGGGATGACTATGCTTTGGCTTCTCAGTCAGTTACTTCCCTACAGCTTGGCAATGACCGTGGGGCGCCTGCTGGGTAAGCTGATCTATCGTGTCTCACCCACACGTCGTCATATTGCCGCCGTGAATCTCAGCATCTGTTTTCCCGAGAAGAGCGAAATCGAGCGTGAGCAACTGCTGCTGGATCACTTTCACTCCCTGGGCATCGGGATTGTGATGATAGGTTTCGCCTGGTGGGCCAGGGATGAGAAACTGCGGTCCCTGGTTAAAATTGAAGGGATTGAGCACCTGCAACAGAGTCTGGATAGGGGCAAAGGCACTATTTTATTGAGCGCCCACTTCACTGACCTGGAGATCACAGGCAGGTTGCTGAGCCTGTTCCAACCGATTGCGGTGATGTACCGTCCCCATGAAAATCCGGTCATCGAATGGGCATTCAGTCGCAATCGTCGCATGCGCTTCGAGGCCGCGATAGCGCGTAACGACATACGTCAGGTGGTCAGGACACTAAGGCAGAACCTGCCCGTATGGTACGCCCCCGATCAGAGTTTCAAGGGACGCAACAGCATCCTGGCCCCTTTTTTCGGTGAACCTGCCGGTACCAATACCGCCACCTCCCGCCTGGCAAAGATCAGCGGTGCCGATGTCATCCTCTTCAGCGGCTATCGAAAACCGAATGGCAGTGGTTATCACCTGGTTATACATCCACCTTTGAACGACTTTCCAACCCAGGATGTCCAACAGGATGCGACACGCATCAACGGCCTGATTGAGATGGCTATCGGTTATGCCCCTGAGCAATATCTTTGGATACACCGGCGCTTCAAGAAGCGGAAAGTGATTCCGGACCCCTACTAGAGCCTGTTTATAAACCGCATATCCTTGGATAAGCATTTTTCACACCCGCTCGTGGCAGCTATACTAACGCCTTTTCCAACATGGCCTAGGGCCTGTTAACACTAATCCAATGCACTCTGTTGTGCCTGAAAAAACGCCAATCAAGGCGCGAGGAGAGAAGTTTGGTCACTCCAAATGAACGACGAGCAACGCTGAGTGGCGCTTTTTCAGGCGCAACCCGAAGGGCTGGGGCTGTTTTTGCGCCCAGCGGCGTTATCATTCGCTCATGTAGCCGGGCTACACCACGCTCATTCTGCCTTGCTGGGCGCAAAAACAGTCCCAGCAGAGCGCATTGGATTAGTGTTAACAGGCCCTAGATGCCAGCAATCAGCGTTATCATCCCCTGCTATAACCATGCACGCTACATTGCGCAGGCGATCGAAAGTGTCATCCGGCAATCCTTCAGTGATTGGGAACTGATCATCATCGACGACTGTTCCCAGGATGACTCCTGGCCTGTGATCGACGATTTCACCGACAAACGAATTCACGCTACCCGACATGAGCGAAATCTGGGCGCCCACACCACCATCAACGAGGGACTGGCGCTGGCGAAGGGTGATTTCCTGACAATACTCAATTCGGATGACACCTACAGTCCGGACAGGTTACAAAAACTCTATACCAAGGCAACAGAGGAAGGGATTGCCTTCCTGGCAACCAGAGTGCAACCGATCAGCGCCGATGGCTCACCCATGGATGACCCGGACAGCTACTGGCACCAGTGGTACTCAGGACTACTCGAGACCTATCGGGAAAACAAGCAACTCCTGACCGCTTTGTGCAAGGGTAATCTGCTGATTACCACATCGAATTTCTTCTTCAGCCGCGAGGTATACGATAAGCACGGTGGATTCGCCGATTACCGCTACGTACACGACTATGAATTCGTCTTGAGACTGATACTCGCAGGGCACAAGACCGACCTGCTGGACGACAGCGCTCTGGTGCAATACCGCATACACGGCGCGAACACCATCCAGGAGAACCCGGTTGCGGCGATTATAGAAACCTTTCAACTATTGAGCGGATCGACACCTGAAATACTTGCCCATTCCCGGCAGTATCGCGACACTAATCTTTCCCTCATCAAACAACAGTTAGACTGGCTTGGTGACAATGTGCAGGCCACGATTGAGCAAAAAGAGACAGCTCATCAACAACAGATCGCCTCACTTACACAACATATCGAAGAGAACAAAAAACAACTCGAGCAGAATTACCAACAGCAGATATCCGCCATCTATAACAGCACCTCGTACCGCCTGGGAAACAAAATTGTAAGTCCTATTCAGCGCGTCCGAAATCGGCTGACACGCTTCCTCAACAGAAAAGAACATCGGATACACAACATACAGGAGACCCAGGCATTCATCCTTAAAAATCGCCACCGGCTCAAATGTGTCTCATTCGATATCTTTGACACCCTGCTGGCCCGGGTCATCGAACCCCCTGAAGCGGTACAGATGGCGGTATGCCGTGAACTTGCGGCAATCCTGGGCGGAGACCATACCGCTGCAAGCGTATGCCAGGCACGGCAAAAAGCGGAACTACACCTGCGCACGCTGGCGCGGGAAAACAGGGGTGACGGTGAGTGCCATTTCAACGATCTGGTGGATGATTGGGTGGAACAGCTGGATGCCGGGATTCCCAAGCAGCGGCTGGCAACCCTGATCCACAAGATCGAAGTCGAAATGGAGTGTCTCGCCCTGTATGTCAAACCCGGTATGCTTGAGTTGCTGGACTGGATCAAACAGCAGGATCTCACCCTGATCGCCACCTCGGATATGTATCTTGGAGAACGACATATCCAGGAGATCCTGAGTGATAAGGGATTACTGCACAAGCTGGATGAACTCCACGTCTCTTCAGAATCGGGCCTATGCAAACACTCGGGCAAGCTGTTTCAGCATATCCTTGAACAACATGGATGGAGTCCGGAGGAGCTGCTGCATATCGGAGACAATCCGATCTCCGACAGTCAGGCATTGCTGACTCAGGGCGGGATCGGCCTGCATCTGCATGAAAAGCATGAATTGATTCGACGCAGGCATCAGGCGCTGCATCACGAAATGTGTCACCACGGCGGCCCCTGGCCTGGCATGTGGTTTTCACAGGTATACGATGCGCTACTGGCACAACAGGCTGACAGCCAGGAGGAAAACAGCTTTTTCTATCGATATGGGCGTCATCAGCTGGCACCTGTATTCAATATTTTCATGGCCGGTTTGATTGAGGCTGTCAGACGGGATCGGATCGACAAGCTCTTTTTCGTTGCCAGAGACGGCTTTATTTTTCAGCAACTCTACCAGCAGTGGAAGGGGGATGATTGTCCCCAGGGCGACTATCTCTATGCGTCCAGAAAGACCATCATGGCCGCATCCATCAGTCAGGGCATGACGGTCGATCAGGCCCGTATGGCACTCTTCAATCCAAAACAGCAGGGACTACTATCGATATTGAAAACCTTCGGCCTGGACAGGGATGAGTTCGAAGCACATGCCCATCGCCACGGTTTCAAAGCGATGGATAAACCTCTCACCGATCACCGGGACAGACGCCTCAAGAGTTTTCTCGATGATCCGGAAGTACAGGCCAAAATCAGCGCATACGGCACCCTTTGCCAGGAACGCCTGGAACGCTACCTGGAGCAAATGGGTTTCTTCACCCACCACAACATCGCCTTTGTGGATATCGGCTGGAACGGCACGATCCAGAAATATCTCAAGCGCGCGTTTGGCCATCGCCACGACTTCCCGAAAATGTCCGGTTACTATTTCGCGTTCGTCGGCAAGATCCATAAGGAGTTCGGCGAGGATAACCGGGTGCACGGCCTGCTGTATGACGCCAACAGTGACCAAGAGGCATTCAAAACCGCCGCCGAGTTCGAGGAGCTCTTTGAGCAGGGCGCGCGATCCCTGGAAGCGACCACCCTGGGTTATGCGGATGATGAGGGAACCATATCACCCATCCTCAAACAGGATGACACCGCAGACCGAATAGCAGAGATTCATTGCAATGGATCAATCAAACAGATCCATACCGGTATCCTGTCGAGCACCGAGGCGTTTATCAATGCCCACCGCTTGACGGGATTGGACTTCGCTCAACTGCGGCCGTATGGTTTCGCCCTCCTCGAGCGATCCATTATCTATCCCACCAGAGACGAGGTTGAGCATATTACCGGGCTTGCCCACAGTGAAGACTTCGGCCATGAGAATATCCTGAACCTGAAAGCACCACCCATCAGACTTGGTGGCGTGCTGTTTCACCCACGCGCGGTATGGCACAACCTGCTCAATGCACCCTGGAAGGCAGCCATGTTTGTCGACCTCCCCACCAAAGCATGGAACTTCATGTTCAGGGTCTTGAAAGTAGTGAGACACTCGTGAAAACGACAACACATAACAACAAACAATCTGAATCGAGTAACAGCTACCTCAGTCCATCGAGACTGTTTCTCTATGCCTTACCCTTTCTTCCGCTGCTCAAGCGGGGTGTGCCGTTCTGGCCGGGTTTGTTTCCACTGCTGGGCTACTACCGTAAATGGATCGCCCTGCATATAAAAAACCGGTTGCTCTGACCCGGGGTTCAATCCATGGCTGATTAGGGCCTGTTAACACTAATCCGATAGGCTCTGCTGGGACTGTTTTTTCGTCCAGCAAGGCAGAATGAGCGTGGTGTAGCAGCGCTACATGAGCGAATGATAACGCCGCTGGGTGGAAAAACAGCCCCAGCCCTCCGGGTTGCGCCTGAAAAAGCGCCACTCGGCGTTGCTCGTCGCTCATTTGGAACAACCAAACCTCGCTCCTCGCGCCTTGATTGGCGCTTTTTCAGGCGCAACAGGGCCTATCGGATTAGTGTTAACAGGCCCTAGGCCCTGAAATCATTAAAGAGGGTGGTTAGTGACCATCCTGCAACCATAGCAACGCTGGTAGGCGCCTGACGGTTGTGTTTCGTAGTAGCGGCAGGGATGCCGCGTAAGCCCCGTCAGTAGAGGGAGCTACTGTTGGGGCGTCGGAGAAAGACAACCGTCAGGCGCCGATGGTTGGAAAAACACATTATGAAGGGCGTCAATGATGTTCCAACAGGTAGCGATAGAGCTCCACATAGGTCTGCATGATCGCATCCCTGGCGAACTCGCTTAGCGCCCGCTGGTGGCCGGCCTCGGCCATTCCCTGCCGCAACTCATCGTTACTCAATGCCCGCTCGATCGTCTGGGACAGGGCCAAGCCATTTTCACATTCGAACACAAGCCCATCCTGTTCATGCCGAACCACCTCGCTGGCGCCCATGGAGGCTGAAGTAACCAAAGGCTTGGCATATCCCCAGGCCTCAATGATGACATTGCCAAAGGGTTCAGCGTAGGTGGAGGGAAACACGATCAGGTCCGCAAGGCGATAGTAGGCATCCGGATCGAGTTGCCAGCCTGTCCAGACGATTCGCTCATCGATGCCTGTCGTCTTCGCCTGGGCATGCAGCGCCTGTTGCAGCGGCCCGTCACCCAATATCACCTGGCATACGGGTCGTCCTGCCACCACTGCGGGTAAACGGGCCAGCGCCTCCAGGAGGAATCGATGACCCTTGAAGGGTACGAATCTGCCCGGCGTCATCAACACCCAGGCATCCTCGGGAATGCCGAGTTTCGCCTTCAAATCCACCGGCGGAGGGCCAGGCGTTGGCAGATCGGCAAAATTATAGAGATGGAAGATACGCTTTTGCGGCAGCCCCGCCTGCAGAAGATAGTCACATATGCCCTTGGTGTTACCGATCCACGCATGGGCATGTCGATAGCCGTCCACTTTATAGTATCCGCCCAGCCGGGCCACATGCACCGGATCGCCTGCTGCTGAGAGATGGGTAAGTCGGGTCGCCCGGCCCATATAGGTCTGTACTATGTCCGGTTGTATCTGTTTCACCAATCGCTTCACTTCGAAACGCGAAAGCGGATCCCATACCGTACGCATGGGAAGCGCATACCGGGTCAGACCCGGCCAGTGGTCGCCATCGAGTTCATGACCGCTACGTACCCCGACCTCGGTGGGATGTCCCATCTCTGCAAGGGCCAGGGAAAAACGTTGAAACCAGCGCTCTGCCCCACCAAAGGATTTACTCCCGATAAGCTGCAGTGTATGTAACTCAGACATGCCTAGCCTTCCACCTCAGGCATACCCAGCAAATTCCGATACACGGCCAGATTCCCCAACACCATCTGTTCCACGGAAAAACCACGTCGCATCTTCTCCCTGCCGGACTCACCCATCCGCTGGCGCAATGTTTCGTTTTCCAACAATTGATGGATGGCATTGGCCAGGGCCTCATCGCTGCCAGGCGGTACCAAAAGACCGTTCACACCATCCTCAACCGCCTCCGGCATACCTCCCGCCTCCACGGCCACGATGGGCAGACCGGCACTCGCCCCCTGCAGCAGTGCAACACCCAGGCCCTCCATCAGCGCCGGATGCACCAACAGGTCGAGACAAGGCAGGAGCCGAGGCAAATCGTCGCGGAATCCGGCCAGGGTTACATGTTGTTGGAGCTGCAACGCCTCGATCTGTTGCTGTAACAATTCCCGCGACGGCCCCTTGCCGAACAGCAATAGATGCACCTGGGGAAACGCCTGAATCAACTTCGGCATTGCCTGCAACAGATAGCGATGGCCCTTGCGGGGTATCAGTTGCGCGGCCACACCCATCACCAAGGCATCCTCCGCGAGACCGAACTGCTCCCGGAACCAGGTCTTGTCACAGGGCTGTTGATAGAGATCCACATCAACGGCGCTGCGCACGCAAACCAGCTTATCCGCCGGCATACCCTCCTGACTCAGCACATCGGCAATACCTTGGGATATCGCGATCACGCGATCATAGAGTCGATACTTCGACGCTACCAGCCACGGATGTTCAGGGTTGTCTACCCGGCGCGACAGTACCGACCTGACCCCTGACAGACGCGCCGCAATGCCGCCCAGAATATCGGCCCCCCGACGGCTGTGAATATGCACCAGATCGGGGTTGTAGTGTTGAATGACCCGCTTCAGACGAAAAATCAGACCCAGATCGTGATCACCGCCCATGGGTATCTCTTCCACTGCCTCACCGATCTCATGCACCGCCTCGGCCACCGCGCTACCCGTTGGGCATACCAGGCATGATTCGACACCTTGCTGCTGCAGACCCGACAGCAGATAGACGACCTGCCTGGCACCGCCATAGAGGTGCATTCCGGCTTCCACATGCAGAACCCTCACATCACCCCCAGTTCGAGGCCGGCCAAGCGGGAGGCCCGCTGCATTACCTCTGCTACCGTGATATCACGCATACAGTCGAATGAACCATTACAGGTGGGTTTGCGTTTGCAGGGTGAACATATGCGGGGATGATAGATCACCTCAGCATTCTCATGTCCGGTATCAAGGTAGGGCCGGGTTGAACCAAACAGGCAGAGAGTAGGACGATTCATGGCTATGCCCATATGGGTCAAACCGGTATCGACACCGATAATCAACCTGGCCCGCTTGATCAGGGCCGCGGCCTGTCCCAAAGAGGTCTCACCCACCATGCTGATCAAACCATCCTGACCCTGGTCTATGGCAGCAGAAGATGCTTTATCGCCAGGCCCGCCAAGCATTACAACCGGCATCCGCCAGTGTGCCTCGATGGCAGCCAGCAACTCATTCCAGGCGCTGTTGAACCAGTGCTTTTGCGGCCGGGTGGTGAAAGGACAGATCGCGATAAAGCCATGCTCAAGCCCTTTTGCAGCAATCCAGGCATCCGCCAGGGAACGATTGGTTTCACTCAAGCCGATATGCATCTCAAAATCGTTCACCGGCAGTTCAAGCAGCTGCGCGAAATAGTGATACTCAGACGCGATACGTGATGGCTCCCCGCCCTTGGCTATGACCTGGCTCATCAGCCGTTGACTCCCCTCCCTGGAACCCAGGCCGATACGGCGTTTGGCACCGGATAGCCAGGCAAGAAAGCCGCTTTTCATCAAGCCCTGCACATCCAATGCAACATCGAATCGAGACGCCCTCAATTCACCCCTGAATTGCCGGATCGCCCGCCACAGACGCAGCCAGCGTCGCTGTTTCCAATACGTCTCCCACTCCTGCCTCGGCCACACGATCACCCGATCCAACTCGGGATGGCAATCCAACAGGCCTTTCGATTCTGCCTGCACAAGCCAACTGATGCGCGCCCCTGGATAGCGCTGCCGAATGGCATGTATCAGAGGCGTTGCAAATATGATGTCGCCGATAGCACTCAGGCGAACGATCAAGATTGATGGACTCTCGAGATCAGACAGTTTCACGGTGTTCAGGGTGGAGGAAGACCAATTCCCGCTTACTAAATTCCGCCTATAGTACAAGCTGGCTGGCGAATATGTTAGCGTTAGCCGTTATCAATTAACCGGGTCGCCGGGTTAATATAAATTTCAACACATGCAGAAAGTCGACAATCCCGAGCTGATCTATCTGGGTCGAAGCCGGTTGCACCGCAACCGTGCCAATTTGATCCAGACTCTACATACAGTCGCCGCCCTGACTGAGATCGGGATAAGGACCCGGCTCTATCTACCTCCCTGGCACCACACGGTCTCCCCGCAACAGCGATGTGAGGAGATGGGGATCCCCCTGGTGCCTGATATTCGTGGAGTTCAGCTGTTGCACCGGCGTTGGCCCACATCCCTGTTTCCACGCCTCTACAAAAGACTGCTGAGCAAGGCTCGAGCCATCTATGTCCGTGCACCGGAACTGAGCCTTGGATTGGCTGCGCAAGGCATACCGCACCACTTCGAAGTACATACCCTGCAACCGATGCGGAACAAGGGGGTGTTGAAGACGATCATCGATTATCACCGCCAGGGACTGATCGGTCAGCTGATCCCGATCAGCCAGAGTGCTGCGACAGCCCTGGTGTCAGCAGGCGCCGACGAGACCCGTATCCATGTCAGCCCGTCCGGTGTCGATTTGCGGCGCTTCAATACCCTACCCGAGCTTGATCCGGATCGACTCACCAGGCCCAGGATCATCTATCTCGGCAGAATCAGCAAAGACCGAGGCCTGCAGATCCTCACCCACTTGGCAGAACAGGGCAGTGGCGAGGTGCGCCTGGTGGGTGATTGTGATGACCGACTACCGGATATACCCAATCTGCACCACCAACCAGCCGTCCCCCATCGGGAGGTGGCATCGCTGTATGCCGAGAGTGAACTGGTGCTGTTGCCCTACCAGCAGGCACTGAGCCATGCTGATGCAATCAGCCCCATGAAGCTGTTCGAGGCCATGGCCGCTGGAAGAGCGATCATCGCCAGTGACATTCCGCCACTCAGAGAGATTTTGCGACATGGCCATAACGCCCTGCTGGCAGACCCGGAAAATCCTGCCGCATGGGAAGCGGCGGTAAAAACACTTATACACAACCCCCAACTGGCAGGTAAACTTGCGCAGCAGGCACGGCAGGACGCCATGCCCTACAGTTGGCCCGACAGAGCGGAAGGCATTGCCCGGGCAATCGGCCTGAGAAACCAGGCCCTCGATTAACAGGAAACACCATAGGTTATGTTGGAGTTATTTCGGGCCAGCCTTACCCCGATACACACATCTGCTACGAAGCTTGAAAAGATAGGTAACTGGGCCGGTCTAATCGGCCTCTATCTGTTCTCATTCTTTGCCCTGTTGAGTATTGCAGGCGCAAACCTTGGGCTGGGGTTGATGATTATCGGACTGATGTTGTCCAGGCAGGCATTGAGAGCGCTGTTTTCTCAATCCATCACCTGGTTCTGCCTCCTGATCATTTTATATATTCTGCTGCGTGCATTCTGGTCCATTGGAGAAATTGCCGCCGATCAGGAGACCCAGATAAACCAGGCCAGGGATTGGATACAACTGTTTCTGTTTTTTATTCCAGCCTGGTGGTTAAGCCAATCGACGCATCGCATCAGGATAAGCGTTACCCTGATGTTCAGCGGGTTTGCCCTTGGGATGCTCACCGCGCTGGATAGCGAAACCCTGTTGCAGGCCTTGCAAGGGGTCCGCTCAGGACTCCATTTCGGCAAACCCATCATTTTAGGTTTCGACTGTGCAGCGGCCATTCTCGGCCTAACGGCCCTGGGCATGTACAGGCTCGATGCCCAACATGACCCCAGCAGACGCAACCTGGCGTTGAACCTGGGGCTGATCATGATTGGCACGCTGTTTTTTACCCAGGGCCTTATCATCAGCCAGTCCCGTGGCGTCTGGCTGGCGATTCTGTTTGCTCTGCCCATGCTCTTTCTGACCTTGCGCTACGCAGCTCCACCACGTCAGCGGACTCCAATCCGGTTCCGCTATCCTCTGCTAGGCCTGTTGCTGGTCATGGCCATGATTCTCGCCATAAACTGGAACACCATCAGCCAACGCATCACCAGCGAAAGCACCGAGTGGAGCGCGATCGTCAACGAGGGACTCGATAAGGCACCCCTGGGCTCCTCATCCTATCGCCTGCACCTGTGGCAGTTTGGCTTGCGAAAATGGCTTGAGAGACCCTTTTTCGGCTGGGGCCCCGGCACAACCCACGCCTTGGTTGAGGCGGAAGACGATATCAACCTGCAAGACCCCCCCGGCTCCAGTTTCGATCACCTGCACAATGCCTATCTGGAAGTGGTCTTCCAGCTAGGTATGTTTGGCATCGCGCTGGTGGCCCTGATCAGCGGCCTGATGATCTACAAATTGATGGAGAGTTACCGGCGAAAAAGGCTATCAATCTACTTTCTCGCCTTTTTGATGAGTAATTTTACCCTGATTGCCATCTACAGCCTTACGGACTTCAGACACCTGCATTGGAATTGGCGTTTCTACTGGCTGATGATTGCCGGCGTCACGGTTGCCTTTGGCATGATCCTCCAATCACCTGCACGCCGGTCAGATCATGAGCACGCAGACTGAGAGGCGTCCGGACCTTTCGATCCTGGCATCATTCTCCGGCGAGGGTGGTGTGGAGCGCATGGTGCTGAACCTGGTAAATGCCATCGCCGAACGGGGTTTGCAGATCGATTTGCTGTTGATCAAAACCCGCAGCAGGCACCTGGATGAGATTCATCCCGCTGTCAACCGCATCGAACTGGGTAGTCGCCATACCGCGACCAGCCTGCTGCCACTCGCCCGATATCTGAGACGGACACAGCCTCCCTGCCTGCTTGCGGCGAAAGACAGGGCTGGACGTATGGCTGTTGTCGCTCGCGCCCTGGCGGGTGCTTCCCATACCCGACTGCTACTCCGGTTGGGCACCAACCTGACTGCCGCATTTGCGCATAAATCGCGCTGGCGACTGTTTTTACGCCAACTACCGATCCGCCTGATCTATCCAGGTATCGACCGGATCATCGCGGTATCCGAGGGTGTCAGGCAAGACACGCTGGCGGTTTCGGGTCTCGACCAGGACCGGGTTGTGGTGGTTCGCAATCCTGTCATCACACCCCGGATGATAGAAGCGGCAGCGGCCCCGACACCACATCCCTGGTTAGGCGATCCCAAATATCCCGTGATTCTCGGTGTCGGGCGCCTCACATTGCAGAAGGACTTCATCACCCTGCTGCGTGCCTTTGCGGTTGTTCGCGAACTCCGCCCCTGCAGGCTGATCATCCTCGGCGATGGTCGTGAGCGGGAAACACTGCTCAACCTGAGCCATGAATTAGGCATTTCGGAGGCGCTGGCACTCCCCGGATTCACCCCCAATCCCTACGCCTATATGAAGCGGGCGAATCTGTTTGTACTCTCATCCCGTTGGGAGGGCTCCCCCAATGTTCTGACAGAGGCGATGGCCCTCGGCACACCCGTGGTATCCACCGACTGCCCGAGCGGACCTAACGAACTGCTCGGTGAGGGACGCATTGCACCACTGGTTCCTGTTGGTGACTGGCAGGCACTCGCCGAGGCCATGCAGAGAGTACTCGACAGCCCACCGGAGACAACCCTTCTGCGCGAGTCCGTACGGGAATACAATGCACACCAGAGCGCCAACCACTACCTGGAGATCATGGGCCTAGCCAAGATTCGTTCCGATGCTATTGTCAGTTAAATACAACTTTCTCTTTGTGCATATCGCCAAAACCGGCGGCACCAGTGTGCGCGCGGCACTACAATCCCTGCGCTGGCGCGATCCCTGGTACTACCCCATGTTTCTCTGTTCACGCCTCAGTCACCTCAGCGGGCATAGGCTGGGCAGTAAATTCCCCAGGCATTCACGCATCATCGCCGCCAAGGAGATGCTTCCCGAAGCGTTCTTCAACGAGCTTTTCAAGTTTGCGATTGTGCGCAATCCCTGGGACCTGCAGGTGAGCTCCTATCACCATATTCGTCGCGAGCGGCCTCATCTGATCACCCATATCGACGACTTCGAGCAATTTATTCGCTGGAAACTCGATCCGGAAAGGCCCTACCAATACCATATCGATACTTCGATTCAGTCACAGCTCGACTACCTGGTCGATCTGCAGGGCAATATCCTGGTCGACTTCATCGGACACTACGAAACCCTGGCCGATGACTTTGGTGAGATCATTCAACGCATCGGCGCCAAGCATTTACAATTGCCCCACAAACGTAAAGCCACCGACAGAAAGAAAGACTATCGCAATTACTACACCGATGAACTGGCCGAACTGGTAGCTAACCACTTTTTCAAAGATATCGAGACGCTTGGATACAGCTTCGATCCACCTGCAGACGCCTTTGGTGGATGATGGCGGATCATTAAAACCAACACCGCCCCCTTACCGAAACCATAACTCGTCAGAATCAGACTGGCGTACATATAGACATTGAACGTCGTTGTGCCCGGCCCATTGGGTATGAACTGTTCAGACACGGGATCTCACCACGCGACTATAGATCGAGCAGGTGAAACAGTTCCGATGACAGACAAGCCATTGCAATCATGTCATCAATGTAGCTTGATAGCCGGATCGACACTCCTGCGCAACATGCGCGCCAGGGTGGTCAGCCCGGTGCGCCACCAACCGAATAGGGTCAGCTGATGCATCTTGTAGAGGGATAGGTATACCCAGCGGGCGATCCAGCCGCTGACCCTTACGCTGCCGGTAATCGCCCCCATCAGGCTGCCCACGGTGCTGTAACGTCCCAGGGTCACCAGAGAACCGTAATCCCGGTAGATATAGCGCTTGTTGAAGGATTGACCCTTGAGCCGTCTCCCCAACGCCTTGGCAACGAATGAGGCCTGCTGGTGAGCGGCCTGGGCACGGGGCGGCACCAGCTCTCCCTCCTCGTTCATGACACAGGCGGCACAGTCACCGATGGCATAGATGCGGTCGTCATCCTCCAGGGTCAGATCTCCATGCACCTTAAGCTGGTTGATGCGGTTGGCCGCAAGACCGAGTTCGCCGAGGAAGTCGGGACCTTTGATACCCGCGGCCCAAACCTTGATAGTGGCCGGTATCACCAAGCCGGAGGCAGTATGGATCTCATCGGCCGTCACCTTGGTGACCTTTTCCGAGACATGCACCTGAATCCCAAGCCCCTCCAGCTCCTCTTGAACCTGGCCGGAAAGCTTCTCCGGCAGGGCAGGCAGGATGCGCGGGCCTGCGTCAAGGATGTGCAGGCGGATGTGGTGGTCCGGTTCGATGGTCTCGAAACCGTACTGGGCGATCTGGCGGGTAACCTGGTGGAGCTGGGCCGCCAGTTCCACACCCGTGGCGCCAGCACCGACGATGGCCACGTCCAACTGCCCCTCCCGCAAGGGTTCATGCTGGGTATTGGCGCGGATCAGCGCCTCCAGCAACTGCTGTTGAAAGGCATTGGCCTGGGATTTGGTATCGAGCATCAGACAGTGCTCCTTGACCCCGGGGATGCCGAAATCGTTACTCACACTGCCGATGGCGAAGATCAGGTAATCGTAGCTAAAGCTGCGGCTGGGGATCAGCTCCTCCCCCTTGTCGTTTAGCAGTGGGGCCAGGATAATCTTGCGTTCGACCCGGTCCAGGTCAGTCATCACACCAAGACGGAAACGATAGTGGTTCCAGCGCGCATGTGCCAGGTAACCCAGGGCATGCTGATCCGGATCGAAGGTGCCCGCCGCCACCTGATGCAGCAGTGGCTTCCAGACGTGGGTCCGGGTGGCGTCGATCAGGGTGATCTCCGCCCTGCCCCGCTTGCCGAGCTTCCTGCCGAGCCGGGTGGCGAGCTCCAGGCCAGCGGCTCCGCCGCCGACAACGACTATCTTCGGTGTCTCGGACATCGATGGCTCCTGATGTGATAAAAAAATTCGAAGTGGGTATTAATTTAACTTAGAAGGACAAACTTTAACAGGTTGTCCTATGCCTGTCTCGCTTCAAACATCGTGCCGACGATCTCAGCTGAAGACCTACGAAGCTGTGGCTGGCAGCCCCATTGCGGCAAGATAACCGGCCACGCTATTTTCCAGACGATAGGCCTCCACCGCCCCTAGTAGCTCTGATTTTGGGAGTGGATTATCCAACTGCCCCGCCATCGTCCGCGCCATTGCGGCGGCATCACCCGGCGGCACCAACAGATCAGCGGACAACCCACCCAGCAGCTCCGCCGGACCGCTGGGGCAGTCTGTGGAGACCACCGGTGTTCCGGCGGCCATCGCCTCGACGAGCACATTTCCCATGCCTTCCCACAGGGAGGAGAGCACAAACAGGGAGGCCTGTCTCATATAGGGATAGGGGGTTGCCACGAAACCCGGCAGAGCAACCCGATCCTCAAGCCCCAGTCGCCTGATCTCCTGCTCCAGCCGTTCCCGGGCACGCCCCTTGCCGAGTATCATCAAGCGGCAGTCATGGCTATCGACCAGCAGGGCGAAGGCCCGGATCAGGGTGGTGAAGTCCTTGCGCCGACAGAGTTCTCCGGCACCCAGAATCACCGGAGGCTCACCTGCCCGGAACCAGGGATGGTCCAATGGTTGGTCCAGCTGACGCAGAAAGCTGGGCGTGATAATCGGACTCGGTACCGCTGTAATACGCTCCCGTGGTGTGCCTATCGTCTCGGCGAAATCATCTGCCGCCCCCCTGGAGGGCGTCAAAATGGCATCCGCGCGTCGATAGAGATAGCGCATGGAGTTGCGCTGTATGAAGCGATCGAGGGGGCTTCTGCTAGCCAGATTGGCACTGACCGTGGTGCCGCTACGCACTACCAGGCGGAACTTGGCACCACTCAAGGCATGGGCCAGGATGGCGGTTCTGTTTACCCGGTCCTTGTCGGTCAGCAACACCTCGGGGCGGGCACGCTTCAAATATCTCAACAGTTCAGGCAGGGCAGTGTAGACATGCCTGGCATTGAATTCGATAACACGTAGATTATCCGGCCGCTGCGGATCGAGATTGGGGCCGTGGTTACCTATTTTAAGCAGGTCAACGGGGTATCCGGCCTGCGCCATGCCGGGCAGCAGATTCTGCGCCAAGCGATCCACACCACTGTGTCCCGAGGTGGCCAGAAAACAGGCGATGCGTGGTCTGCTATGCATCGATTGTCTGGGGGATGACCAAACCAAATGCCGCAAGATAGCCCCGGGCACTCTTTTCCAGGGTGTAGTCGCTGACTGCCTCCTTGAGACGCTGCGGATCCAACGGTTTCCTCAGGGTCCGCAACATGGCTTCCGCCAACCTCTCCGGGTCGCCCATGGGCACCAAGGGTGCCACCTCTCCACCACGGGTAACCTCATGGGGACCCGAGGGACAGTCGGTACTCACGCAGGAGGTACCCAATGCCATCGCTTCGGTCAGCACATTGGGTGATCCTTCCCAGAGTGAGGATAGAACAAACAGTTTCGCTCCCTTCAGATAGGCGTAGGGATTAGCAACAAAACCGGCAAGGCGAAAATCGTCCCCCAATCCCAGCTCCTGGGCCAGTTTCAGCAACTGCCCCTCCTTGTTGCCCTGACCGAGAAGCATCAATCGGCAAGGCAGCTGCTGCCTTACCAGGGCAAAGGCACGCAATAGGGTTGGAAAGTCCTTCTGCCGGCGTAATCCCCCGATACCGAGAATCAGCGGCGGCTGATCCGCTGCCAACCAGGGTTCATCGACGGGCTCTTCTGCCTGCTGGTACAGCTCAGGGGTGATGGTTGGATTCCTGATGACAGTGATCTTATCCCCATCAATGGCACTCAGCTCCATCACCTCATCCGCCACACCCTGAGAGACTGCTACCACACCGTCCGCATTATTGAACAGAGAGCTCAGCTGTCTCTGCTTCAACCAGCGGCGGAGCGGATGGGTACCACGCGCCTGCATCCTTGATAACAAGGCCGTGCCAGGACGCAGAAAAAAGCGCGTCCGACCTGAGTGGCGCCGCTTCGCCTTTAGCGCAAGCTGGTCATCCAATATCTTCGCCGATAGCAGAATATCCGGATCATAGCGCTTCAGATAGTCTATCAGTTTCGGCAACGCAGCCTTCTGCTTTGCCACCTGGAATCTGATAATCCGCACTTCCGGCGGCAACAGGTGGAGGTAGGGTGCCTCAGTCTCTTTGACAATGAAATCCACCCGGGCACCGATCAGTGACAATCCCCGGGCGATATTGACCATCATGCGCTCCACGCCGCCATCGCCAAACTTGAGAATAAACAGGCACACATGTGGCCTGCGCTGGTTTGATTCAAGCATTAGAGAACCAGTTCCGGGAAAACACTTTTTTTTTCGGCATATCAGGGAGTCTTTCAGACGCAGGTGCTGATTTTATTGCAACGTGATTATTTCATATACAAAGGGATAATATATCATTTATCATCCATGGTGAGTTGGGTGCACCCTGGCTCTGCACATGCATAGGAATTTTAAGGAGTAGTCCCATGATTCAGGATAATCGAAAAGGAGACAAACCGATCCCCGACAACCTCAAGGAAGTGCTGAACAATCTCCAGATCATGGCGCTTCAGAAGGCGGAAGGATTCGGCTGGAAACTACAGTTTGTGCGCAGACCCCTATTTCAAGAGGTCCTTCCGGTGATCAGCAACCCGTCTGGCGATAAAATCGGCGTGTTGGAGTGTAACGGGGAGATCAACATGCATCCGGAGACAAAAATCAGGCAATAGCAATTGGCGCCTGTTGTGACCTGCGGAGGCCGAAGCCCTATAGCCCGGCTATTGCATCTCGCTCAACATGCGTTTGGCTTCCTGACCCACCGTGTTCTCAGGACCCAGCTCTATTGCCTTTTGGAATGCTGTGGCAGCCGCCTCTTTGTCTCCCAGCTGTGCTTGCACGAATCCCAGTGTCAACTGGATACGCTGGAAATCAGGTTGCTTGGAAACCCCGGTTTGCAATGCCTCCACGGCCCGTTGAGACTGACCGATATAGAACAGTGACAGGCCGAGATCATTGTAGGACTCCACATCGTCCGGATTGATCTTTAATACACGTTCATATAATTCAATCGCCTGTGGATACTCCTTTTTCATAAAGTAGTCATCCGCAAGACGCGCAATCAAGGCAGGGTCTTCAGTTGCCAGCTCTTCAGCGGAAGGTTGGTACTTCACCGCAGGCTGCAGTGTGGCATCGAATGGGCTCACCTTTGGATGAACTGGCACCTCGGGCGCGGCAGTCGGGGCTTGAGTGGTTACCATTCGGGTATCCTGATAATAACTGCGGGTTATGGCAAACACCAACAAACCATAGGTGACTAGAGCGACGACTATCACCACCCAAGCCAAAGCACTGAATTTAGGCATATCAATCAAACCATTATTTATATTTCAAAGATGATGGAATTTGTTTCCATCTACCCAGATCACGACTGCAATGCTACCGGGTTATTAAGACCGAAGATATTACTTCGCGTTAGACTTACAAAGAAAGCATTCCTGGGCACAATGTGATGGGGATCAATATAACAATCACTGATTGAGTAGGGCCATTAGCGTATCGAGGGGCTTTTTATCCTGTTCGATCCTGCTCCTATCCATCCAGGCATAGGGTGGATGCTCGATCACATCCAACCAGCCGTACTCATTTCCGTCATCCTTGGTAATAAGTTTACGCAGCTGGCTTGCACTATCAGCATCAGGCAATTCGATGATTTGCCTGCCCACGCGCTTTTGCCAACGGTCCATCTCCCCATTGCTGAGGCAGCCAGGGTCAACCGGATTGTTGAGACAGCGCCGCTTAACCGGATTACGGATATAGTAATCGACCAGTATTGCGGCATTCTTGGCCAGTTCTCCTTTGGGTTCGGTATCAGCGCAGGGGCACTGCTTGTTCGCTGCAGTGATATCCATTGGAAGGGGCATCTGGATGCGGTAGGCATAGGGCGACTGGTATAGCTCCTCGCTGAAACTGCAATCCTGTTCAGGCATGCTGCACTGCAGGGCATCCTCCTGTAAACGACCCAGCTCCGTCTGCACCTGGTCCTGAAGCTGCTGCAGTTTTTTTATGCTGTCACCATTACCGCCCAGCGGAATAAACTGACTCTGGGCATTCAATACCTGGAACTTCTCCGGTTGAGCGAAGATATGTTCCAGGTCCTCGTACAATTTCACATAGCCTGCCCAATAGTCGGCAAGCTGATCCAGCTCAGAAAGATCGAGGGGAATACTCTTTTCCGGCCAATTGGCCAGCGCGGTATAGGGCATCAATGTGACGCGATAGTAGGCGGGGTAGTCGCTGGCTTCGGTAGTGATCGTCTTAAGCTTGCCTAGCAAATCCCCCTTGGTGGCCGGAATCTCGTCCTTACGCCCGCCAGACTGATAGAAACGCATGCTGACATTTTTACTTTCGATGGATCCCACCTTGGTTCCACTGGCGCTTGCCTTCACATTCACACCCCAGCCGGAACCGCTGAAACTGGCCGAGGCATCTTGACGCTCCTTTTTGCTGTTGGTTTTTACCGTAATGAGCGCTGTCAGGCGCGCCCCCCCATAGAGCGCCGCCACATAGGAGTCACCACAGTAGTTCAGAAAGGAGGTCAGATCACGCTTCTTGGCAAGCCGCAAGGCCTCCGAGGTCAAACGGATGGAACCTGCATCGGGGAGTGTTTTTCGGGTCTCCGGATCCTTGATCTCACCACGGCTGCCGGGCATCAATGGCGTTGCATAACGTACCCCATTATCCACCGACACATTGAGCACGAAATTCGAACTGAAACTGTTGATCTTTGTGTTCTTCGCAAACTTCGCACTACCGCTTGCGCTATAGGCGATGGTCTTGACCGAGGCGGCTGCGGATACATTCATGCTCTGCATCAGCTCGCGACTGTCGGAAATCTCGGACATGGTCATGTACTTGGTCTGTCCCTGGTCCTCTTCAATGGAGTATTCGATACACACATTGGGTTGAGGTATGCCCTCATCCGAATCCCAACCCCATCCCACATCGACCCCGGTCTCCGGGTAGTTGACCGAAACAGGTTGTGCATGGCGACGTTCGGCGACCTCAATCTCCTTTCCTTTACCACTGCCTGGGGTGATGGATACAACTTGTTGTTCAGGAATGTTTGATTGGCAGCCCGCTAGAAAAAGCAGGAGTAGTGGCAGTAGTGTGACAGTGAAACCCATTCCCCTTCCCCATTAGATCCGGATTGATTGCTTCATGCCGTCATCTGTATGGCATGTGAGGGATCGAGTATAGCCCACTATGTGTTATACAAAATCCAATTTAGACTTATGAGTTGTGGGTAAATTAGGGTGATGAATTTTTATCTTGCTGCTGAATGAGACCTGTAAGAATCTAGTCATCGAGTTGATAACGTGCCCCACAATAGGGACAGACCGCACTACCGGTTTTTTCGATCGGCAGATAGACCCGCGGGTGTAGTCCGGCCAATGCCTCACCTGGTCTTGGGCAACTTAGAGGCAAATCTTTTCGTGCCACCTTCTGCGGTTCCTGTTGCGTCAAGTGTGTCTCTGTTTGGGTCATCATCAAAACTCCTGATCAGACATACGCCAGCCATTCCGGATGGGATGCAAGACGGCCATGTACAAGATCGAAATAATCTTTTTGCAATATTTCCGTGATCGGACCACGCCCGCCATTCCCGATGGGACGATTGTCCACCTCGCGTATCGGTGTCACCTCGGCAGCGGTACCGGTGAAAAAGGCCTCATCCGCGATATACACCTCGTCCCGGGTTATACGCTTCTCCACAACCTTGTAGCCCCGCTCTTCTGCCAGCATGATGACACTCTTGCGAGTAATACCATCCAATGCCGAGGTCAGATCCGGAGTATAGATAACACCATCCCTGACGATAAAGATGTTTTCTCCGGAACCCTCCATGACATACCCCTCCGCATCCAACAGCAGGGCTTCATCATAGCCGTCATGCAACGCCTCCTGAAGCGCCATCATGGAGTTCATGTAGTTACCATTCGCCTTGGCCCGGCACATGGTGATATTGACATGGTGGCGGGTGAACGAGGAGACCCGGATACGAATACCCTTCTGCATGTTTTCAGCACCCAGATAGGCGCCCCACTCCCAGGCAGCCACCATACAGTGTACTTTCAAATTATCGGCCCTGAGGCCCATTCCCTCGGAACCGTAGAAACACATCGGGCGGATGTAGGCGGAATCGAGATTATTCTCCCTTACCGCTGCCAGTTGCGCCTGATTGAGGGTGTCCCGATCGAAGGGCATCGGCATGCTCAAGATATGTGCGGAGCGAAACAAGCGATCCGTATGCTCCTGCAGGCGGAAGATGGCGGTACCCTGCTCGGCATGATAGGCGCGCACCCCCTCGAAGACCCCCATCCCATAGTGCAGGGTATGGGTCAGGACATGGGTCTTGGCTTCACGCCAGGGGACCATCTTGCCATCCAGCCAGATGACACCGTCACGGTCTGCCATTGTCGACATCATTGGAACATCTCTCGTTCAGTCTTTTTGTTTTGCATCAGACAGGACCAGATGTCCTGCACCAGCGCCCGCTCTTCAGTGAGTTTCCCACTCTCCACCAAAGCCGGCAAATCCTGTAGCGCGCTGCGGTGGTAGGCTGCGCGCAACACCTTGTAGATCCCCATCATCCGCTCCGCCGCATAATCATTCAGCAGACCGAGCTTGCTCATGGTTTCCAGAAGACGAATATTGTCTGTCCACGCCAGGAGATCGGGATAGTCATGCGCCCACCGGAGGACCGTGTATTGAACCATAAATTCTATATCGACGATACCGCCGGTTCCCTGTTTGAGATCAAATTGATCCTGATTACTCTTGTCCAGGCTGGCACGCATCTTTTCACGCATCTCAATCACTTCACCCTGCAACTGAGCGGGATCCCTACTCTCACTGAGCACTACCTTACGGATTGCTTCGAATCGATCGTTGACTCGCTTGTCCCCAGCCACCACGCGTGCTCTAACCAGCGCCTGATGTTCCCATGTCCAGGCGTTGTGATGCTGATAGGTTTCAAATGTCTCCAGAGAGCTGACCATCATCCCGGAATTGCCATTGGGTCTTAAACGCATGTCGACTTCATAAAGAATGCCGGAAGGGGTGCGTGTAGTCATGATATGGATGAAGCGTTGCGCCATGCGCGCGTAGAAAACATCCACCGAGACCGGCTTCTCGCCATCTGTGAAGGCATTCCTGTCAGGACAGCCATGTAGGAAAACCATATCCAGGTCAGAACCAAAACCCAACTCGATACCACCCAACTTGCCATAGCCGAGAACCGCAAAACCGGTCTCATCCTGGTTCAGTCCCGGGGGCCTGCCGTGGCGTCGCACCAACTCCCGGTAGGTGAGTTGAATCACCTGTTCAATGACGCTTTCAGCGATCCAGGTCAGATAGTCACTGACCACCATCAAGGGGATCTGGTCAGCGATATCCGCCGCTGCCACACGCAGCCTGTTACTCTGGGCGAAGAGACGCAGCAACTCCATCTGGCTCTCCAGATCATCCGCATCGATACGGGAGACTTGATCGGCCAATTCCACATTGAGCTCATCCCGCTTGAGCGGAGAGTAGAGCCGCCGAGGATCGATCAGTTCGTCCAACAGGATAGGGTGACGGGTCAGCATATTCGCAACCCAGGGACTGACGGCGGTCAGTTTGACCAACTGTGACAGCACCAACGGATTCTCAACCAGCAGTGCAATGTAGGCGGTACGCTGGACGACCGCCTCGAGCAGACCGATCACCCGTTGCAGTGCGTCGTCAGCCCACTCCGACCGGCCTACCGCCTCCAGCAGCAGTGGCATCAATTGATCCAGCCGCTCCCGCCCCTTGGTACTCAGCCGTCGGTAGGCATGACTCTCCCGAAATGTGTGCAATTCCTGTAAGGCCACATCACCCTGCCTGAAGCCCACCGCCTCAAGGGCTGATATCGCCTGCTCCTGATCAACGCTTTCATGCCACACCCCAGTAAGTGGCTGACTCTCCTCATCACTGGATGTCTGCGGTGCTGCAAACACCATATCGAATTGCCCCTGGACCCGCTTGCGGTACTGTTCCAGCTGGACAGAAAAGTCATCCCAGCAGACATATCCCATGGACCGGGCCAGGCGCAGTCTGCCTGCTTCATCTTCAGGCAACAGATGGGTCTGTCTGTCCTGCCATGCCTGCAGGCGATTCTCTACCAGGCGCAGAAAACGATAGGCCTCACTCAGCTCCTGCACCGTATACGCCGGCAACAGTTCCCGCTCCTGCAGACATTGCAACACAAGCAGTATGGGACGAATCTGTAATGCCTTGTCACGGCCACCGCGAATCAACTGAAAGGCCTGACCGATGAATTCGATCTCGCGAATGCCACCGGGACCCAGCTTGATATTGGCCTGCATCCCTTTTTTATGCAGTTCGCTACTGATCAGCTGCTTCATCTCACGCAGGGACTCTATGGCCCCGAAATCGAGATAACGACGATAGACGAAGGGGCGTAACAGGGCCATCAACTCATCCCCCGCCTGGGGATCACCCGCCACCACCCGCGCCTTGATCATGGCGTAGCGTTCCCACTCCCGTCCCTGCGAGCCATAGTAGCTCTCCAAGGCACTGAAACTCATGGCCAGGGGTCCGACATTGCCAAACGGGCGCAACCGGGTATCCACCCTGAAAACGAAACCATCGCCAGTGTGATTGTCGAGTACCTGCACCATGCGCTGGCAGAGGCGGATAAAAAACTGCTCATTGGTCAATTGCCGCGCGCCATCGGTGTGGCCCGCTTCCGGATAGGCGAAGATCAGATCGATATCCGATGACAGGTTGAGCTCCCTGGCCCCCAACTTTCCCATCCCAAGGACCACCAGGGACTGCGCCTCTCCTGCCTGGTTGCGCGGGGTGCCCATCTGCTCACAAAACCAGGTGTAGAGTTTCTGCAGCGACCACTCGATACAACAGTCCGCCAATGCGGAGAGATCTTCAAGAGTCTCATCCAATGGCGCCAATCCGGCAAGGTCGCGCCATATAATGCGCACCATCTGGCGGCGTCTGAAATCTCTTAGCACCCGCGATAGCGCCGCTTCATCGTCGACACCCTGCAGCAGGCCCGCAAGCTTTTGCGCCAATTCCCCCTCGCCGAAGGAACTGTTCAGCTCCCCCTGTCGATACAGTTCCGGTAACAGCCCGAGATGGCGAAACGCGGATTGAACCACATAATCGCTTGCCTCCCAGACCTTCAGTGCGGCTTGGTGAAATTCGGCCTCCCGGGGTATCGGCAGATCCGCCTCAACCAGCTTCTGCTGCCACTGTTGCCACTGTTTTTCTGTCTCTTGTTGCAGATTCACACACAAACCCATGTCAGATTCAGGGTGGGACTATGCCACTTATAAATTGATGCGCCAGGTATCGATTGGTCGTTTCAAATATGATTGCAGCTTCAACCTGGCCTTGCCTATTCCCTGTAATTTGGCAGTCTAACAGTTTTTCTCCCCGTGATTGTTAAGCACTATCTCGAGATCCCGCATCCTGTCGATATCCACCCCCCCTACCGCTACGTATCACAATCAAGCATCGATCAACATAGTTGGCACCTGGTATGGACTGGATCAGCTTCTTTTCAACCCCTCTGAAACCGCATGGACATTCTGTGTAGGTGCCGACCCTGTCACCTCGACCCGCGGCTGCACGCTTGCCATGGGGTGTATCCAGACACTGAAGTGCAACACAATCAATTGAATTTGGCCTTCCAATCATGATGCACAGACAATTGTCTTATCCAACTAGCTGGAGTCGGCATCACTGACTTTGAACTCCGATAATAATTCGCTTAAGAGATCGATCTCACTCGACATCACCTCACTCGCTTTAAAGCTCTTGGCTGAATCCTCGGATGTAGCTTCCGCCACGTGGGTGATTTCAACGATATTACGGTTGATGTCTTCCGCAACTGCGCTCTGCTCCTCGGCTGCGGTGGCGATCTGTGCACTCATCTGGGAGATGGTATCGATTACCCGGGTTATCTCCTCGAGGGAGTCATGGGCACGACCTGCCTGTTGCACACTCTCGGCGGCTTGCTGTTGACTGGTCTCCATTACCGTAACGGTTTCACGTACACCGCTCTGCAGGCTCTCGATCATCTCCTGGATCTCCTTGGTGGAGTCCTGGGTGCGTTTGGCCAGGGTTCTGACCTCATCGGCTACAACCGCAAAGCCCCGTCCCTGTTCACCAGCACGCGCAGCCTCGATAGCGGCATTCAAGGCCAACAGGTTGGTTTGGTCCGCGATCCCGCGTATCACATCGAGTACCGATCCGATACGCTCACTGTCCTGCTCAACATGCTGTACCGTCTCCACCGCCTTACCCACGTCAGAAGCCAAGGCATCGATACTGCCGGTAACGTCATTCACCACATCCCGACCGTGGTTGGCCTGTTGGTCGGCCTGGTTGGCAGCCTCTGCGGTCTGGGTGGTATTCTGCGCCACCTCATGGACGGTGGCGGACATCTCTGTCATCGCCGTCGCCACTTGCGTGGTCTGTTCATGTTGTTTACTGATGCCATCTTTGGCATGTTCCGCCAAAACTGTGAATTCACTGATCTGGTGACTGATATTTCCAGTGGCGCTGAAGACCTTTTGAATCATCTGCTCTGTTTTGTCGGCAAAACGATTGTAAGCACGCGACAGTCGTGCAACCTCGTCAGAACCAGACTCATCCATACGAACGGTCAAATCCCCTTCAGCAGAGGCAATACCTTCCATCGCCTTGGCGGCGCCACTGATCGGCTTGACAACGCCGAGGCTGATCAACCACACCATGGCCCCAATCAGCAATATTGAGAACAGCCCCAATCCAATCACGATCAGCTGCAAGCTCGATATGGAGTCGGCAAAATAGGCGCGGTCTTTTGCCACCACCAATACCCCGATGGTCTCACCAGAGTAGTTCTCCACCGGTGCCGCATAGTAGGAGACAGGCTTATCGCCCAATTCACCTGTATCGAAGAGATGTTCGCCCTTGCCCAGTCCTTTCATCTGCTCGGCTGAGACAAGATCATTGTTCACCATTGTCGAAGCAAACCGATCCAACTTGCCATTACGGTCGATATGGAGTTCCAGGTCGATCTCATGCTGTTTGGCATACTCGTCGAAAAACGACTGCCCAAAGGACATGCCGAATTCCACGGTACCCACATGAGAACCGCCATTGCTCACAGGCACCAATCCCCTAACGCCAAGTCCGGCCACGCCCACTTCCAGGCCCTGTATCGCACTCTTACTCTGATTGCCTTCCACCACCGTAAAGCGAAAAGAGGAGAGGTCATCACCGAACTTGGCCGGCTTGTGCACCCTCAAAAATGAGGTTGCCGGGGGTTCATGAAATTGAAACTGCCGAACGCCATACTCCTTCTTGAGCACCTGGAATCCCGGCACGAAGAGTGCCTCCAGCGCGTCCCGGTCACGTGCGGCAAAGTGCTCCTGCACAATGGGAATCCCGGCAACCAGGGCACTCATCGCCCGGGCCAGCCTTCCCTCCGACTCGATCCCCGCTACCACGGTCTCAAAGATCTCTCCCATCTCATTCTCTTCCGCCGCATGCAGGACCCCCCCCATGTAGTTGAAGGTGATCGAGAGGGTAATGGCGAGAACAATAGTAACAGCCAAGACTGTTGCGACGACAAATCGCAGCGAGATACCGATATTCCGAAACATGAGTTTTCCCCGATAGAGTGATGATGATTTCCGTGAATAAATATGGTTCCAAATCGTAGTCAGTAGCGGCATTCACAAAAAAATATTTACCTCACAGAATGAAAAAAGCCCCGTGCCTTTGAGGCACGGGGCTTTTTGTGGGTCTAAAACCTGGGAGCGTGAATTACATCATGCCGCCCATGCCGCCCATGCCGCCCATGTCACCCATCGGCGGGGCCGCGGCTTCATCCTTCGGCTCCTCGGCCACCATGCACTCGGTGGTGACCATCAAGCCGGCCACGGAGGAGGCATTCTGCAATGCATAACGGGTCACCTTGGTGGGATCAAGGATACCCATCTCCATCATATCGCCATACTCATCATTGCTGGCATTGAAACCAAAGTTGCCGTCGCCACCGCGTACCTTGTCGAGCACAACTGAGGGCTCACCACCCGCATTGGCCACGATCTGACGCAATGGTTCTTCCATGGAGCGGCAGGCAATCGCAATCCCCACATCCTGGTCGTGATTTTCACCGGTCAGTTTCTCAATCGCCTGCAGGGCGCGCACCAGTGCGACACCGCCGCCGGGCACAATGCCTTCTTCAACAGCAGCACGGGTAGCATGCAGCGCATCCTCGACCCGTGCTTTCTTCTCTTTCATCTCGACCTCAGTGGCCGCACCAACCTTGATTACCGCCACACCGCCAGCCAGCTTGGCCACACGCTCCTGCAGCTTTTCACGATCGTAATCGGAGGAGGTCTCCTCGATCTGGGCACGGATCTGCTCGACCCGGGCCTTGATATCACCCTCTACGCCGGCACCATCGATTATGGTGGTCTCCTCTTTGGATATGGTCACCTTTTTGGCGTTACCCAGATCGTCCAGGGTGGCCTTCTCAAGGGAGAGACCGACCTCTTCCGAGATCACGGTGCCACCGGTGAGGATCGCGATATCCTGCAGCATGGCCTTGCGCCGATCGCCGAATCCAGGGGCCTTGACCGCTGTCACCTTGACGATACCACGCAGGTTATTCACCACCAGGGTGGCCAGGGCTTCACCCTCCACGTCCTCGGCAATGATCAACAGGGGCTTACCCGCTTTGGCTACACCTTCGAGCACCGGCAGGAGATCGCGGATATTCGAGACCTTCTTGTCATGCAGCAGGATATAGGGATCCTCCAGCTCGGCCGACTGATTCTGCTGATTGGTCACGAAATAGGGAGAGAGGTAGCCGCGGTCGAACTGCATACCTTCAACCACATCCAGTTCATTCTGCAGGGCGGAACCCTCTTCAACGGTGATCACACCCTCTTTACCCACCTTCTGCATCGCCTCGGCGATGATGTCGCCGATATCCGCATCGGAGTTTGCGGAGATGGTACCGACCTGGGCGATCTCCTTGTCATCGGAGCAGGGGCGGGAGACCGTTTTCAGCTCTTCTACAGCGGCCAAAACAGCCTTGTCGATGCCACGCTTGAGGTCCATCGGGTTCATGCCGGCAGCGACAGCCTTCAGGCCTTCGCGCACCATGGCCTGAGCCAATACGGTTGCGGTGGTGGTACCGTCACCGGCCACATCCGAGGTCTGGGAGGAGACCTCTTTCACCATCTGCGCACCCATATTTTCAAATTTGTCGGAGAGTTCGATCTCCTTGGCCACGGAGACACCGTCCTTGGTCACGGTCGGGGCGCCGAAACTCTTCTCCAGCACCACGTTTCGGCCTTTGGGGCCAAGGGTGACCTTCACAGCGTTGGCCAAAACATTGACGCCCTTGATCATACGTTGACGGGCGTCATCACCAAATTGTACTTCTTTTGCACTCATGTCTTAATTCCTTGGGTAAATGTTGAGAATCTTCACCAGGTTTAACCTGTATGGTTCTGTGATCTAAAGGCCAGGATTTAGTCTTCGATCACACCCATGATGTCTTCTTCACGCATGACGAGGACTTCCTCACCACCCAACTTCACTTCAGTGCCGGAGTATTTGCCAAACAGCACACTATCTCCGACCTTGACATCCAACGGCCGAGCCTCACCTTTATCGGTGACCTTTCCGTTGCCGACAGCGAGCACCTCACCGAGGACGGGTTTCTCGGTGGCTGCATCTGGGAGCACAATGCCGCCCGGGCTGGTGCGCTCCTCTTCCTTACGACGAACGATCACGCGATCGTGCAGCGGACGAATATTCATCGACTGATTCTCCTCAATAAATGGTTTTTTCTGAAAATCGATATTGGGTTCTTCATTCCCAGGCAAGGCTGTTAGCACTCGCCAGAACTGAGTGCTAATAATAGAGGGAAAAAGCCGTTAGTCAAGACTGCCCAATAAGATTTTTTCAATATAAATGGAAACCACCCATCACGACGCACTGAATCTATGTGATAATTACCCATTTACACTACATCTGAACAATAAGAGGCCAATCATGAGTCAAGCCAAACAGGGGGATACTGTGCGTATTCACTACACCGGCACACTGGATGACGGAACCCAATTCGATTCATCGGTAGATCGAGAACCCTTCGAATTCACCCTTGGCGAAAAAGCGGTTATCCCCGGATTCGAGTCCGGCGTGGAGGGTATGCAAGTCGGCGATCAGAAGAAGATTCACATCCCCGCTGACGAGGCCTATGGGCAACGTAACGACGCCCTGATTGAAAAGGTTCCCCGGGAACACTTTCCCGATGACCTGAATCTCGAGGTAGGCATGCATCTTCAGGCGCAGAGCCCGAACGGCGAACATTTCAACGTGGTTGTTACCGACCTGTCAGACAAGGAAGCGACCATAGACGGTAACCACCCATTGGCAGGCGAGGCATTGAATTTCGACCTGGAGTTGCTAGAAATCGTATAATCATACAGGCTTGACACGCGAGACCAACGCGATTCACTGACTAAAAAATGAGCGTGAGACCGGGAGGCTGCAATGGCTGAAGTAAAAAAAGAAGCAAGCAAAAAAAAGCCGAAAAAAATCAATAGCAAAGTCTATGAAGAGGAGTTGTTCAAGCTGCAGCTTGAGCTTGTCAAACTACAGGAATGGATCAAATACAAGGGTTTGAAGGTGGTTGTCATCTTCGAGGGGCGGGATGCCGCCGGTAAAGGGGGGGTGATAAAGCGTATCAACCAACACCTGAACCCACGCATCTGCCGTGTTGTAGCCCTCCCAGCCCCCACGGAAAGGGAACAGACCCAATGGTACTTTCAACGCTATGTACCCCATCTACCCGCTGCCGGCGAGATGCTCCTGTTCGACCGCAGCTGGTATAACCGGGCCGGTGTCGAGAAGGTGATGGGATTCTGCACCCAGGAGGAGTACCAGGAGTTCTTACGCTCATGCCCAGAGTTCGAGCGTATGCTGGTGCGCTCCGGCATCATCCTGATCAAATACTGGTTCTCCGTCTCAGATGAGGAGCAGGAGCGAAGGTTTCAGAGCAGGCTGGAAGAGCCGCACAAGCGCTGGAAACTAAGCCCCATGGATCTGGAATCCCGCTCCCGCTGGCTGGAGTATTCAAAGGCGAAGGATGAGATGTTTGCCCACACCGACATCAAGCAGGCACCCTGGTATGTGGTCAACTCAGATATCAAGAAACATGCCCGACTCAACTGTATCGCCCATCTATTAAGCTTGATCCCCTATGAGGATCTGACCCCTGAACCCATCGAGCTGCCTCACCGCGCCCCCGATACCGGTTACATAAGGCCGCCGATCACCGACCAGACATTCGTACCGGAAATCTATCCTTAAACCTTGCATCAAAATGAGTCCCGGCTTACGCCGGGATGACGTGCCCAGTCGGCACTTAAGCCAAATAGCGGGAGTTTGCAGGGGACCGGTTCAGTGCCATTCGCTGGTTATTTTTTATCCTCCTCGCGTTCAAATTCCCCCTCGATGACCCGCCTCTCCTGACTTCTGTTCGATTCATCCCGGGATGATGCCACCGGCCCCATAACACCCCCTTGCTGCAACCCAAGGGCAAGCAACCATCGCCGGAGGGGGGGAACCAGAAACACGAAACCCACCACATCCGTTATAAATCCCGGGAGCAGCAGGAGAAAACCACACACAAGCAATACCGCCCCCTCCATCATCTCAAAGGCCGGCACCTCTCCGCGATCCATCGATCCACGCACTCTGGAGAAGGTGGAAAATCCCTGGGCGCGCACCATCCACCCCCCCAGCAGTGCAGTGAAGATGGTGAGGAAAATTGTCGGAAAAGCGCCGATCTGGGAACCGACCTTTATAAGAAAGTAGAGCTCCACCAGGGGGACACCGACAAATAACAGCAAAAACAACAGCAGAGGATTCATAGCGGAGAGCTTACGCCGGGCTCCCGGCCCATACAAGGCTCTCAAACCATGCTTGGATCGCCCCTGCCCCCAGCCATTGCTGCTACGCACAAGGATTTAATCGATATGGAGCCCGCAGCATGGCGGTAATTGATTTCAAAAATAATTCATGTTCTTATCAAACTTGACGAAATAATAAAACCAGAGTGCAATTACGCAACTCTCATCTATATTTATTGTTTGTTCATTTAAGGGAAAGTGAAAAAATGAAACCATCAACCAATCTACGAAGAACACCTGGCTTTACCGCCCTGGCAGCGGTGATTGCAGCCGCCTTCATCGGCCTGAGTGGCTGTGAGGCCACCATGCCAAAGATGGGGGGGTCATCCGGGAACACGGTCACTGGCGCTGCCAGCGGTGAAACTTCGGAAGGCGCCAACAGCGCCCTGGAGAGCTGCGATGAGACACTCGGCACACTGGCCGTGGTTGAAGACCAATCCGCGCCTTGGTGGGCCACCTACAGGCACCGCTACCCTTCACTGGGCACCACTGTCCCGGTGCTGCGCACCATGATCCAGCAGTCCAACTGCTTCGTCGTCGTTGAACGCGGCAGGGCGATGAATAATATGATGCAGGAGCGGGCCCTGATGCAGTCTGGCGAGATGCGTCAAGGCAGCAATTTCGGCAAGGGCCAGATGGTTGCTGCCGACTACACCATGAATCCAAGCATTCAGTTCTCTGAAAAGGGTACCGGCGGAGTGAAGGGCATTGTCGGCGGTCTATTCGGATCTGTTGCCGGTGCGCTGGCAGGTGGAATGAAGTCCAACGAGGCCGCTACCACCCTGTTGCTGATAGACAACCGCTCTGGCGTCCAGATCTCTTCCTCGGTGGGTAACGCGAAGAATTTTGACTACAACCTGTTTGGCGGCCTCTTCGGCGGCGGCGCCTTTGGCGGTGCTGGTGGTTTCACCAAAACACCGGAAGGCAAGGTGATCACTGCTGCCTTCGCCGATTCATTCAATCACATGGTAAAGGCCCTGAGAAACTACAAGGCACAGACGGTCAAGGGCGGTCTGGGCAAGGGCGGACGCCTGAAAGTCGGCGAATAAGCCAGGCCTGCCTCTGACTGACACAGAGGCTTGATCCTAAAAGGCGGCCCCAGGCCGCCTTTTTCATTGCCGAGTCAGAACCACACCAGGCCATTCCCATTTTGCCAGTTGCATGTGGATAGTGTATTTTCCGCCAATGCCAACACCACTCCTCTTGATTCTCTGTACCGTACCCGATAGGGAGACAGGGCTTAAGCTCGCCAAAGCTTTGCTGGATCAGGGACTGGCCGCATGCGTCAATCTCACTTCGCCGGTCACATCTGTCTACCGCTGGCAAGGACAGTTGGAACAGTCCGATGAGATTCTGCTGCTGATCAAGAGTGTAGAAAAACAATATCAACGTGTGGAAGCCTTGCTCCGGGCACAACATCCCTATGAACTTCCGGAAATCATCGCAGTCCCTGTAGAACAGGGGCTGGATGATTACCTCGACTGGGTGGAGAGATGCACAAAAGAATAGATTTGATGATGATGTTCCTGGCACTGCTGGCTGTCTCCAGCCTGAGCCCAGCGGTCTGGGACGAAGAAGAGCTGTTGATGCCCGACCAGGCCTTCCAGATCTCCGGCCGCACGGACGGTACGGAAAAACTGGTCGTTGAATGGCGCATCGCGGATGGCTACTACATGTATCGCGATAAGATCCATTTCGACAGCGACACCATCGGTATCGAAATCGGCGAACCGAAACTATCGAAAGCCAAGATAAAAAACGACGAATTCTTCGGCGAGGTAGCCGTCTACCGGAATAAAGCCATTGCGGAGATCCCAATACGACGCATGCAGGGGTCCCAGGAGACCCTGCTGGTAAAGGCGCGCTCACAGGGCTGTGCCGATCAGGGCATCTGCTTTCCACCCCACCTACAGGAGATACGCCTGGCACTGGAACCGATGGTCGCTGCCAATGGCATCGAGGCGGTTGGAGAACCTCTGCTCAATATCGCGGATTCAACCCCACCACCCCTGTTTGACAACAGTGTTGAAGATGAGCTGCTGGATCCCGAGGAAGCCTACAAACTCTCGGTCACAGTGGAGGACGGGACCCACCTCCGTCTCTACTGGAGTATCGCCGATGGGACCTATCTCTATCACGACAAGATTGTTCTTTCCGCAGCTGAGGATCAGGCCATCGCTCTGGGCCAGATCACCCTGCCTGAACCGGAAATCAAGCAGGACACGGTAAGACCCGATGGAAGCATCGGCGATGTTGCCGTATACCACAATGAGATCGACCTTCTGGTCCCCCTGCTCAGAAGCACTACCGATGCGCAAGATTTCACGCTGAAAGCCGGCTATCAAGGGTGTGCTGAGATTAGCGTATGCTATCCGCCGATAAACAAGCAGTTCACCCTGGCACTGCCAGCCATCTCAGCGGCCCAGGCAAGCGATACCACGCAAGCCGCGGTTACTGTGCTACCGGCCGAATCTTCCGATGAGCCGATATCCGAACTGGACGAGATTACAGAAACCCTAAAAGGCGGTTCAACCCTACTCATCATCAGTCTCTTTTTTCTCCTCGGTCTGGGCCTGGCATTCACCCCCTGTATCTTTCCGATGATCCCCATCCTCTCCGGCATCATCGCCGGCCATGGGGATAAGATCACCACCCGAAAGGCCTTCACGCTATCCTTGGTCTATGTGTTGGCGATGGCGGTCACCTACACCGTCGCCGGGGTCCTGGCCGGACTGTTCGGCGAAAATCTGCAAGCCTATTTTCAGAACCCATGGATCCTCAGCAGCTTTGCCCTGGTTTTCGTCTTACTGGCCCTGTCGATGTTTGGCTTCTACGATCTGCAGCTTCCCAGCAGCCTGCAGAGTCGTCTGTCTGATATCAGTAACAAACAACAGGGCGGCTCCCTCACCGGCGTCGCCATCATGGGCTTTCTCTCCGCCCTGATAGTCGGCCCCTGTGTCGCACCGCCGTTGGCAGGGGCACTCATCTATATCGGCCAGACCGGCGACGCCATGCTGGGAGGCCTGGCCCTGTTTGCCCTCAGCATGGGTATGGGGGCACCGTTGATCGCAATCGGCACATCCGCCGGTAAGCTGCTGCCACGGGCTGGCAGTTGGATGGATGCGGTCAAGGCCGTGTTCGGTGTCGCCCTGCTGGCTGTCGCCATCGTCATGCTTGAACGCATCATCCCCGCCGAGGTCGCAATGTTGCTGTGGGGCATACTGTTCATTGTCTCGGCAATCTATATGGGGGCCCTGCGTCACTTGGAGATCGAGGCCAGCGGTTGGCAGAAGCTCTGGAAAGGACTCGGTTTCGTATTTCTGGTCTACGGCACACTGATGCTGGTCGGTGCCGCATCTGGCGGCAAGGATACCCTTCAGCCACTGCGCGGGATTGCCATTGCCGGCGGTGCTGGTGGCGCTCAGGGGCATCAGGAACTGCAATTCAAGCGGATCAAAAGCATCGATGATCTGCAGCGTGAGGTCGCTTTTGCCAGCAGTCAGGGAAGGCCCGTGATGCTCGACTTCTACGCCGACTGGTGCGTCTCCTGCAAAGAGATGGAGAAATATACCTTTTCCGATCCCCAGGTGATCAAGACACTCGCCAATACGCATCTGTTACAGGCCGATGTCACCGCCAATGACGACATCGACCAGGCCTTGCTGCAAGGGCATTTCGGACTACCCGGCCCACCAGCCATCATTTTTTACGGCAGTGACGGGCAGGAACGCAGGAACTATCGCCTTGTAGGTTTCAAACCCGCCCAGGAATTCACTCAGCACGCGTCCAGGGCCATACAGTAATATGCGACGATCATGGCATGTACTGCATTGAAACTGGACAAAATCGCGCTGATCTTGCAGAATCTAACGATTCATCAACACCCCCCTGGATCCCTGTTGTAGGGATCAGCATCAGAAATATAAGCAGCGGGGATATACGCGGATTTCTCTGCTCTGGAATATTGGAAAATGGCAACCATCCTGGTACTCAACGGCCCAAATCTGAATCTGCTTGGCACCCGGGAACCCGACCACTATGGTCATGAGACGCTTGACGCCATTCGCCAACGCCTGCAAAACAGCGGCAGAGAGTCGGGGTTCGATATCGACTTCCGTCAAAGCAATGCGGAACACGAACTCCTGACATGGATACATCAGGCAAACCAATCGGATGTCTGTTTCATCATCATCAATCCGGCAGCATTCACTCACACCAGCCTAGCGCTGAGGGATGCGTTACTGGGAACAGACATACCCTACATAGAGGTTCATCTCTCCAATGTGCACGCCAGGGAGGAATTTCGTAAACACTCCTATTTCTCTGACAAGGCCGAAGGTGTCATCACCGGCCTGGGTGCACAGGGTTATGAGCTTGCCTTGCAAGCCGCCATCACGCGGCTCAACAAATAATTCTAAGAGACAGGTCAACATGGATATTCGCAAAGTAAAAAAACTGATTGAACTACTTGAGGAGTCGGACGTCGCGGAGATCGAAATTCATGAAGGAGAGGAGTCGGTCAGAATAAGCCGTCAAAGCTCCATACCCACAAGCATAGCCATCCCAAACATGCAGCCTCAGGCAGCTGCGGTCCCGACGCCTGTAGCACCTGCAGCCACCGCCGCAGGAGCTGTATCACCTGAACCACAGGCAGCCGCTGAGGAGATGCAGGGGCACAGCGTAAACTCACCCATGGTGGGCACCTTCTACCGATCCCCCTCTCCCGGCAGCAAACCCTTTGTTGAGGAGGGCCAGGCAGTCGCGGTCGGTGACACCCTGTGTATCATCGAAGCGATGAAGATTCTCAACCAGATAGAGTCCGACAAGGCAGGTACCGTGAAAAAAATACTGGTTGAAAACGGTCAGCCCGTCGAATACAACGAACCGCTATTCATCATTGATTGAGTGAAACCATGATAGACAAGATCGTAATCGCCAATCGTGGTGAGATAGCCTTGCGCATCCTGCGCGCCTGTAAAGAACTCGGTATCAAGACAGTCGCTGTACACTCAGAGGCTGATCGTGACCTGAAGCATGTATTGCTCGCCGACGAATCGGTATGTATTGGCCCTGCCCCCTCGAGTGAAAGCTATCTGAACGTACCGGCTATCATCAGCGCCGCCGAGGTGACCGACTCAGTTGCCATACACCCCGGATATGGTTTTCTTTCGGAGAATGCCGACTTCGCAGAGCGGGTGGAAAACAGTGGATTCATCTTTATCGGACCCAAGGCGGACACAATCCGCACCATGGGCGATAAAGTGGCGGCCATCGACGCCATGCGCAAGGCAAAGGTACCAACGGTGCCTGGCTCAAACGGCCCCTTGGACAACAATGCCAAACGCACCAGAGAGGTGGCGAACGAAATCGGTTACCCGGTCATCATCAAGGCCGCCGGCGGTGGTGGTGGCAGAGGCATGCGGGTGGTGCATTCGGAAGCAACCTTGCTGAACGCAGTGGCCATGACCAAGGCCGAAGCCGAAGCCGCGTTCGGCAACGGCACAGTGTATATGGAAAAGTTCCTCGGTAATCCACGCCACGTCGAGTTTCAGGTCCTGTCCGACACCCATGGCAATGCGATTCACCTGGGGGAGCGTGACTGTTCCATGCAACGCCGCCATCAAAAGGTGGTGGAAGAGGCGCCGGCACCAGGCATCACGGAACAGCAACGCGAAGAGGTCGGTGAAAGATGCGCCGAAGCCTGCCGCCAGATCGGCTATCGGGGCGCCGGCACTTTCGAATTTCTCTACGAGGACGGCGAATTCTACTTCATTGAGATGAACACCCGGGTACAGGTGGAACATCCGGTCACCGAACTGATCACCGGCGTCGACATCGTTAAACAGCAGATTTTCATCGCTGCCGGGGAGCCCCTCAGCTACAAACAGGACGAGATCAAACTGCAAGGCCATGCCGTGGAGTGCAGAATCAATGCGGAGGATCCAGAAAATTTTCTCCCCAGTCCAGGTACCATCAGCCAACTCCACACCCCGGGTGGCCCAGGGGTGCGGGTCGATACCCATATCTATAACGGCTACAAAGTACCACCCTATTACGACTCCATGATCGGTAAGCTGGTCACCCATGGAGAGAGCCGTGAATCTGCCATTGCCAGGATGCGAATCGCTCTGCAGGAGATGGTTATCACCGGTATCAAGACAAATATACCACTGCATCTGGACATCATGCGTGACGCTGCCTTCAAGGAAGGCGGCGCCAACATCCACTACCTGGAAAAGAAACTAGGACTATAGCTGAAGAGTTTTGAGTTATGAGTTTTGAGTTGAGAAGGCATCTCTCACCAAACTTATAACTAAAAACTCAAAACTCGAAGCAATGTGGTTGCATCTTTCTATCGACTGTAGCGAAACCGAGGCCCCTTTATTGGAGCTGGTATTTGAAAACCTCGGCGCCCTCTCCGTTACCCTGGGTGATGCAGGTGATCAACCCCTGTTGGAAACGCCACCGGATTCGACCCAGTTATGGCTGCATACCCAGGTCACCGCGCTGTTCCAGGGAGATCAGGACCCGGTAGACCTACGCAATGCCCTTGTCTCCTTCCTCGATCCCGAACTGGTAGCAAGATTACGCTGGGAACGCATCGAAGACAGGATCTGGGAACGGGTCTGGCTGGATCACTTCAAGCCCATGCCGTTCGGGCAGCGATTGTGGGTCTGTCCGGCAGGTGAATCGATCCAACAGCAGGATGCTATCGTCATTCAGCTCGATCCCGGACTGGCCTTCGGTACGGGCACCCATCCCACCACCGCACTCTGCCTGGAATGGTTGGATGCTCAAGCGTTGCAGGGAAAGTCCATCATCGACTACGGCTGTGGCTCCGGTATCCTCGCCATCGCCGCCTTGAAACTCGGGGCAGCCTCAGCCGTGGCTCTCGACCATGATCCACAGGCCTTGATTGCGAGTAGAGACAATGCGGAGAAGAACGGGGTTTCCAGCAACCTCACCACCTGCCTGCCTGATGAGCTGCCCCAAAGGCAGTATGACCTGTTGGTTGCAAACATTCTCGCTGCTCCACTGATCCAGCTGGCCCCAGAGTTCGCGCGCCTAATCCGACCCGGCGGATGTTTCGCCCTCTCGGGCATTCTCGCCGAACAGCAACCGGCGGTTCTGCCAGTCTACCAATCATTCGCAGCCATGGAGAGGCCTAAACAGCAGCAGGATTGGCTACTGCTGAGTGGCGCTGTCATCTAAAACATTTACAGCCAGCCCCAATTTTCCATAAAGGGCTTGCCTGCGGTTTGGCTTCGGTCTAACGTAGAGGTGTCGAAAACTACGCTCACTTGAAGTATAGATAGAAAGAAATCTGCCAGATGTTTACCCAGTGCCAACACTGTCTGACCATGTTCCGCATCACACCGGAGCAGCTCAAGGTTGCTGACGGAAAAGTACGCTGCTGCCAATGCAACAACGTATTCAATGCGCTGCATAAGCTTATGGAATCCCCCACCCCCTTTACCAACGACGACCAGATCCAGGAAGGATCATCAACAACCGAACAGAATGGGATCTCTTCCGCCACTACGGCACAAACAAGGGAAGGCGGGGCAGACGCTGATGGACTCGCAATTGAATCCAGCTTGGTTAGTGACAGTGAAGTGGTGAAATCCCTCGATGCCTTGGCTGACGAAGAGCCCCGTATCCAACAATTGAGTGAAGAATCGATCCTGGAAGTGGATGAGAATAGCTCAGATTTCGATAGCCAAAACCAGTTTATTCTTGAACAGGACGACGGGCTCGAGACGGAACCTGAGTATTTTGCTGCCGGTACTGAGTCGCAGATGTCCGAACTCCTCGATAAAGACTCTACCTCTCTGCTACTCGAAGAGAAGGGTGCAGACGAACAGTTAGCAGATGTCATAGCCCTCGAAAACCATGACCAGAAGACTGATGCTGAATATAGACCGATCCGATTAGACGAGGAGTCTCAGACTACAGATGCATCGATACCCTCAGATGAAGAGCTACTTGCTACAGATGAATCTATACCAACAGACCAAGAGCCACTAACCACAGATGGATCCATATCAACAGACGAAGAGCCGCTAGTCACAGACGGATCTATACCAATAGACAATGATCCACTTGCTGCAGATGTAACCACAGACACAGAGGGTGAGTCAGATCACGAGTCATCATCGGAGTTCACCCCACTGGAGGAGGACTCTATCCCGACCGTTGAAGAGCCTTTCCAATCCCAGGATCCGCTGGATGAGGAGAGTCGTTTCACCTTTGAGGAGGAGTATGAGCGACCCCAACCCAGTCGATCCCGGCGTTACTGGATTGTCGGCTCATTACTCCTGCTGTTGCCCCTAAGTGGGCAGATTACCTGGTATTTACGGGACAATCTCATCACCCACGATGCCGGAAGGCAGCTGCTTCAGGGTGTCTGCAGCCTCACCGGTTGTGAGGTCCCCCTGCGCCGGGATACCGAACAGATAATCATCAGTGAAAGGGCCCTGACCGCTCACCCTGAAAAGGAAGAGATCCTCTCTCTCAAACTTGAGATGGTGAATGCCGCAGCCTTCCAACAACCTTTCCCAAAATTGCAGTTAAGCCTCTACAATGATATGGGAAAAATATTAGCAAGACGTACCTTCCATCCCGATCAGTACAAGGGCGAGCAATACCAATCACAACAGATGATGCCGAAATTAAAGGCCGTGCAGATAGAACTCGAACTACTGGACCCGGGCAATGATGTCACAGGCTTCAAGTTCGATTTTCTATAATTGAAGCAACCTGCAAGCAGAACAGATCAACACGACATTGCATGCTACTGTTGCTAGTAAATACGTATATCCATGTACACCTTTATTATTATCTGCGGTTAAGCTCCTACTGATACTAAAACACCCTACCAGGCAGCAAACGATCCGACTCATTACAACAGATTGTTCTGCATCCCAAACAACACTATCTGTTCAGCCAACGAAGGGTAATAACAGAGTGAATAATGTCGGTAATAAAAATGGCAAGTGTAAAAAAGTTCGACACTTAATAATTGGTTAGTATCAGTAAGGAATTAAATTCTACAAAAAGAATTTACATTCCCCATATAATCATCTGCCACTTATCCCTTGTCACATATCTGCCTAAGATTTAAGAGCTTACTTAGCACCCTTCCAGCCGATTCGCAGGTCGACTCCCAAACGCCACTTGTACCAGATCAATTCAGACTCAATTTGCCTTTGATTCCGCCAACATTTAGCGGTAGTATCCCATCCCCTCCTTCACCCATGATGGACCTCCTGAAGAGTGGCATTCTGGATGCAAATTGGACCCTATAAATTAGAGAACAATCTGCTATTGGCGCCAATGGCCGGCGTCACGGACAGACCGTTTCGGCAATTATGCAGAGAGATGGGGGCTGGGCTTGCCGTGTCGGAAATGGTCTCTTCAGATGCCTCCCTAAGAGGCACGAAAAAAACCGTGAGACGACTCGACCATGAAGGGGAAGCGCGACCCGTCAGCGTACAGATAGTCGGCTCCGAGCCGGACCAGATGGCGGAAGCGGCGCGGGCCAATGTGGCCAATGGCGCACAGATCATAGATATCAACATGGGATGCCCGGCGAAAAAGGTGTGTAAACGTGCTGCCGGCTCCGCCCTGTTGAAGGATGAGCATCTCGTAGCCAGGTTGCTGGAAGCGGTGGTCAGTGCCGTCGAGGTGCCTGTAACATTGAAAATCCGCACCGGCACTGATCCCGAAAACCGCAACGGCATACGTATCGCGAACATAGCTGAGGCGGCAGGTATCCGCGCCATTGCTGTACATGGACGCACCCGAGCATGCAAGTTTATGGGTCAAGCGGAGTATGAAACCATTCGCGACATCAAACAATCAGTCGAGATACCGGTTATCGCAAACGGAGATATCGATACACCACAAAAAGCCGCTTTCGTCTTGAACCGCACTGGGGCCGACGCCCTGATGATCGGTCGAGCTGCGCAAGGACGCCCTTGGATTTTTAAAGAGATCAACCACTATCTGCTGACCGGTAAAGAATTACCGCAACCTGATCTCGAATGGATTACTGACGTTGTAACCAAGCATGTCAGACAACTGTATGATTTTTATGGGGAGTACCTTGGCATACGCATTGCACGAAAACATATTGCCTGGTACAGCAAGGGGCGCCCTGGTGGCGCAGTTTTTAGGAACAAAATAAACTACTCGGATTCTGTAGAACAACAGACGAAGGCTATCCGTAACTATTTTGAATGCCTACAAAACAACGGGGATTTGGCGGCATGATGATTGAAGCTGTTCTAACGAGCAAAGAAAACCAAGATTACCTGACAGTTACACACAGTAAGAAATCAGAACCCTTACGCCAGTGTGTCAGCGACGCAATGCAACGCTATTTCAATAATCTTGACGGGCATGGTGCCAACAATCTCTACCGCTTGGTGATGAACGAGGTGGAAGCACCGTTACTCGAGAGCGTCATGAAGCATACCGGCGGCAACCAATCCCAAGCCGCATCTATTCTGGGTATCAGTCGAAGCACCCTGCGCAAAAAACTTTCCCAATACGATCTCGACTGAACCCCGCTTACACTTACTTGGAATCTACAACATGGCATCGATAAAACGCGCCCTGATAAGCGTTTCTGACAAAACAGGGATTGTGGAATTCGCCCGCAGTCTCGCTGAGAAAAAAATTGAGATCCTATCCACTGGTGGTACAGCAAAATTGCTGACCCAAAATGACATCCCGGTCATCGAGGTTTCCGAATATACCGGTTACCCGGAAATGATGGATGGCCGGGTGAAGACCTTACACCCCAAGATTCACGGCGGAATCCTCGGTCGACGCGGTATCGACGACGGGGTCATGAAGGAGAACGGTATTGGAGACATAGACCTGATCGTGGTCAATCTATACCCCTTCGAGGAGACTGTGGCAAAACCCGATTGCGATCTTCCCACAGCGATTGAAAACATCGATATCGGCGGTCCCACCATGCTTCGCGCAGCGGCCAAGAACCATAAGGATGTAACCGTGGTCGTCGACGCACTCGACTATGACAGAGTGCTGCGTGAGATGGGGGATAACAACAATCTGGTGAGTGACGCCACCCGTTTCGATCTTGCGGTCAAGACCTTCGAGCATACTGCCCGCTATGATGCCGCCATTGCCAACTACCTTGGCAGCCGTCTAGGGAGTGAGATAAGCGACTTTCCTCGCACCCTCTCGCTTCAATTCAGACAAGCGCAGAGCATGCGTTACGGTGAGAATCCCCATCAGAAAGCGGCGTTTTATGTGGAGCACAGGATCGATGAATCCAGTATCGCCACGGCCAAGCAACTGCAGGGCAAGGAGCTCTCATATAACAATATTGGCGATACCGATGCCGCCCTGGAGTGCGCCAAGAGCTTTGATGAGGGCCCCGCCTGCGTCATTGTCAAGCATGCCAATCCCTGCGGCGTGGCTTATGGCGCAAACATGCTGGAGGCCTATGACCGGGCCTACAGCACCGATCCCGAATCGGCATTCGGCGGTATCATCGCCTTCAACGGTGAACTGGATGGAGAGACAGCAAAGGCTATTGTGGAACGCCAGTTCGTTGAAGTAATCATTGCACCTAAGGTTTCGGCAGCAGCAGCTGAAGCTGTCAGCAGCAAGAAGAATGTGCGCTTACTGGAGTGCGGTGAATGGCTCAGCGAAGCGATCCATCGCACCGAATACAAACGGGTCAATGGGGGCCTGTTGGTGCAGGACGCGGACCTGCAGCTGACCCATGACATCAAGGTGGTCAGCCAACGCCAGCCCACCGAGCAGGAGATGCGTGATCTGCTGTTCACCTGGCGTGTCGCCAAGTTCGTCAAGTCCAATGCCATAGTCTACGGCAAGGATGGAATGACCATCGGCGTCGGCGCCGGCCAGATGAGTCGGGTCAATTCGGCTCGCATCGCCGCGATCAAGGCTGAACAGGCATCCCTTGAAGTGAAGGGTTCGGTGATGGCATCGGATGCATTCTTCCCCTTCCGTGACGGCATCGACAATGCCGCCGAGGTTGGTATCGCCGCTGTTATTCAACCCGGCGGATCGATGCGCGATGATGAGGCGATCGCTGCAGCCAACGAGCATGGTATGGCAATGGTATTCACAGGTATGCGTCACTTCCGTCACTAAGCCTTGTTATCAAGTTTTATAACGCAATGAACGCTAAGAAACACAAAGTACGCAAAGCAATTTTCTGTTTTGCTATAAATATACTTAGCGTCCATTGCGCTTCATTGCGAGCTCTGCGTTATAGCCCACTTACCAGAAGTCTCTCATCACTATGAACATACTTGTCATCGGATCGGGCGGCCGTGAACACGCCCTGGCCTGGAAGGCCGCACAGTCAGACCAGGCGGATAAGGTTTTCGTCGCCCCCGGCAATGCCGGCACTGCCATTGAGAATAAGCTCGAAAATGTGGAGATAGGCGCAGACTCCATCGATGAACTGATCGAATTCGCCCTGGCAAACCAAGTCGGTTTGACTATCGTCGGTCCCGAGGCACCACTGGTGAACGGCATCGTGAATGCTTTCCAAGCTGCCGGTTTGCGCTGCTTCGGACCAACCCGGGATGCGGCGCAACTGGAGGGCTCGAAATCCTTCACCAAGGACTTTCTCGCACGGCACAATATACCTAGCGGTAGCTACCAGACCTTCACAGAGGTTGGTGCCGCACTGGCCTATCTACACCAGGTGGGCGCCCCCATTGTCATCAAGGCCGATGGACTGGCGGCCGGGAAGGGCGTCATCGTTGCCATGGACCTCGCAACCGCGGAAGCAGCCGTCCGCGATATGCTGGCTGGCAATGCCTTCGGCGAAGCGGGTCATCGGGTGGTCATCGAGGAGTATCTTGAGGGGGAAGAGGCGAGTTTTATCGTCATGGCCGACGGCAGGCATATCCTGCCGATGGCAACCAGCCAGGACCACAAAAGGGCCGGGGATGGCGATACCGGTCTCAACACCGGAGGCATGGGGGCCTACTCCCCTGCTCCTGTGGTGGATGATGTCATCTATGGGAGGATCATGCAGGAGGTTATCCTGCCCACCGTCAACGGTATGGCCGAAGAGGGCATGCCCTATACCGGGTTCCTCTATGCAGGGCTGATGATTACTGAGGACGGTTCACCCAAGGTGATCGAATACAATTGTCGCTTTGGTGATCCCGAGACACAACCGATCATGTTGCGCATGCGCTCCGACCTGGTTGCCCACTGCCTGGCCGCACTGGATGGCAGACTTGATCAGGAGCGGACCGAATGGGACTCCCGGGCATCGGTGGGAGTGGTACTGGCCGCTGGCGGTTATCCCGGCCCCTATGAAAATGGCAAGGTCATCAGCGGGCTACCACAATCTGACGACCTGTCGCGCAAGGTCTTCCATGCCGGCACCAAGCTGCAGGGCGACGACGTCGTCACCGCAGGTGGACGGGTGTTATGTGCCACCGCGCTGGGTGAATCCGTTACCTTGGCCCAGCGGAGCGCATACACCCTGACCCGCGCAATCCATTGGGATGGCGTCTATTTTCGCAACGACATCGCTTACCGGGCGATTGCCAGGGAAAATAGCGATTGAAGAATAGGGCTGCTGGTGTGGCTGCATCCATCGTCAGCACGCGCACTATTCGCGTACTGCTGGTGGTGGCGCTGCTGCTGATCAGTTATCTCGCATTCACCCCAATAAGCACCCCGGTCATCGACGAATTCAACGACAAATTTTCCCACATAGCAGCGTTTATCGTACTTGCCTTTCTGGTCGACTTTTCCTGGCCTCAGACAAGCTGGAATCTGCCCAAGATAGCCCCACTTATCGGTTATGGCCTCCTCATCGAGGTAGTCCAGGCCCTGATGCCCTATCGTATATTCTCAACCTGGGATTTACTGGCAGACGTCTTGGGACTGCTCATCTACCCTTTGCTGCTACCGCTACTGCTACGCATCCCCCTTATCAAAAGATTGCGCAACGATCCTGCGTAATGAGATGAATCCCCCACCGATGGGGATGCTGAACAGGTCGCGTTTCAGCAACATGGCGTTGTTTCCACCCCCCCTCCTGGCTTTAGGTTATATTTAATCTAAACCACAGTGGTAATCGCCGCACAACCAAAAACACAACTTCGTCTGTCATGAGCAAAGTCAAACACAGCGCTTTCAAATACGATTTTTTAGGCTCAGATCCAAAGGACATTCAACGATCAGTCTCCAATCACCTGGTCTACACCATAGGCAAGGACCCCTACACCGCTACCGACCATGACTGGATGATGGCCTTCAGCCATGTCATTCGCGACCGGCTCATCGAACGCTGGATGGAGTCACAACGCAACTACTACAGGCACGACGCCAAGCGGGTCTACTACCTGTCGATGGAGTTTCTCATCGGGCGTAGTCTGGTCAACAGCCTGTTGAACATGGATATTCACGACGCCTGCACCGAGGCCTTGCATAAACTCGGTCTCGAACTGGAGCGACTCCGCAGCCTTGAACATGACGCGGCACTTGGCAATGGCGGGCTCGGGCGCCTGGCCGCCTGCTTTCTCGACTCCATGGCCAGCTTGAATATCCCGGGCTATGGCTACGGCATACGCTTCGAATATGGCATGTTCAGACAGAAGATCGAAAACGGCTGCCAGGTCGAACTGCCGGAAAACTGGTTGATACATGACAATCCCTGGGAATTTCCCCGCCCCGAGGTCTCCTACCGGGTGCGCTTCGGCGGACGGGTCATGGAGTACCAGGATACAACCGGCCGGCGCCATTTTGATTGGATCGAGGGTGATGTGGTCATCGCCCAGGCCTACGACACCCCGATCCCCGGTTTCAAAAACGATACCGTCAACAATCTTCGCCTCTGGAGCGCCAAGGCGTATGAGGACTTCGACCTGAACCGATTCAATCAGGGCGAGTATACAGAGGCCGTCGTCGGCAAGACCCTGTCTGAGAATATCTCCAAGGTACTCTATCCCAACGACAGCTCGACGATGAACAAACGCCTGCGGCTGAAACAGCAGTACTTTTTTGTCTGCGCCTCACTCAAGGATGTATTACGTCGCTTCTTCGCCGATCACGACAGCCTGAGTGAACTGCCGGACAAGGTTGCCATCCAGCTCAATGACACCCACCCCGCCATCGCCATCCCGGAGATGATGCGGCTGCTGATGGATAAACATCACCTGGAGTGGCAACCCGCCTGGGAGATCACCACCCGGGTCTTCTCCTACACCAACCACACCCTGCTACCAGAGGCCCTGGAGACATGGCCGGTGGATATCTTTGAACAACTGCTGCCAAGACATCTGCAATTGATAATGGAGATCAATCGCCGCTTCCTGCTGATGCTCGGTCATCTCCACCCGGGGGATATGGATATCCTGCGACGCCTCTCCATCATCGATGAAAGCAACGGGCGACGGATTCGCATGGCCCACTTGGCGATCATCGGCAGCCACAAGGTAAATGGGGTCTCGGCACTGCACAGTGAACTTCTGCGCGAATCGACCTTCAAGGATTTCAACAGCTTCTATCCGGGCAAGATCATCAACATCACCAACGGCATCACTCCCCGCCGTTGGCTCTACCAATCCAATCGAGGCCTCTCGACACTGATCAGTGAAGCCATTGGCCCGGACTGGATCAGAGACCTGAGCCGCATCAAACAGCTTGAGTCCTTTGCTGAAGACAGCGCCTTTCAGGAGAGGTTTTACGCCATCAAACAGGCAAACAAACAACGCCTTGCCAAGCTGGTGCAGTACTTTTTGGAGAGCAAGGTTGACCCGCACACCCTGTTCGACGTCCAGGTCAAGCGAATCCACGAATATAAACGTCAACTGCTCAACCTGCTACGTGCCATCGCCCTCTACAATCGTATGCTCGATGATCCCAATGCCAGATGCGTACCGAGAACCATCATCTTCGGCGGTAAGGCCGCGCCTGGATATACAGTCGCGAAACTTATTATCCGCCTGATAAATGACGTGGCCGATGTGATCGATAACGACCCGGCCGTCAGCGATCGCTTGAAGATAATCTTCATCCCCAATTACGATGTAACCACCGCATCGGACATCATCCCAGCGGCGGAACTCTCACAACAGATCTCCACTGCCGGTATGGAGGCTTCGGGTACGGGTAATATGAAACTTGCGCTGAACGGCGCCCTGACCATGGGAACCATGGATGGCGCCAATGTAGAGATGCTGGAGAATATCGGTGCCGAGAATTTTTTCATCTTCGGCTTGAACACAGAACAGATAGCAAGGCTCAATCGACAGGGCTACCAACCGCGTCGTGCTTATGATTCTGATCCGGTATTGAAACGCGTCATCGACATGATCGCCAATGGCTTTTTTTCACCCGAGGAGCCGGATCGCTACCGCGTGATCACCGACAATCTTCTCAACAATGATCATTTCAAGGTGGTCGCCGATTTCAACAGCTACCTGGCAACCAGCGACCAGGCCGACCAGGTCTACCTCGACACGGCCGAGTGGAACAAACGGGCAATACTCAACACCGCCCGTATGGGCTATTTCTCCAGTGACCGCACCATCCAGGAATATGCCGGGAAAATCTGGCATGTTAAGCCAATAAGATAGATGTTCAGGGTTCCGGGCCTAACGACGGCTCAACGAATAAAAAAGGATCACGGCGGATAATAAAATTGGATGCAGCTGGCAATAATTTAGGATATTATTCCCAAATATACGCTAAATGGCTTGGGTCCAGGGAGTGTACACAATGTCTTTGCACCGGAAATGGCTAACCGCTCTACTTATCATGCTGCTGTTAACCGCCTGTGGCGGGGGCGGGGGTGACGATGACGACGACCATGATGATGACGATGACCATAACGATGGACCGGGGGTGTCAGAGGTAACGGGTAGCCACCGCGTCCTGGCATTCAACGATCTGGGGATGCACTGCGCAGATCTGGACTATTCAACCTTTGTCATCCTGCCACCTTTCAATGTCATACATGCCCAGATCATCGAACGTGGCGCATCTCCCCGCATCCTCGATGCATCGAGTGTCAATGTGGATTACCGGGCCAGTACGGATGGCAGCGGTTCCATCAACAGCACCAGCCAGAACCTGGCGGGCAGCGTGAATAAAACAAACTTCTGGGACACCAATCCTGCAAGCGGCAACAGCTTTGTCAACGACCTGTTCGGGCTCGATCCGCCAGCGGACGAAGGTCTGCTGTTTGGCCAGTCGATGCCCGGTATCCTCAATCCCTACACGGCAAACGATGCCCAGGCCTTCAACCATTACGATCCGCAAAAAAAGTGGTTTGCCGCCGATGGTGTGCCCATTGTTCCCATCGACGATACAGGACAGCTGAACGCCTATCCATTGATGCGGGTCAGCGCCACCGAACCGGGTAGCGCGGATCCCCTCGCCAGTCTGGATGTGGTGTTACCGGTGGCCTCTGAAGCGGATTGCCAGAACTGTCACGCGGCGGGAGAGGTCGCCGCGCCCATCGACAGTAGCATCGATTTCGTCCTGCCTGAGGACATCAACGATGCCAACAGTGTGTTGCAGGCAGCGAAGCAGAATATCTTGCTCCTTCACGACGCCGAGCACGGCACCGATCTCATCAATGCAACCCCGGTCCTGTGTGCTGGCTGCCACTACTCCGCAGCACTCGACCTGACCGGCAGCGGCCCGACTGGCCAGCAACTCAACATGGACACCATGTCTGAGGTCATGCATGACCACCATGGCCAGCTAACAGATCCTGACACCGATCAACCCCTGTTCCCCACCGATGGCAGCCTTGAGGAGACCTGTTATCAGTGCCACCCCGGCAAAATAACCCAATGCCTCAGGGGCGCAATGGGTGCTGCAGGCATAGGTTGCCAGGATTGTCACGGCAGCATGCTTGCAGTGGGGAGCGATGAGCGGCAACCCTGGTTGGATGAACCCCGCTGTGAATCCTGCCACACCGGTGATGCGGTCAGCCACCTGGGTAATAACCTGCGCCTGACCCAGGCCTGGGAGGATGATATAGATACAGCCACGCCACGTGTGGCCAGCAACAAGAGATTTGCGGAAAACAGCGACACCCTCTATCGCAACAGCCTCGGTCATGGTGGCGTCGCCTGCGAGGGTTGCCACGGTTCCACCCATGCCATCTGGCCAAACCCGGTCGCTTCCGCCAACGACAACCTGGCGGCGATACAGCTTCAGGGTCATGCCGGTACGCTGAGTGAATGCAGCAGCTGCCATACCAGCCTGCCACTTACCCTCGACGGCCCCCATGGCATGCACAACGTCAACAGCCGCGGCTGGAACCTTGAACATGAAGATTTCTATGAAGACAATCCACAGGCCTGCATGAGCTGTCACGGACAGAACCTGGAAGGAACAGTCCTCTCCGTGACTGCTGCCGACCGTACATTTCTACGCGATGATGACGGGGAGCGTACCCGCTTCGTTGCCAAGGGCACAGCGGTGAGTTGTACCCTATGTCACGAAAGACCCGACTGATCCTGAAACAGTCTCATACGCAGGCCGGGCAGATATAGTGGAATCAATCGAAGAGGGCGTCGAAGTGCCCGCTTTCGCCACTCGCCTCAAGCTGGCTGAAGAATTCAGCAGTGCGTTGTTGCAGCATAGCGAGTGACGACTGCCTCACCAGCTCCCTGGCTTCGAGCAGGGCACTGGGTTGCATACTCAACTCACGCAGCCCCATTCCGATCAGCAGTCGGGCATAGCGTGGTTCACCCGCCATCTCACCACACATACTGATCGGAATGCCCGCGCTATTGGCGGCGTCGATAGTGTGCTGAATCAGAAACAGCACCGAAGGGTGGAGTGGATCGAACAGGAAATTCACCTCTTCATCCATACGATCCACAGCCAGGGTATATTGAATCAGATCATTGGTACCGATTGAGAGAAAGTCCAGGTGACGGGCAAAACTCTCTGCCGCCAAGGCCGCCGCCGGCACTTCGATCATACCCCCTATCGGGATCTGGGTATCGAAAGGCAGGCCGGCACTGCGTAGATCCTGCTTGGTCCTGTCAATCATCTGCAACGCCTGTTTCAGCTCCTTGAGCCCTGACAACATGGGCAGCATCAATCTCACCGGCCCCTCGGCGGAGGCGCGCAGAATCGCCCTGAGCTGAGGCAGGAACAGCTCCGGCTCCTTCAGACAGAGGCGAATCGCGCGCAGTCCCAGGGCTGGATTGATAGCCGGCATGCAACCCGAGTCAGATATATTTCCGGTGGTCTTATCCATACCCAAATCGAGTGTGCGGATGGTAAGAGGGATACCTCCCAACCCCCTGACCGCATTGTGATAGGCCTCCAGCTGTTCCTCTTCCGTTGGCAGTGTCGGTCGATTCATGAAGAGAAATTCAGTACGGAAGAGCCCCACCCCATCCGCCCGGTTATTGAGCGTAGTCTCAATATCATCCGGTAACTCAATATTGGCATGCAGAAAGATCTGCTCACCATCGGTAGTGAATGCGGGCAGATCCACACGACGTCGCAGATCTTCCTCACGCAGACGTCTGTTCTCGATGCGTTGGCGATAATAGGCAAGGATTCGCTCCGTGGGATCGGCAAGCACGACTCCCTGAGCCCCATCCACCACCAGTTGTTCCCCCTGGCGAAACAGAGAAGTTGCCTGATGAATACCGACAACCGCAGGGATACCCAGACTACGTGCGAGAATCGCAGTGTGAGAGAGTGGTCCGCCATATTCGGTAACGAAAGCGACCACACCCTGATTCTTCATCATGATGGTTTCGGCGGGGGTCAGGTCCTTGGCCACCACAACCCGGCCATTCAGGTCACCCTGTTGTTGCGGCTTTCCACCCGCAAGCACAAACTGCACCTGACCCACCACATGGTCGACATCGTCCTTGCGGGTTCGCAGGTAGGGATCATCCATTTCGTCAAACACCCTGACCAACTCATCCCTGCGCACCTGCAGTGCCCACTCGGCACTATACAGGTTCTCCCTGATGAGATTGATCGTCGCCTGACTGATGGCATAGTCCTCCAACATCAACAGATGGGTATCAATGAACTCACTGATATCCAAAGCCGTATTGGTCGGTATCTGTTCGCGCACCAGGCGCAGGTGACTGCTTGTGGTGTGCAAGGCGTCTTCGAAACGATCTATTTCGCTCTGAATCAAATCCTCAGTGATTTCCCGATGGATGACCTCCGGGATACCCCGCTGCAGCAGATAGACCTCACCAATCGCCACTTCCCGTGAGGTATTGATCCCTATGCCCTGGCAGGATAGCGTCACTGGTCTTCTCCAAATCGCTCGTTGATCAGAGAGGTCAATGCCTGCATCGCCTCCTGTTCATCACTACCGTCTATTTCAAGTACTATTATGGAGCCCTGGTTCGCTGCCAGCATCATGACTCCCATAATACTTTTACCATTCACCCTCTGGCCGTTGCGATTCAGAAAGACATTGCTGGAAAAGCTATTGGCGCAACTCACCAATTTAGCCGCCGCACGGGCATGCAGCCCCAGTTTATTGATGATTTCAATCTCTTTATTCAACATACACCTTTCTATTTACTTAGGGTTTCACAGCAGACTATTCCCTCTTTTCCTCCGCTCACCGCCTTCTCTGTCAACATATCAAGATTCATGGTCTGATAATTGAGGGCGCGTATAAGCATCGGCAAATTGATACCCGAGATCACATTCACCCGACCCTTCTGCGCCAAACTGTAAGCAATGTTGCTGGGTGTGGAACCGTACATATCGGTAAGCACCAACACACCATGGCCCTGGTCCAGCCGGGTAATCATCATGCTGGCCTGTTCGATTAGTTTTTCCGGGATGCCGTCTGTACCAACAGGCAGGCACTCGACACCCAGGGGTGCGCCCTCAAGCATTTTCCCAGCCGTCTCCAGGATTGCCTCGCCAATCCTGCTGTGGGTGATAAGCAGCAAACCAACGGTCATTACAATTCCCGATGTCGGCTCATGACATGTAAACCCGCCTCTGCAAAGTGTTGTGACAGCCGTTCCACCAAAAACACAGACCGATGCTGCCCCCCTGTACATCCCACTGCAATAGTGAGATAGCTACGCCCATCGGCTTCGAATGCAGGTATCCAACGGGCGAGGAAATCGATCATGTCAGAAAGCATACTGGTCACCTCTTGATGTGCCGACAGATAGTCAGCTACAGGTGCCTGCATACCATTGTAGGCGCGCAGTTCTTCCTGCCAATAGGGATTAGGCAGACAGCGGGCATCAAAGACAAAATCCACATCTCTAGGCAGGCCGTGTTTGAAGCCGAAGGATTCGAAAAGAATCGAGACCTTACCCTCCTCACCTCCGATACGGTGTCGCACCAGGTCACGCAACTCGTGAAGATTGGTATGGGTGGTATCGATTCTCAGATCAGCCGCCTCGATCACCGGCGCCAGTAATTCACGTTCATAGCGAATGGCCTCTGCCAGAGAACGCTGCTCATTCGTCAACGGATGTTTACGCCGGGTTTCACTGAAGCGCTTGATCAATGTTTCCGCTTTGGTATCAAGAAAAAGCATCTTACAGTCGAGTCCACTGTTACGAATATCCTCCACCATATCCGGTAGCGTGGATAACTGACTGGATTGGCTGCGGGCATCTATGCCCACCGCGGTCTTGCGGAAGATCGCCTCCGGTTCATTTATCAGATGATCGGCCACAGAGACCAACAGGGAAATCGGCAGATTATCGATACAGTAATAGCCCATATCTTCCAGCGTATGCAGGGCTATTGTCTTGCCCGATCCCGACATTCCGCTGACGATTTGCAATTTGAACCAATCAGACATGTCGGCTGCTTTATTCATCCTGATCGATATAGATCTGTTGTCGTTCAATGAAATCCTGAGTGGCATTATAGCCATCGAGCATCAGCATATGCTGGCGCACAGCGGTTTCAACCAGGATAGCCAGGTTACGACCGGCGGCAACCGGCAGGCTTGTCATCGGGATTTCAACCCCGAGCAAGGTTCTTGTTGAATGACAGCCTTCGAGACGATCCATATCATGTAGTTTCTTGTCATCGAAATGCAGCAGATCAATGATCAAGTGCAACTCTTTATTGGGTTTGATGGCGCTGTTACCGAACATGGCGCGGATATTGATCATGCCCAGTCCACGCACTTCCAGAAAATCCTGTAAAACCTTCGGACAACGACCGATGAGTGTTTTACTGGCTGATTTATAGAGCTCCGTTGCGTCATCCGCAATTAGACAATGTCCGCGGGAAATGAGCGCCAGTGCGAGTTCGCTTTTACCGATCGCCGGATCACCGCTGAACAGCACTCCCCTGCCCAGGACCTCCATATAGACCCCATGTACCAGCAGCTTTTCACCCACCGGCTGGCTGAAGCGTTCCACCAGGCGTTTTATCACCTGATTATCGGATTGCGGGGTATAGAAAAGTGCGACATTCCTATCCATGGCCTGTCCCTCACACTCTTGAAGTGGTTTTAAACCATCGGTAAATATAAGCGCGGCCGGTGAGGCCTTGAATAGAACCTGTAGGTATTCATGATAGGCATCCTTTTCCTCACTCAGCAGATGTTTCCTTTCCGGTGGCCCGATGACCTGGATCTGATTGGGCCTGATCAAGTTGAGGGGGCCAGCGGGCTGCCTTCCATGCTGCAGCTCGATATCCACCACAATCTCCGCGTCTCCCCCCTCACCATTCCAGGTCAGCGAAAGTTCGCTGGCCAACTCATCATAGAGATCCCGAATGGTATAGATTGGCTTCATTAAGCAGAGATTATAGCTTCCCGTTGCTGGATCAGTTCATAAAGATCATGTGCGCTTGCCGCCTGCCTCAGGGCAGTGCAGAACTCCTCATCATCGAACATCTGCGCCAACTTGGCCAAAAGCTGCAGATGTTCGTCGGTTGCCTCCTCCGGAACCAACATTGCAAAGGCAAGATCAACCGGCTGATTATCGATTGCGTCGAAATCGATTCCCTCGGGGAGCTGGATAAACGCTGCAAGCGCTCCAGTGATTTGCGGCATGCGGGCGTGGGGCAGGGCGATACCCTTGCCCAGACCGGTGCTACCCAGCCTTTCACGCTCGAGGAGCGCATCAAATACCAGATCTTGATTGAGATCGGGAACAGCCTCGGCCAAGCGCTGACCGAGCTGTTCCAATACGCGCTTCTTGCTGGCAGCCTCCACTTTGCAACCGATCCGTTCTTCCACAAGATAGCCGTTTGGAAACATGGAGACCTCGCCAGTTCAATCAGCCCGTATTACTCAGACGCATACTTAACGCCGCTACCGGCGCGATGACTTTTCATTTTCTCCTTGTGTTTCAACACCTGCCTATCGAGTCTATCCGTGAGCAGATCGATGGCTGCATACATATCTTCCTGTACAGAGTCCGCATAAACACTCGCACCGTTCACTTGCATTGTAGCTTCTGCCTTCTGCCTCATTTTCTCCACGCTCAAGATAACGTGGACATTGATCACATTATCAAAATGGCGCTCAAGACGTTCAAACTTATTGTCTACATAGCTTTTCAAGGCATCGGTTACATCCACATGATGACCGGTCACGCTAATTTGCATAATTTTCTCCTATCTTAGATGAGGTTACCCATCACCCTGCCTGATGTCACTAATTGAGGACCAATCGTACTTTCAGTATATGCTGTGCAGCAATCCGCATAAGCCTCGTGCCTGGCTGCATCCGCAAAGGGATCGCTGTTAACAACCTGCGATTCGTCGCTCAAATAACTCCTATATCAGACGCTTACGTTCGTTCGATGGAGGAATACCCATCGACTCTCGGTACTTTGCCACTGTCCGACGGGCGACTTCGATACCCTGATCAGACAAAAGAGCGGCAATCTTGTTGTCACTGAGAGGCTTGTTGGGAATCTCAGCGGCTATCATTTTCTTTATCAGCGCGCGAATCGCTGTAGACGAGCACTCACCTCCCGCACTGGTGCTGACATGGCTGGAAAAGAAATACTTGAACTCCAGTGTCCCCCTGGGTGTATGCATGTATTTCTGGGTTGTCACACGGGATATGGTCGATTCGTGCATTTCCAACGCCTCAGCGATATCCCTCAAAACCAGAGGCTTCATCGCCTCTTCTCCATGTTCGAAAAACCCCCTTTGATACTCTACGATTTTACTCGCTACGCGTAAAATAGTCTCGTTTCTACTCATCAAACTCTTAATGAACCAACGAGCTTCCTGTAAATGGTTCTTCAGAAAGGTGTTGTCTTCGCTCTGATCCGCGCGCCTGATCAAATTGGCATAACCTGTGTTCACCCGCAATTTTGGCGTCACCTCGCCATTCAGCTCGACTATCCAGCGACCGTTTTGCTTGCTCACGAACACATCGGGTATGACATAATCCGGCTCGCTGCTGGCAATCAGTGAACCCGGGTGGGGATTAAGTGTACGAATCAGCTGCATCACCGCCACAAGCTCATCCTGATTGATCTTCATCCTGCGTATGATCTGATTTTGATCCTGCGCGGTCAAAAGATTGAAATAGTCCCTGCAAAGCTTGATTGCCAACTGCCGATAGGCGGTCGATTCGGGTAGTTGATTCAACTGGATGAGGAGACAGTCCTGAGGGCCCTGGGCCCCCACGCCAGGCGGGTCGAACGCCTGGATCCGGTGCAACACCGCATTGATATCCTCAATGGTGGCCTCTTCATCGTTGAGCGACTCCAGCACCTCCTCCGGATCACCGGTGTAATAGCCATCCTCATTGATGCCGTCGATGATGTTTGTGGCGATTGCGATATCCTGGGGTGAGAAAGGCGTCAGGTTCATCTGCCATACCAGATGGTCATGCAGGGTTGTGGCACTACTATTGTGCATCAAATAGTCGTGATCGTTCGTCTCGCCACCACCGCTTGAAGTGGGCTGATAACTGTCGTAGACATCGCTCCATTCGCTATCGACCGGCAGTTCCTCCGTCGCTTGGGGCGCATCAGTCTTAATTTCACGTTCGTTGTTGATGTCGTTGCTGTTCGCATCAACCGCCGCAGATTGCTCCGACACCCCGCTGTCAGCGGCCTCCCCCTCCTTGGTGGTGTTCTGTTGACCAAACTCCTCTTCCACTTCGAGCATGGGGTTGGTCTCCATCACCTCCTGAACCTCCTGACTCAGGTCGAGCGCGGAGAGTTGCAGCAGGCGTATTGCCTGCTGCAATTGAGGTGTCATGGTTAGATGTTGACCGAGCCGGAGCTGTAGGGCCTGCTTCATCGCAGATGTTATCTTTGGACCTGGTATGTTATTTGTATGTCTTTAATTTCATTCTAGCTAAAAAACGCCGCAGAGGAAAAATATATTTCTTGGCTGAATCCCACTGCATTACCTTGCCCAATGCCCGAACCATTCAAGGATTAATCCTGTAATTCATTTAAAATCAACAGGATAACCAAGCCCCCTCAGTCTGCTACATGGAAAAATCCTCACCGAGATAGACACTTCGAACCTCCTCGTTCTGAAGTATCTCTCCCGTGGAGCCCTCAGCCAACACGCGACCGCTGTTGATGATATAGGCCCGATCACAGATATCCAGGGTCTCTCTGACATTATGATCCGTAATCAGGACGCCTATTTGCAGGGCCTTCAGGTGCTGAATGATCTTCTTGATATCGATGACCGCAATGGGATCGACACCGGCAAAGGGTTCATCCAATAATATAAAGCGCGGCCGAATGGAGAGGGCCCTGGCAATCTCCAGACGCCTGCGCTCACCCCCGGAGAGGCTCATTGCCAGGCTTTCCCTCAAGTGCCCGATACCTAACTCCAGTAACAGCTCGTCACACAGCTCACGGCGTCTGGCGGCATCCAGCTGCTCCTGGGTCTCCAGGATCGCAAGAATATTCTGCTCCACACTCAGGCGGCGAAAAACCGATGGCTCCTGAGCCAGATAGCCGATACCGCTGCGTGCCCGTTTATGCATCACCTGATCGGTCAATACCTCTCCATCCAGGAGTATCTCCCCACTATCCGCCTGGATCAGGCCAACGATCATATAGAAACTGGTGGTCTTTCCCGCGCCATTCGGCCCCAACAACCCAACCACCTCACCACTGTTCACGCTGAGTGAGACACCATCCACCACATTACGCTTTCCATACTGCTTCTGCAGCGCCTTGGCCTGTAGCTGGCTCATGGTTTTGACTGCTGTTCAGGTTCAATGACGACCTGTACTCGCTGCTTGCCTTGTGCGCTGGTACCCGCCCTTACCAGTGCCTTGCCGCGATTGTAGATTATCCGGTCGCTTCGAAAATGGTTGTTTCCCTGCTCAAGCAGCGCATCATCGATCAACAGTAACTCATCGTGCTCCAGGCTGATCTCCACCCGTCGGGCTTCGCCGCGCGCCTCTTCTCCCCCCTGCTCTATCAATTGGCGAAAGCGAACAGGATTCCCTTCACCGATAACCTTCTCGGTTTTACCCTGGCGGCGATGCACCCAGAGTCGCTCGGCCCAAATTTTCAGACTGCCCTGGGTAACTTCGACACTACCCTCATAGAGCACCACCCCAGACGCTTCATCGATGGAAAGGCTGTCCGCCTCCAGTTGCATGGGTTGATCCTTGTCACTCTCCAGCGCAAGCCCCGGTTGCGCTATGCATAGCAGCAAAATCAGATAGACCATGCCGGCTTTTGCTCTATTGAATCTCATAATAGCCTCGCACCTCATGTAGCAGCTTGAGTCGCATCGGTCCTTTCAACCAGGCCTGCATACCCGTTGCCGTCATCCATTGATTCTCGCTTTCAATACGTACCGGCGCTTCGGTGGTGGCAAAGGATTCATCAATGTGCAGGGTCAAATCCTGGGTGATGATATGGAGTGGTGCCAAATCCGCACTGCTTGGTCTGTCGATTACCACCCGACCGGGTAGATGCAGGGTCGATTCACTGCGTTTGATCAGGCCATCCTGAGCCTGCATCTGCAAGGGTGGAGCCTGTTGATCGAAATGCCAGAGAGTCGGTTGTTTCAGTTTGGTAATCCCGGTTTGTTCAAAATGTTCCATCCCTCGTGACTGCAAACGCTGTTTCAGCACACCCTGGTCATCATAGGTCTGTACCACCAGTCCGTCGGCATACGAATCGGGATAGATTTTAACCCTGGGCTGTCTGACCTCTTCCGGCTGTGTCAATCTATTCATCCACCAGCCCAGACTCAGCAGTGCTGCAAGGATGAAAAAGAGACCGATCAGTTGACGCTTCAAAGATAGCTGTCCAACTCAGTCTCAAGATTACCCTGGGCCTGCAATACCATTTCGCAGACATCCCTGGCTGCGCCACGCCCACCGTTGTGGGGCGTCTGCCAGTGAGCATGCTGGAGCACGAAGGGATGGGCATCATTTACCGCGATAGCCAAGCCGACACGCCGCATGATGGGCAGATCGACCACATCATCACCCACATAGGCGACCTGGTCATGCGACAGGCCCAGTTTGTCACGCAACTCCTCGTAGGCCGGAAGCTTGTCCAGCTTCCCCTGATAGACATGCTCAATCCCCAGGCTCGCCATACGGATGCGCACAACCTCTGAGGTGCGCCCGGTGATAATACCGATTACCACACCCGATTTTTGCAGCATCTTCATGCCATGACCATCCCGGGAGTTGAATGATTTATACTCCTGGCCATCGTCACCCAGATAGAGACTTCCGTCCGTAAGCACGCCATCCACATCAAAGATAACGAGTTTCACCCCGCGGGCTTTGGTATCAATATCCTGCACTTTCATCCCCCTCTACAACACGCCGGCTCTTAGCAGATCGTGCATATTAAATGCACCGATCAACTGCTGTTGTTCATCGATCACCAGCAGACCGTTAATCTTTTTCTCATCCATCATCTGCAAGGCCTCGGCAGCCAACATATCAGGCGTCACAGTCAGACAGTTCTTGGTCATGACCTCACTCACTTTGACATGGTGAATATCAATGGGCTTATTCAAGGTACGCCGCAGATCACCATCGGTATAGACCCCAGCCACACTCCCCCCAGGACCTAACACGGCAGTCATACCCAAACCTTTGGCTGACATCACTTCCAGTGCCTCATGCAGTGTGGCATCGAGTCCGATAGCGGGCAGCGACCTGTCCGCATGCATTATATCACCGACCCGCAGCAGCAAGCGTCTTCCCAGGGTACCCCCCGGGTGAGAGAGGGCGAAGTCTTCGGCTGTAAAACCCCGTGCCTGAAGCAAGGCAACCGCCATTGCATCACCCATCACCAATGCCGCTGTGGTGCTCGAGGTCGGCGCCAAACCCAGGGGACATGCCTCTTTCTCAACGCTGACATCGATATGCACCTCGGACTCCCTGGCCAGGGTCGAATCAGGTCTTCCGGTCATGGCGATCAAGGGCGCACCCAGTCGCTTGAGCAGGGGTAAGATGACGAGCAACTCGCCGGTCTGCCCCGAGTTGGACAGGGCCAACACCACATCCTGAGGTGTAATCATACCCAGATCGCCGTGACTGGCTTCACCAGGATGGACAAAAAAGGCCGGACTACCGGTACTGGCAAGGGTTGCAGCGATCTTGTTGCCAACGTGACCCGACTTGCCCATACCGATAACGACGATCCTCCCCTGGCAATGGAGCAGATAGCTGCAGGCCCGGGCAAATTCATCACCCAGGCGGGGAATAAGCGATGCCACCGCATCCGCCTCAGTCTCGATCACAGCCCGGCCCAGGTCGATCATCCGGGCCATCTCATCTTGTGTTGGGGTAGTGGGTTTGGTCATTGGACAACTAACTCAAATCGGTTTGAAACACCCATCCATCAGGCATTCACCAGTGAAAAGAAGAGCAGGGACTGATAACCGATAAAACAGAGCAACAGCAGCAGACCCTCCAGACGATTGATACGCCCTTGCTTACCCAGACCGTGCCCCATAAAGTAGAGCAGCAGGGTCAGCGCCAGCATCACCGGCAGATCGCGATTCATGACCTCTGGCGAATAGGCACCCGGCGCTATCAAACCCGGGATACTCAAGACCGCAAGCAGATTATATAGATTCGAACCAATTACATTACCAATCGCGAGGTCATCCTCACCCTTGAGGGCACTGGTGATACTCGCGGCCAGCTCCGGCAGGCTGGTACCGATGGCAACGATAGTCAAACCGATGATCACATCGCTGACGCCCAGCACAACCGCCACGTTGGTGGCGCCCCAGACCAATACGCGGGAACTCACAAGCAGGAAAACCAATCCGCCCAGTAACAGGAGCAATGCTTTCTTGGTTGGCACATTATGCGGAATCTCCGCATCGAACTCTCCGGCGATGGGATCGGCAGCACCTGTCTTTGCGGTGTAGATCATCCAGCCAAGCACCCCCACCAGGGTCACGATCAGGATTGTGCCATCGAGACGATTCAGGTCGCCGTCCCACATCAACAGAAAGGTCATCACCGAGACCGCAAGCAGCAGCGGATATTCCCTTCTTAATACACTGGAGTGGACGGAAAGGGGGATCACCAGGGCGGTGAAACCGAGAATAAGTCCGATATTCGCAATATTGGAGCCAATGGCGTTGCCGATCGACAATCCGGGATTGCCATTGATCACTGCCATGGTCGATACCAGTATCTCCGGCGCCGAGGTGCCAAATCCTACAACGGTGAGTCCTATCAACATGGGCGAGACACCCAGATTATCTGCCAGGGCCGCCGCACCGCTGATAAACCGGTCGGCACTCCAAACAAGCACAACCAGGCCGACAAGTATCGCAACGCTGAAAAGAAACATAAAATATTTTATATAAAATTCAATAAACTATGGAGGCTAGGGGTGAATTTAAAGAGTCTCTTCACTGCGACTAGTTAGCTAATGATCTGCCACAGGGGTGCTGAGGGCAAAGATGATAGCAGAAAGCGTTAAAAATTGGCTTGACAAGAATCTTAGTATATTAGATAATTTAAATATACTGATACTTCAGGTAACAGTATTCCTCCTTTGGTGGTAAATATAGATTCAGCGCGACACCCCCCTGTCGCGCTTTTTTTTTGGCTCGAATCCGGGCATAGCCGTTTGGCCCCATGTGTCGGATCCATGCCTAATTATATTTGATTAGGCCTTGTCTCCCATTCTTGGATCATGTAATATCCGCCGTCTTTTTCAAGGCATTTTAGTTCTCCCTCGGAGCGACATCGGATGACTACTGTAAGCGCGAAACCGGCAGAGGTACGCCGCAATTGGTATCTAGTGGATGCAACAGACAAGACCCTGGGTCGTCTGTCCACGGAAATTGCCCGTCACCTGCGTGGTAAACACAAACCGGAATACACACCTCACGTCGATACCGGCGACTATATCGTCGTGGTCAACGCCGAGAAGATACGTGTTACCGGCAACAAACTGAGCGATAAGATGTACCACCACCACACCGGGTACATCGGCAATCTGAAGTCCATCAGTCTGGAAAAGTTGCTGCAGAAGGCCCCGGAGCGCGCAATCGAACACGCGGTCAAGGGTATGATGCCGAAGAACCCGCTGGGTCGCGCCATGTTCAAGAAACTGCGCGTCTTCGCCGGTCCCGAGCATACCCATCAGGCACAGCAGCCCCAGCCGCTGGACATCTGATCATTAATATAGAGTAACCAACATGGCAGATAAGCATATCACCACCGGACGCCGTAAGAGTTCAACTGCCCGGGTCTTCCTGACAGCAGGCAGCGGCAACATCGTGGTCAACAACCGTCCCCTCGACGAATACTTTGGCCGCGAGACCGCTCGCATGGTGGTACGCCAACCACTGGATGCCACCGAAACCACTGACAAGGTCGATATCAAAGTGACCGTCAACGGCGGCGGCACCACCGGCCAGGCAGGCGCCATCCGCCACGGCATCTCACGCGCTCTGGACGCCTTCGACGAGTCGTTTCACAGCACCTTGCGCAAGGCCGGCTTCCTGACCCGCGACGCCCGCGCCGTGGAGCGTAAGAAGGTCGGTCTGCACAAGGCCCGCAAGCGTCCGCAATACTCCAAACGTTAAGCCTGGCTCTCACGAGCCTGCAACTGGGGATTCGTCTAACGGCAGGACACCGGACTCTGACTCCGTATGTGGAGGTTCGAATCCTCCATCCCCAGCCAACAGTTATTGAAGCCCACACTATGTGGGCTTTTTTACTGGTTCTACAAAGCTGCCCGGATGGAGGATTTGAACCGATCAGAGGTTCGACGACTGAGCAACGCGAAGGAGAACAGCTTTAGCTGGCCCCGAAGGGGTGAGGCCCAAAGGGCCGAATAATCCTCCATCCCCAGCCAACAGTAAATTGAAGCCCACACTATGTGGGCTTTTTTACGGGTTCTACAAAGCTGCCCGGATGGAGGATTTGAACCGTTCAGAGGTTCGACGCCTGAGCAACGCGAAGGCGAACAGCGCAAGCTGGCCCCAAAGGGGTGAGGCCCAAAGGGCCGAATAATCCTCCATCCCCAGCCAACATAGAACCCGCCATGTGCGGGTAATTTTTGGTGCCTTAATTAGAACCTGACAGAAGGATGAGGCAATCAAAAAGGGCACACAGCGGGTAACCACCAATGGCGTACACCGCTGCTGCCCTACACATACAACCCTATGTTCTAATAGAGATAGACAGCCCCGGCATAAGGTGCTGTTGCATCCTGCTGATTCGCGCTATCCCCAGAATTCTCCAGAGGCGCCCCCACAGCCAGGGTCGATCCGTCACCGGAGATGGCCAGGCTGCTGCCGAACTCGTCGTTTAGATCGGGGCAGAATAGTGAACAGAGCGGCTGTTCCCAGCCTGCATCCGTATTCGAGGCCTTGACATAGGAGTGCTGAAACCAGCCGCTATCGCCACGCGTAAACATATAGGCCGCACCTGGCGGGGAGGCAGCTGCGCTGTTGTCCACCTGACTGCCGTTGACACCCGCAGCCAGGGAGTCCTCATAGGCTGCGCTCACAGCCAAACTGTTTCCATTCCCGGAAAGCGCCACTTTATAGCCAAATTTGTCATTGGGATCGGCATTGGATGCCTTGAAATAGGCGGTTTGCGACCATACGCCGGCCTGACGCTCAAACAGATAGACCGCGCCCGAGTTTTCTCTGGAATTATTGGCAGCGCTGCCATTGACACCAATGGCGCTTGAATCTTCCGCCCAGGTTGCCACAACCACGGAATCCCCATCCGCCGAGATTGACACATCATTACCGAATTCATCACCACTGTCGGTCGTTGATGGCTTGAGATAGGCTTGCTCGCTCCAGGCAGAACCACTATAGGCAAAAACATAGGCCGCTCCTGCCCCTCTCGCGTCATTGTTGGTCTGGTCACCATTGATACCGGTTGCCGAGGAGTCTTCTCCCGGCGCGCCCACAACCAGTGTCACGCCATTACCGGAGAGTTGCAATGCGTCACCGAAACCGTCCGTACCCTCGCCATTGGTTGCCGCCACCATCGCCTGCTGGGACCAGCCGTTGCTATCTTCGAAAAGGTAGACACCGCCACCACTGACAGCCAACCTCTGTCCGTTGTCCGAGAGCGAGACCTGTTTGCCGAAATTGGCGCCTGCCACCGGCGAGGACGCCTTGATATAGGCCTGTTGATTCCACGCGCTACCGGCATAGTTAAAGATGTAGACAGCGCCCGCTCTTTGTAATGAGTTATCTGTCTGGTCGCCATCGATACCAGAAGCGGACGAATCCTCTGCTGTTGCACCGACGGCCAGCACCTGGCCATCCTCAGAGAGGGATACCGCCTGACCAAACATATCGCCTGCCTGGGCGTTGGAAGCCTTGAAATAAGCCTGCTGACTCCAATCGTCGCCATCCCGGGCGAACAGAAAGACCGCACCGGAACTCAATGCCATGTCTGTTCCGACCACCGGATCACCATCGATCCCGGTCGCTATGGAATCCTCCTCTGGGACGCCTATTGCCAGGGTCGAACCATCGCTGGAGAGCGCGACACTGCTGCCAAACCGATCCTCCGAGCCGATAAACGAGGGCTTGAGGTAACCGATGACATCGATCATCAGCGAAGCCGCAGACATGGTTATCGAATCGGCGCAATCTCCCGTGGCATTGCATGACTGAACCATGTAGCTGGCATTTATCCAGTCAGTCAGGTGGACAGGAATTACCGCATCCACGCTGGTCCCGGTGATGTTGTCACCCACCTGGCTGAAGCCGGAGCTACCGTCTGGATTCTGTAACAAGCGGTAGTGATCGACACCCACATCGTTCCAGCTAAAGCGCAGCAGCTTGGGCCCTGCGACAGTGACACTGGGGTTGACAATATCGCTCGGTGGGCAGCTGATCTGCACATCGGTGACAGCGGCTCCGCTCAGGCTGCCGCTACCGTTCGTTACCGTACATGTCTGACCAGTGGGCTGGGTGGCGACGGTCACGCTATAGGCCTCGCCGTCGTTCAGCGCAGTGGTAAAAGTGAATGTACCACTGTCTGTGATACTGAGATCATCACCACCGTTGTTTTGCAACAACAGGCCATCACCGGTAAGACCGCTGACAATGCCGCCAATGGTAAAGACACCGCCAGTACTGTCAGTACAGGTGATGGTGATAGCGGTGACATCGGCGGCCGCTATGGTCCCGCTGCCATTGCCCACCGTGCAGCTCTGATCAGTGGGCTGGGTGGCGACGCTTACGCTGTAAGTACTGCCGTCGCTGAGCCCGGTAGCGAAACTGAAACTGCCGTCACCGCTGAGTGCCAGATCATCGCTTCCATTATTCTGCAACACCAGTCCGCTGCCTGTCAGGCCGGTAAGGGTGCCGCTGAGGGTATAGGTGGTTCCAGTCGTGTCTCCATCATCACTGCTGCCACCGCCACCACCTCCGCCACAGGCGACCAGTAACAACAACGGCATCAATAACACTGTTTTAAACACCCAACTCAAAAATTGCTTCATACCTTAATATCCTGATTTTACTTACTATCCGACAGCCTCAACAGGAAGGCCGCATACTTATCCACATGCCACCTCAGTAACTTAGCCTACTTTCCACAATTGGTGGATGGTAAATTATCTGAACAGTGGTACAGTCGGGATCGAAGCAGTAAAAACTGCGAGCTCCGTCACGGTGTGTGCGCGGTGCGTTACGCATCCTCACCCCGGCCGCCAGCAGATAGTCGTACCAAGCATCCACCTCCTCAGGATTGGAAAGGAAGAAACCGATATGGTCGAGGCGTTGGGCGGCCTCGTCAAACTGCTCCGCCGCGGTCTTGTGCAGTGCCAGATTGTCTGGCCCGGAGGTAAGATAGAGATTGTCCGGGTCGGGCCGCCACTCAATCTCCATTCCCAGCAGGTCCACATAGAAATGTTCGCTGGCCGCCATATCCCTCACATTCAGGGCCACATGTCGCATACCAAGGTGTTGCGGTGGTCGTTTCACGAAAGCACCTCACTCAAGGCCTGGTCCCAGGTCTCCCGATCGCAGGCCCGTTGCACCACCAACGGCAGCGCGACGGCACCATGGGCCAGCAACTCTTCGTGTAAAGAACGCAGGGTGGCATCGGGCCTCTGTTCAAGTTGCTGCTGGCAAAGGTGATCAATCAACTCGGACCCCAACAGGGCCATGAAGGCATCAGTCGGACGCCTCGATATGGCAGTCAGACTGACCTCCGCCCAGCACGGAATATCTGACAGCAGTTTCAACCGTTCCAGGGCCTGTCGGCTGTTGATCTCTCCGGCATGAAACTCCAGGTCGATGGTCGCCTGTTCGGCCAGGGCCAGGCGCCGCTGATAGAGGGCAAGGCGATCATCTTCATTGAAATAGGCATGTACCTCCAGGATCCGACTCATGTAGTGTGCCCAACCCCTTTTGAAAGCGGCGGAGGGATTGATCTGGCGCACCAGGCTGTGTGCCGATACCCCACCGGCCCAGGCCAGATAGTGGCGGCCGGCCCAGCCGCTGTAGAGATTACGCATGCGGATCGCCGCGCGGGTCTCACCACCCCCAACCTGTTGATCATGGGGGATTAGGAATACCCCGCCCTTTTGGGTGCGCAGATAGCTGCCGCAATCCGGCTGCCGGAAGCAGCTGTCGGTAATGCGGAAATCCAGGGGTTGGGTGGACTCCGGCAGGAGTTCGAGCCGCTGCAGGAAAGACCTGAGACCAATGGACTCCTCCCGATAGGCCTGTAATCTGCTGTCACCGCTAAGCAGCTCACCATCATCCTGCTTTACACTCTGTAGGGTGATCCCCTGCTGCTCCATCTCGGTGTAGGTCTGGTGCAATCGTCTGCGGGCATAGGCCAAGGCATCCTCTACCGGGATATCGAGCTGGTCACGGTGCCGCAATAACCAGGCGAGCAGTTCCTTGCCGCAATCGGCGGTTCCCGAGGCGGCCGGGGCCAGATCCTGGATCAATACCTGTCTGAAATCATCCACCGCTTCCGCTGCCTGACTGCTGAGTGCCTGCAGGCGCCCCTTGTCGGCACAACATTCGTGGGTTTGTGGCAGATCCCTGCCAAGCCGTTTCAGCCAGGGCACCCCCTTCTCCGCCGTCTCCAGGGCATCGGCCAACCACAGGGTGGACACCAGGCCCGGAAACTCTGCAAGCTGCCCCCTGGCATCCCGCAGATAATTGGGGGTCTTCTCCAGTACCCCCATCAAGGCCTCGCACAACCTCTCCGGTTGGCGCACAACCAGCTCCTGGAGCAGATGCAAGGAGAGGTAGCGTGCCGGATCCCGGTGGCGCCAGTCGTGCTCAAGGAGCATTCGATGCTCAACCATGGCGGCGCCATAGATCAGCTGCAGATCGAGTTGACGGTCGGCATCCAGGGCCTCATAGTCCAACTCCTTCAGACTGACCAGGAGATTGCTGATCAGGCTTGCCAAGGCACCCATTTCATCATCCCCGTCGGCAGCCAGCAGTCCCTCATACCCCGGCACCGATGCATACACTGCTGCCACCGGGTGAAAACGGAACCAGACCCGGTAGTAGTCGGCAATCAGCCTATCGAAATCGGCCGCCTCACTGCTCATCACGTATCTCATAGTCGTGGGTGATCTCAGCGCTCTTAGCCAGCATCAGGGAGGCGGAGCAGTATTTATCGGCACTCAAAGAGATGGCACGGGCCACATGCTTTTCACTGAGCCCCTTGCCGGTGACGATGAAATGGGCGTGGATGCGGGTGAACACCTTGGGATCCTGATCCGCCCGTTCAGCCTCGAGTTCCACCACGCAGCTGCTTACCTGCTGGCGGGATTTCCTCAGGATGGAGAGCACATCGAATTCGGTACAGCCGCCCATCCCAAGCAGCAGCATCTCCATGGGCCTGACGCCAAGATTGCGTCCGCCGTGCTCTGGCGGCCCATCCATCACCACCCCGTGACCACTCCCGGACTCCCCCAGCATGACAGAATCCTCCACCCAAACGACCCGTGCTTTCATTAGTTACTCCAGTTCTCCACCCCAAAGGCGTCAAATATGTGACAGAAGGGATAGATGATTAGTATGAATTGAGTTAAATTAATGAACTCTTGTTTTTGTTACACTGTGCATCGCCCGTATCTACCGATGCCTGTAGATTCGACAAGTTGAAAAGGGTTGCTAAACTAGATCCTAATCTCCTTAATATTTAAACGATGACAATAACACTACGGACGAGGGCTCAGAATTACTGCGATAAAGATCACCTGAAGCTGCCGATAGGCAGATAGTTGGATCAATCTGCAGGCTGATCTCTCCCCACAACAGCCAAGAGTCCCGAGATCATGACGATCATAAAACCGCCACCGCAGGAACCTGAGTATCTTCAGCGATTCCTCTCGTTTTGTCACCGCCGACGTTACCCCAAAAATACCGAGATTATTCATATCGGTGATCCGGCTGATATCCTCTATTACATCACGGAAGGCTCGGTGGCTGTCTACATCGAAGATGAAGACGGTCGGGAGATTATCCTCACCTATCTCAACAAAGGGCAATTTGTCGGCGAGATGGGCCTTTTCGTCCCTGAACCCAAGCGAAGTGTGATGGTTCGGACGCGTGCTTCCTGTCAGATAGCGGAGATCAGCTACCAGCGACTGGAACAGCTCTTCAATCACGATCTCAAGGATTATACCAAAGACATCCTGTATGCCGTGGGGGCTCAGCTCTCTCAACGGCTCAACCAGACCAGCAATAAGGTTGGACACCTGGCCTTTTTCGATGTGACCGGGCGCATTGCCCGCACCCTGCTCGATCTGTGCAAGGAACCGGATGCCATGACCCATCCCGACGGCATGCAGATTCGCATCACCCGCCAGGAGATCGGGCGTATCGTCGGCTGTTCCCGGGAGATGGCTGGCAGGGTATTGAAAAACCTGGAAGAGCAGGGATTGATCAGCGTAAAGGGCAAGACCATCGTAGTCTTCGGCACCCGCTGACAGCATACAAACTAATGATCGAAAAGGGAGTCGGTTGGTACTCCACTTTCGCATTCGCAGCAGGGATGCCTAGGTAACCCCAGCGAAACATGGACGGACCGTTGGGGAGGCGGATGCCTGTTATAGTCCGGCGACCTCCTTGTGCCGCGGACAACTCAGCAGATGATCGTTCACCATCCCCACCGACTGCATGAAAGCATAACAGATAGTGGTACCGATAAAACGAAAACCGCGGCGTTTGAGTTCCTTGCTCATAACGTCTGAAAGCGATGTGGAAGCCGGTACCTCCTCCAGGGTGCGCCAACGATTCTGGATCGGCGCACCGTCAACGAAGGACCAGAGGAAATCGGCCAGTCCCTCCCCGGACTCCAGTTCCAGGACGGCCCTGGCGTTGTCAATGGTCGCGGCCACCTTGAGCCGATTCCGCACGATACCCGGATCCGCGAGCAATCGGCTTGTATCCGCCTCGTTATATCCAGCAATCCGTTGCACATCAAAATTGTGCAAAGCGCGTCGGTATCCCTCACGCTTGCGCAGGATAGTCAGCCAGGAAAGGCCCGCCTGAGCGCCCTCTAAAATAAGCATTTCATACAGGTGGCGAGGATCATGGGAGGGGACGCCCCACTCCTCATCATGATAGCGCTGATACTCTTCATGCCCAAGACACCATGGACAGGGTTCCATCTTGCTCATACTTCATCTCCTGGGCAGTCAGATAGCGCTTGCTATCCAGCTCATGGGTAATGTGGAAGAGTCGATCGGCCCGGCGCATCAGGCGAAGAGCCGCGCCAGCTTCGCCCCCGGATCCTCGGCCCGCATGAAGGCCTCGCCTACAAGAAAGGCGTTGACCTGGTGACTGCGCATCAGGGCCACGTCCTCGCTTGTGAGAATGCCGCTCTCCGTCACCACGATCCTGTCGGCCGGTATCCTGGGCAGTAACTCAAGGGTGGTATCGAGACTGACCTCAAAGCTGCGCAGATTGCGGTTGTTGATGCCGATCAGACGATTCTCCACCTGCAAGGCCCGCTGCAGCTCCTCTGCATCATGCACCTCGATCAAGACATCCATACCCAACTGCCGGGCCAGATCGTTCAGATCCTTGAGTTGTTGGTCATCCAGGCAGGCGGCGATGAGGAGAATGCAATCCGCACCAATCGCCCGCGCCTCATACACCTGGTAGGGATCGATAATGAAGTCTTTGCGGATCACCGGCAGCGTGCAGGCGTCCCGGGCCTGCTGCAGGTACTGGTCGCTGCCCTGAAAGAAGTCGATGTCGGTCAGTACGGAGAGGCAGGCAGCGCCACCCTTGGCATAACTCAGGGCGATCTGCGCAGGTTGAAAGTCCTCTCTCAATACACCTTTACTGGGTGATGCCTTCTTGATCTCAGCGATCACACCCGCCTCACCAGCCGCCAGTTTGCGGGCGATCGCATCGGCAAAGCCCCGCGGTTCGGAAGCCTGGGGCAGCGACGTCTCCAGCTCGGCGATGGAGCGTAGCGACAGCCTGTCGGCGATCTCCTGGCGCTTACGCCGGGTTATCTTCAGCAGAATATCGGGGGTAGCGCTCATGTTCAGTCAAAGCTCTGGGTCAGGACCACCAGGCGATCGAGACGGCTCCGCGCCTCACCGCTGGTAATGGCGTGATTGGCCTTCTCGATACCTTCCTCCAGGCTCTCCGCCAGACCGGCAGTATAGATCGCGGCCCCCGCATTGAACACCACGATATCCCGAGCCGGCCCGGGATTGTCTTCCAGTAAACCGCGGATCATGGCCAGACTCTCTGCGGCATCGTTGACCCGGATGGCATCCAGGGAACTGCGCTGCAGGCCGAACTGTTCGGGGTGCAGGGTGAATCGCCTGATCCGGCCATCTTTCAACTCTGCCACGTCTGTGACATCTCCGATACTGATCTCATCCAGGCCGTCACGGGAGTGAACCACCATCACATGCCGGCTTCCCAGACGTTGCAACACCTCGGCCAGGGGTTCGAGCAAGTCGCTGTCGAAAACACCCAGCAGCTGATTCGGTACCCCTGCCGGATTGGTCAACGGTCCCAGGACATTGAAGATGGTACGCACACCCATCTCCTTACGCGGACCGATGGCGTGTTTCATCGCACTGTGGTGGCCTGGAGCGAACATGAAACCGACGCCGACTTCACGCACACACTGCTCCACCTGCTGTGGCGACAGGTCGAGCCTGACACCCGCGGCCTCGAGGGCATCGGCACTGCCCGACTTGGAAGAGACCGAACGGTTGCCGTGTTTGGCCACGTGACAGCCGGCGGCGGCAGCGACGAACATACAGGCGGTGGAGACATTGAAGGTGCCGGAGGCATCGCCCCCGGTGCCGACGATATCGACGGTGTTGGAAAGATCAGCGATTGAGACGCCGGAGGCCAGCTCGCGCATCACCGAGGCCGCGGCGGCGATTTCGCTCACCGTCTCCTCCTTCATGCGCAGACCGACCAGGAATCCACCGATCTGGGCCGGGGTGGCATTACCGGTCATGATGTTGCGCATCACCGCCGTCATCTCGTCGGCGGTGAGATCCTGACGGGCCAGGACTTTTTTTATCGCTTGCTGCATCTCCACGGGGGGTCTCCTTTTATTCGTTCAGGAGTGAATCTATTGCAGTCCGCGAATGAACGCAAATGAACGCAAATTTTTCTTCTCTGGTTGCCAGGGTCCACCATGGGAGTGGACAGTATCTGGCAGAGCATTATGACCATGGTGTAGGGTGGGGCCTGCCCCACTAATTCAGGCCTATTGTCGGGTTTTTTTGGTGGGGCAGGGCCCCACCCTACAAGCTGCTCCCTATTACCTGGCACAGAAGCCCCCGGCACTCTTCTTTCGCAACAGCGGCATGGACGCCGCGGTAGCCCCGTCGGCACAAGGAAGTGCTGTCGGGGCGGCGGAGAAAGAAGAGTGTCGGAGGCTGGTGGTGATGGAGGGGGACTAGTCCACGAACGGTGCGGCAAGTCGCACCCTACATCTGCCCCACCGAAATGACTGTCTGTTCGTATTGGTGGGCCATGGGAGTGGACAGTATCTACAAGCTGCTACCTATTGCCTGGCACAGAAGCCTCCGGCACTCTTCTTTCGCAGCAGCGGCATGGACGCCGCGGTAGCCCCGCCGGCACAAGGATGTGCTGTCGGGGCGGCGGAGAAAGAAGAGTGTCGGAGGCTGGTGGTGATGGAGGGGGACTAGTCCACGAACGGTGCGGCAAGCCGCACCCTACATCTGCCCCACCGAAATGACTGTCTGTTCGTATTGGTGGACCATGGGAGTGGACAGTATCTACAAGCTGCTACCTATTGCCTGGCACAGAAGCCTCCGGCGCTCTTCTTTCGCAGCAGCGGTATGGACGCCGCGGTAGCCCCGTCAGCACAAGGAAGTGCTGTCGGGGCGGCGAAGAAAGAAGAGTGTCGGAGGCTGGTGGTGATGGAGGGGGACTAGTCCACGAACGGTGCGGCAAGCCGCACCCTACATCTGCCCCACCGAAATGACTGTCTGTTCGTATTGGTGGACCATGGGAGTGGACAGTATCTACAAGCTGCTACCTATTGCCTGGCACAGAAGCCTCCGGCGCTCTTCTTTCGCAGCAGCGGCATGGACGCCGCGGTAGCCCCGCCGGCTCAAGGATGTGCTGTCGGGGCGGCGGAGAAAGAAGAGTGTCGGAGGCTGGTGGTGATGGAGGGTGACTAGTCCACTAAAAAAAGTTACCGCCCCTCGACGAAATTACGCAACAGATCGTGCCCGTGACGGGTGAGGATCGATTCGGGATGAAACTGCACTCCCTGGATCGCCAGCTCCTTGTGCCGTACCCCCATGATCTCATCCATCCCTCCATCGACCTCGGTCCAGGCGGTTATCTCGAGGCAGTCGGGCAGGCTCTCCTTCTCGATCACCAGGGAGTGGTAGCGGGTCGCCTCGAAGGGATTCTCCAGACCGCTGAAGACCCCGGTGTCTGCATGCAGGATGGGGGAGGTCTTGCCATGCATCACCTCCCGCGCATGCACGATCCTGCCACCGAATGCCTGGCCAATGGATTGGTGGCCAAGACAGACACCCAGGATCGGTATGCGGCCGGCATAGGTGCGGATGGTCTCCACGGAAATGCCAGCCTCGTTGGGTGTACATGGCCCGGGAGAGATTACGATCCGGTCGGGGCCGATGGCATCGATATCCTTCACCCCGATCTCATCGTTACGCACCACCTTGACCTCCACACCGAGCTCGCCGAGATATTGCACCAGGTTATAGGTGAAGGAGTCATAATTGTCGATCATTAATAACACAGCTATGTCTCCTTATCACAGGCATGCCGGTCGAGCCCGGCTTCCGCCAGGGCCACGGCACGGAATACCGCCCGTCCCTTATTCATGGTCTCCTTCCACTCCAGCTCGGGTATGGAGTCGGCAACGATACCGGCCCCCGCCTGGATGTGCAGGATTTTGTCCTTGATCACCGCGGTTCGGATGGCGATGGCGGTATCCATATTGCCATTCCAGGAGAGGTAACCCACCGCGCCGGAGTAGACCCCCCGCTTCACCGGTTCCAGTTCATCGATGATCTCCATGGCGCGGATCTTCGGCGCCCCACTCACCGTACCGGCCGGGAAGGTGGCCCGCAGCACGTCGATGGCGCTCATACCGTCGCGCAACTCCCCGATCACATTGGAGACGATATGCATCACATGGGAGTAGCGCTCCACGATCATCTTGTCGGTCAATTGCACGCTGCCGATCTTCGCCACCCGGCCGGTGTCGTTGCGCCCGAGATCGATCAGCATCAGATGTTCGGCTAGCTCCTTGGGATCGGCCAGCAGCTCCGCCTCCAGGGCCCGGTCCTCCTCTTCCGTATGTCCACGCCGGCGGGTCCCCGCGATGGGGCGGACCGTGACCTCCCCATCCTCGAGGCGGGTGAGGATCTCCGGTGAGGAGCCGACGATATGAAAATCGTCCAGATTGAGGTAGTACATATAGGGTGAGGGGTTGAGCCCGCGCAGAGCCCGGTAGAGATCGATGGGCGGCGCCTGAAACGGAATCGACAGGCGCTGCGAGACTACCACCTGCATACAGTCGCCCTCGAGGATATACTCCTTGATCCGCTCCACCGCCTGTTTGTAACCCTGCTCGGTAAAGCCGGAGACGAAATCGGACTCATTAATGGTTCGCTCAGGACCGCAACTCTCCCGGGGTATGGGCTGCCGCATGGCGTGGACCAGCTCGCGGATGCGCGATTCGGCCGATGCCAGGGTACCACCCTGAGAGGGATCCACATGCACAATCACGAACATCCGCCCCGACAGGTTGTCGAACACCACCAGTTCGTCGGAGACCATCAACAGGATATCCGGAGTCCCGAGTAGATCGGGATTGGGACACTGGGCCAGTTTGGGTTCGATATAGCGGATGATGTCGTAACCGAAATAGCCCACCAAACCCCCATTGAAGCGCGGCAGGTCCTCTACCTCGGCGGCCTTGAAGCGCTGCTGGAAGGTCTCGATCCAGGCCAGGGGATCATCCACCTGGTGGGATTCAGTCACCTCGCCATCGGTCACCACCTCGATCTGCAGACCCTCTACCCTGACCTGGGTATGGCAAGCGAGGCCGATAATAGAGTAGCGCCCCCACTTCTCTCCCCCATGCACCGACTCAAAGAGATAGGAGTAGGGGCCATGGGCCAGCTTCATATAGACACTGAGGGGGGTGTCGAGATCCGCAAGGACCTCACACACGACAGGTATGCGGTTGTAGCCCTGTTGCGCCAGGGCGGCGAACTGTTGGGGGGTCATTTTCCTCTCCACACAAAAGACCAGACAACGGGATTTAACGGGTTGGTTCGGGAATCACCAACGCCATCGCGCGCCATACATCAAGGTCGTGTCGTGTGAAAGCAGGGCCATTTCAAATCATCTACTGTGAATAGTCGGGGTTAACCATAATCAAAACTTGGTCCGAGCTCAAGCGGCATTTTCCAGCAGGGTGCGAATCTCGATCAACGAATCGAGCACCGCATCCGGATTGTAGTGCCGGATATCTTCGCCATGATTGTAACCGTAACTCATGCAGACAATCTGAAAACCCGCTGCACGGGCCGCCTTCACATCGCTCTGAGAATCACCCACCATCAATGCAGCGGAAGGATCCGCTGACAGCTGCTCCGCCGCATGCAACAGGGGCATCGGATCGGGCTTCTTCTTCGGCAGGGTATCACCGGCGACAACGATCTCGAAATCGTCATGCACACCCAGGTCCCGCAGCAGCGGCAGGGTGAACTGGGCGGCCTTGTTGGTGACGCAACCCAGGCGGTAACCCTGCCCCTTCAAGTAGTCCAGCCCCTCGCGGATACCGGGATAGAGCAGCGATCGCTTACTGGTATTCTCTGCATAGAGTTCGAGAAAGATAGGATAGGCGCGTGCGAATTCCGCCTCCTCAGGTTCACCATCCAGCCGGCCGATGAGAGCACGGCGCACCAGACGCTCCACCCCGTTGCCTACCCAGTCCCGCACCTTCGTTTCACCGTGGGGCGGCCGGCCCAGCTGTTTCATCATCTCATCCACGCAATAGGCCAGGTCAGGCACGCTGTCGACCAGAGTGCCGTCCACGTCGATGAGGATCATTTCGGGTTTTTTAATCATGACCGGGTACTCTCAAACGGAAGAGGTCCGCGAATGAACGCAAATAAACGTAAATGTTTTTTAATATGTAGGGTGCGGCTTGCCGCACCGTTTATGTCAGAACCGACCTGTCAATGGTGCGGCGAGCCGCACCCTACGCATTAACCGATCAATCATTCTTTATTTGCGTTCATTCGCGAACTAATATTTCATTCAATCAAACCTTGGCCATTTCGGCCTTCATCTTGCCAACGATGGTGTCGTAACGGTTGGCATCCCCCGCTTCCGGGAAACCGAAAATGCCTGAACCGGCGACGAAGGTATCGGCACCGGCAGCCTTGATCTCGGCGATGTTGTCGACCTTGACACCACCGTCGATCTCGAGGCGGATATCCAGACCGGAATCATCGATCATTTGGCGACACTGGCGCAGTTTATCCAGGGTGGCCGGGATGAAACTCTGACCGCCGAATCCCGGGTTGACCGACATCAGCAGTATCATGTCGACCTTATCCAGCACATAGTCGAGATGGGACAGGGGGGTGGCCGGATTGAACACCAGGCCCGATTTACAGCCCTCGCTACGGATCAGCTGCAGGCTGCGGTCGACATGCTCGGAGGCCTCCGGATGAAAGGTGATGTAGGTGGCCCCGGCCTTGGCGAAGTCAGGAATGATACGGTCCACCGGTTTGACCATCATATGCACATCGATATCGGCTGTGACACCATGCTTGCGCAGGGCCTCGCAGACCAGCGGACCAATGGTCAGATTGGGCACATAGTGGTTGTCCATGACGTCAAAATGTACGATCTCCGCACCGGAGGCGAGGACGTTATCCACCTCTTCACCCAGCTTGGCGAAATCCGCTGACAATATTGATGGTGCGATCTTATCGGATTGACGGGCCATGATTATTATCTCCTACGGTTCAACTGGCTGTGGCCTGGCGCAAATCCAGATTATCGCCACAGATACCAAAAAAAGGGAGGCCACTTTACCCCAAAGCGCCGGCATTTTCAGCATTCCCCTTCACAGGGCTATTTTGTGGATCAAACAGAGGTCAGCGGACCCGACCCTGGCGTCGAACAATACCCCTTCACCGAACCCCGTTAGCGACGCGGATTGTAGAGCAGAGTAGACTGGGTCCGATTGCCAGGCGTAAGGAAATTCCCATGAATCGATACCGCTGCAGCCCCATATTGGCCTCAAGTCGTACCCTCCCTGTCGCCATCCGCCGGTTGCTCCTGCTACTGATCGTCTGCATGGCGGAATTTACGTCGGCCGCCAATCTGAGCCGTGAATTGCGCATTGCGGAAGAGTTGGCGGCCGGGGTGACTGAGGGCAATCCGGTCTGGCTTGAAGCAGACACAGTCCGCTTTCTCGCCTTGCATATCCAAACCCCTGCCGCTGAACGACTGGGGGGAGTCATTCTGCTTCACGACAGCAACGGCCATGCCGACTGGCACGAGGTGATCCAACCCTTGCGGCGGCAGCTCTCAGAACGGGGCTGGGATAGCCTGTCGATCCAGACTCCCATCTCCGATGATCCATCAGACCCCGCCGCCAGCAGCTCGCTGATTTCCTTGAGCACACCGCGCATCCAGGCCGGCATCGACTTCCTCAACAGTCGACAGATCGATCAGACAATCCTGATCGGGCATGGTTTGGGGGCAGAAATGGCTCTCAATTTCGCCACTCAGCAGGGGAACAGAATACGGGCCCTGGTCGCTATCGGGGTGGCGCTCAGTGCTGAGAATAGAGAGGATCCGGTGTTCCAGGCCATAACCGGAACAGAGATACCCATCCTCGATATCTTTGGCAGCCGTGACCATCCTGCCGTTGTTGGCAGTGCCACCCTGCGGCGTGGCATCGCTATCAGGAATGGGCGTGATCAATTCCGTCAGGACAAGGTAGCGGGTGCCGACCACTATTTCAGCGGTATGCAGGATGAGTTGGGTCATCGGATTGCCGCCTGGTTGAAGCGGGCCGCAGGCCAATGGCGAGCTAAGCAGCCCCCATCAGCACCCTAATGGGCCTGACATGGAAGCGGGTCTCACCAATCAGGCCATCCCCCTGGCCTCTTTGACACGTTCATAGGCCTTCTTGATCTCATCCGTCTTTTGCGCCGCCATCTTCATCATCTCCTCGGGCAGCCCCTTGGAGACCAGCTTGTCGGGATGGTGTTGGCTCATCAAGCGTCGATAGGCACGCTTGACCTCCTTGTCGGTCGCCGCTGGTGTGACGTTGAGGACGTCATAGGCATCCTCGAGGGTCGGGCCTTGCGCCCTTGATGGCGCACGATCGCCTCCCGTACCGGCATAATGAGACTGGGCCCGTATCATTCGTTCCAGTCTTCTGAAGGTAAATTCGGAGATATTCAGCAGCGAGCAGATGTGCAGCAACAGGGACTCTTCCGCGCTATCCATACGCTTGTCCGCATAGGCCGCCTGGATCTGGATCTCCAGAAACATCTGGATCAGGGTTTGGCGACGATGACACTCCAGGCGAAACTGCTCCACCACATCGTCGAGCGGGAAGTCCTCAGCTTTACCCTCGTTGAAGAGGTGGATAGCAGTCTTGCGCATTTCACTCGAAAGTGACATCTGCGCCATCAGGGCTTCGGCGAGTTTGATCTCGTCTGGGGAAACGCGACCATCGGCCTTGGCCAAGTGTCCCAGTACGGAGAAGGTGGCAGTGAAGAAGGCGGTCTGGACCCGTTCCTGGTCACCCGGTCCCCAGCTGACCTGGTCATCGGGCAGCCCCTGCAGGCCCTTATCGAAGCGATGGCCAAGGGCAGCGCCCAACACCGCACCCAAGGGTCCACCCAGCACAAAACCGAATGCACCACCTACCAGTTTACCCCACCAACTCAAAGGCTTACCTCTATACGCAACAGCTTCTCATTAACCCAAGCCGTCACTATACATTAACCCAAACCTATTTTCCGTGGATATATTGCTCATCGCTGAAGGAGTAGACCCAGGTGGGACAGAACACCACCATCAGGGTGATCACCCAGCCGTTGACCAGGGCTTCCGGGAAGAACATCAAGGGAAAAAATGGCATCACCGTGACCTTCAGCTCTGCCATGGTGTAGGCGCCGCTGAGAACCAACAGTTGCATCGCCAGATAGCCACTCACATAACCGACCAGCCAAGCGGTAAAAAAACCGTTACCCAAGACATAGACAAAGAACTGCCTTGGCAACCAGCTGCGTATCAATATCAAGGATATCTGCGAGAGGGTGATCGGAACCAACGCCACGGTCAGGAAACTGACCACATAATACTGCCACCCATAGCCTGCATTCACACATACAGCCAACAGGGCGAGACTGGCCATAATGATGGCCATTGACCAGCCAAACATC